>NZ_JBQENN010000027.1:0-26200 GCF_052044625.1 Pseudomonas sp. 22515
ATTGAGTAGGAGGCGGGTTCACACCCGCCGTCCTCTCACACCACCGTGCGTACGGTTCCGTACACGGCGGTTCAAGCTATGCGGCTAAGCCGGTTGATCGTATCCAGTATCGAGACCAGTCCGAGTCGATCCCATAGTTTCTTCGGCAGCGCCTGATTCATATGTGGCGCCCCCGAGTTCCACCATGGGCCTCGGCCGTTATAGGCCGATTTACAGGCACGCTCCTCGCTTAAGCCCAGACGCATCAGGTTGCGCGCCCTCGTAGAGGGCTGTTTCCATTGGCGCCAAATGGCACAGCGGAGTTTGTGCCTGATCCAGCCATCCAGCTCCTCAAGTGGCCGCTTGCTCTGGCTGAGCTTGAAGTAACCCGCCCAACCTCGTAGTACGGGGTTTATCCGCTCGATGGTGTTTGCCATCTTGCGGCCCCGCGCGCCGCATAGCAGCTCTGCGAGCCGGTCGCGCAGGCGACTCAGGCTCACCGTTGCCACCCGCAACCTTGGCTGCTGATGCCAGCTCATCCCATAACCCAAGTAATCACACTTCCAGGCTCTCGCGACTCGACTCTTCTTCTGATTCACCGTCAGTTTCAAACGTTGACTCAGGAAGCGCTCGACACTAGCCAGTACCCGTTCGCCAGCCCGAGGACTGCGCACATAAATGTTCGCGTCATCGGCATAGCGCACGAAGCGATGGCCCCGCCGCTCCAGTTCGCGGTCAAATTCATCGAGCAGGATATTCGACAGCAGCGGCGAGAGCGGGCCGCCTTGCGGCGTCCCTTCCTGCCGTGGACTGACGACACCGCCTGACATGACTCCCGCTTCAAGGTAGCGACGGATAAGCCTAAGTACGCACTTATCTTTGACCCGGCGCTCGATACAGGCCATGAGGATGTCGTGGTTGACCCGATCAAAAAACTTCTCCAGATCGACTTCCACGCACCACCGGTGCCCCGATGCCACATGGGCACGGGCCATCTCGACAGCTTGATGCGCGCTCCTGCCCGGACGGAAGCCGTAGCTAAAATCCGAGAACAAAGGATCGAAGAATGGCGTGAGTTGTTGCAGCAATGCCTGCTGGATCAGGCGATCCACGACGCTGGGAATTCCCAGTTGCCGCGTGCCGCCCTGCGGCTTGAGAATTTCAACCGCACGTACGGCTTGGGGATGGTATTCACCGGCCAGCAATCTGCCTTTGAGGATTGGCCAATACTGATTCACATAGCCTGCAAGGTCGGCGACCGTCATGCCATCGGCACCCGGCGCTCCCTTATTGCTGACTACGCGCTTATACGCACGTCTGAGGTTGGCCGGTGCGAGCACCCGCTCCATCAGCGTGTCCGGCTCTGCGTTCGTCCACGCCGATGACGCCGTCGATACCTTTGCGCTGTCAGGCATCATCCTCGGCTTCTGGCCGGGATTCGGAGTGACAGATTCCGTTTTAGGAAATTTCTGCATTGCGGCTACCAACGAGACAGTGACGCCTACTGGCGGCATAACCTGTTCGGCCCTTGGTGACGCGGTTAACCGCCACTTACTACGGCCTCGGCTGACTTCTGCACGCTCATCCCGTCGCCTCTCGACGCTCGGTAGCACCAAGGCAAGCGTACAGATCTCCCAGGGTAATTCGCGTGACCTTCCTGCTTATGCCTGTCGGATTTACGTCGCAGCGTTCCGTGCAAGTATTGGGCTTTGACGATTATGGCCGTCTTGCCCCGCTGCGCCGCCTGATCCGCTTCCTGTTCGTCAGGCCAGCATTTTGCCTCGGGCTTCCTTCAGATTCGTAGTCGCCCACGACACCCTTGCCTCTGGCTAACACTTCCCCTTGCCGGGTGTGTAGAGGACTTTCACCCCCAAGTCACCAGCGAGGCCACCACAGCCAAGCTGGTTGCGCTATCGCGCAACGCGCCATGCCTGGCGCACCATAAAAAACCGGCCACGAAGGCCGGTTTTTTCATGCACGCAGCAATTACAGCTTGCCAGCGTTCTCGCTCAGGTAGGCAGCAACGCCTTCAGGCGAAGCGTTCATGCCCTTGTCGCCTTTTTTCCAGTTGGCAGGGCACACTTCGCCGTGCTCTTCGTGGAACTGCAGAGCGTCAACCAGGCGCAGCAGCTCGTCCATGTTACGGCCCAGTGGCAGGTCGTTGACGATCTGCGAACGGACAACACCGTTGGTATCGATCAGGAAGGCACCACGGAAGGCCACGCCGCCTTCGGACTCAACGTCGTAGGCTTTGCAGATTTCGTGGGTCATGTCGGCAGCCAGGGTGTACTTCACCTGACCGATGCCGCCGTTGTTGACCGGGGTGTTACGCCAGGCGTTGTGGGTGAAGTGCGAGTCGATCGACACGCCGATCACTTCCACGTTGCGCGCCTGGAAGTCAGGGATGCGGTTGTCCAGGGCGATCAGCTCGGACGGGCAGACGAAGGTGAAGTCCAGCGGGTAGAAGAACACCAGGCCGTACTTGCCCTTGATGGCCGAGGCCAGGTTGAAGCTATCGACGATCTCGCCATTGCCCAGCACGGCCGGAACGGTGAAATCGGGGGCTTTCTTACCAACGAGTACGCTCATTGTAATCTCCTGATGAGGGTGAAAAACCGTTTGCCGGGCCAGACGGGCTTGCCCGACATCCAACAAAGGCCGACCATCATACACGGCTTCTCATGACAGGCCGACTCCGTCGACAAAGCGACCACCGGTCGCTCAAGCACAGCACCCTCAGAAAGATCTTTGACAAGCATTCTCATTAACATTAAGCTCCAACCCATCGACCCAACCAGCGATGGTCAGCCCTTATGTATGTGTGTCTTTGTGTCGGCGTTACCGACGGACAGATCCGCGATGCGATCTATGAAGGATGCTGCAGTTACAAGGAAGTGCGCGCCGCCACCAATGTCGCCAGCCAGTGTGGGAAATGCGCCTGCGTGGCCAAGCAGGTGGTCCGCGAGACCCTGACCGAGCTTCAGGTCAGCCAGGCGGCCTTGCCCTACCCCGTCGAATTTACCGCTGCCTGAACGCAGAATTTCAAGAACCGGACCTGGTGTCCGGTTTTTTTATGCCCGCAATTCAACAAGTTAGCGTTGCAACGCGGTTCACAAACATTCTTATTCCTATTAATTTTCACTTAGTATTCAAGAACTTAGGTTTGACACACCTAAGTATCGGGCTCAAACTTCAGTGGATTGACACACTTCTACAGGGCAGGAACCCGACATGAAAGGCGACGTAAGCGTCATCCAGCATCTCAACAAGATCCTCGGAAACGAGCTGGTCGCGATCAACCAGTACTTCCTGCACGCACGCATGTACGAAGATTGGGGGCTGAACAAACTCGGCAAGCACGAGTACAAAGAATCCATCGATGAAATGAAGCACGCTGACAAACTGATCAAGCGTATTTTGTTCCTCGAAGGTATTCCTAACGTTCAGGACCTGGGCAAACTGCTGATCGGCGAGCACACCAAGGAAATGCTCGAGTGTGACCTGAAGATTGAACAGCAAGGCCTGGTCGACCTGAAGGCCGCCATCGCCCATTGTGAAACCGCTGGCGACTTCGGCTCGCGTGACGTGCTCGAAGATATCCTCGAGTCCGAGGAAGAACACATCGACTGGCTGGAAACCCAACTGGGGCTGATCGACAAGATCGGTATCGAGAACTACCTGCAGTCGCAGATGGGCGAAGAGTAACTATTCGCCCCATAAAAAAACCCGCTGATCGCGGGTTTTTTTATGCTTGCCGGAAGATCAGGCTTCAGAAGCCTTGGCCTTGGCAGCCGCTTCCTTGATCAGGGTTTGCAGCTCACCCTTCTCGAACATTTCCAGCATGATGTCGCTGCCGCCAACCAGCTCACCGGCTACCCACAGTTGCGGGAAGGTCGGCCAGTTGGCGTATTTTGGCAGGTTGGCGCGAATTTCCGGGTTCTGCAGGATGTCGACGTAGGCGAACTTTTCGCCACAACCCATCACGGCCTGCGATGCACGCGCAGAGAAGCCGCACTGCGGGGCATTCGGCGAGCCTTTCATGTAAAGCAGAATGGTGTTGTTGGCAATCTGCTCTTTGATCGTTTCGATGATATCCATGTAGCACCTCGGCTGAACTATCCGACACAGTCGTCGGCACGGTGTCGCATTGTATCGGAAAGCCGAGCGCCGTGCTCGGCCTTGCCGTTCCTCAAGCGGCCTCGACCTGCACGGGTACGCCATTGAGCGCAGCGTTCCCGGAAACCTGGTCCCGAAAGCGCTCATCGGTCAGGTCATTGGCACTCACGCCGGGTTGCGCCTGGGCGATCTGCAGGTGCACGCCCTGACGACCATGACCATAGCCATGGGGCAAGCTGACCACACCGGGCATCATGTCCTCGCAAGCCTGCACCTCGACCTCCAGTGAGCCAGTACGCGAACGGATGCGCACGCGCTGGCCATCCTGCAGTTGCCGCTGCTGCAAATCTTGCGGGTGCATCAACAACTGATGCCGTGGCTTGCCTTTCACCAGGCGATGGAAGTTGTGCATCCACGAGTTGTTGCTGCGCACATGGCGGCGCCCGATCAGCAGCAGCTCGCCCGGCACTGGGGACGTCATTTGCGCCAGGCGGTGCAAGTCGTCCAGCAAGACCTGAGGGGCTGCTTCGACAGCCTTGCTGACGGTCGTCAAACGCCCAGCGAGGTTGCTGCGTAACGGCCCCAGGTCAAGCCCGTGCGGGTGATCGTCCAGTGTTGCCAGGGAGAGCTGCCAAGGCGTTGCTTCACCATAGCGCCCTTTGCGCAGGGCTTGATCAATCATCTGCGCAGGCGACCAGGTCGGCTTCAACGCCAACTCGGCACGCTTGGCAAACGCCTGGGCCAGGCCGACGAAGATCTCCCAGTCATGCAGTGCCCCCTCCGGCTTGGCCAGGATCGCCCGGTTGAAGCGCGTGACATTGCGCACTGCCAGCAAGTTGAAGGTGCTGTCGTAATGGTCGTTCTCCAGCGCTGAGGTGGAGGGCAGGATCAAGTCGGCATGGCGGGTGGTTTCGTTGATGTAGAGATCGATACTGAGCATGAACTCCAGACCCTCCAGCGCCGTATCCAGCTGGCGGCCGTTAGGCGTGGACAACACAGGGTTACCGGCAACGGTCACCAGGGCCCGCACCTGCCCTTCGCCCGGTGTTTGCACTTCCTCGGCCAGGGCAGCCACCGGCAGCTCGCCGCCGTACTCGGGCAAACCCGACACACGGCTCTGCCAGGCGTTGAAATGGCCGCCCGAGGTGGTTGCCACCAGGTCGACGGCAGGCTCCGTGCACAACGCGCCGCCTGTGCGGTCGAGGTTGCCGGTCACCAGGTTCACAAGTTGCACCAGCCAGTGGCAAAGGGTACCGAATGCTTGGGTCGAGACGCCCATGCGGCCGTAGCACACGGCCTGCCCGGCAGCGGCGAAGTCGCGTGCCAGCTGGCGAATATCCGCTGCAGCAATACCACATTGGGCGCTCACGGCCTCGGCACTGAACGGCGCAATGGCCTCGCGCACCTGCTGCAGGCCGTTGACCGGCAAGTGCGAGCCCCGTGCCAGGCCTTCTTCGAACAATGTGTTGAGCAAGCCGCACAACAGGGCTGCATCACCACCGGGGCGTATGAACAAATGGCTGTCAGCCATTGCCGCCGTTTCGCTACGCCGCGGGTCAACCACCACCAGGCGCCCACCACGCGCCCGCAGGGCCTTCAGGCGCTTCTCCACGTCCGGAACAGTCATGATGCTGCCATTGGAGGCCAGCGGGTTGCCGCCAAGAATCAGCATGAACCCCGTGTGGTCGATGTCCGGAATCGGCAGCAGCAGCCCATGCCCATACATCAAGTGGCTGACCAGGTGTTGGGGCAACTGGTCCACTGAAGTGGCTGAGAAACGGTTACGGGTCTTGAGCAGGCCCAGAAAGTAGTTGCTGTGGGTCATCAAGCCGTAATTGTGCACGCTCGGGTTGCCTTGGTAGACCGCCACGGCATTGCGCCCATGGGCTTGCTGGACCGCCCACAGTTTTTCGGCTGCCAGTGCGAAAGCCTCATCCCAGCCAATGGCCTGCCAATGCTCGCCGACCCGCTTGTGGGGCTGGCGCAGGCGATCCGGGTCGTTCTGAATGTCCTGCAACGCCACAGCCTTGGGGCAGACATGGCCACGGCTGAACGGGTCCATGGGGTCGCCCTTGATCGAGCTGATCAGGGCCCGCCCGTCTTCCTCATGGCTGACTTCGATGTTGAGCCCGCAGATCGCTTCGCACAGGTGACAGGCACGGTGATGCAGGGTCTTGGTCATGGCCGCCTCTGCCTTGTTGTTGTCGAACAGTGACTATGCGCCCGCCCCCGCCCTGCGGCCAGTGCGCTTCGCCGCGTGAATCCACCGACATCAGGCGCACGATTTACGACAGCCATTTGCCAAATTGCCAGCAAGCCGTGTACAACCGTCTGTAGCAAATAAAGAACAGCACGGGCCAACGGGTAAAGACACCCTTTGCAATACCCTTTGCGATCACCCCCGCTTTTCCCCCCTTGGCTTCAGGCGACATTTACTTATAGTATTGCGCCTTTCCCTATTTCGTCCGCCCCGTGCGGCTTACGCCGCAGGTCACCCCCGTTGTCAAAAAAACCATACGGTCGACCTGCATACCGTTGCAGATAAGGTAGTCACTCATGAGCGCTAGGCACTTTCTCTCCCTGCTGGACTTCACCACCGACGAATTGCTCGGGGTGATCCGCCGCGGCATCGAGCTGAAGGACCTGCGCAAGCGAGGCGTGCTGTTCGAACCGCTGAAGAACCGTGTGCTGGGCATGATCTTCGAAAAGTCCTCGACCCGTACCCGTGTGTCGTTCGAGGCCGGCATGATCCAGCTCGGCGGCCAGGCCATCTTCCTGTCGCCCCGCGACACCCAGCTGGGCCGCGGCGAGCCGATTGGTGACAGCGCCATCGTGCTGTCGAGCATGGTTGATGTGGTGATGATCCGTACCCACGCCCACAGCACCCTGACCGAGTTCGCCGCCAAGTCGCGTGTGCCAGTGATCAACGGCCTGTCCGACGAATCGCACCCGTGCCAACTGCTGGCCGACATGCAGACCTTCGTTGAACACCGCGGCTCGATTCAGGGCAAGACCGTGACCTGGATCGGCGATGGCTTCAACATGTGCAACTCCTATATCGAAGCCGCCAGGCAGTTCGATTTCCAGCTGCGCATCGCCTGCCCCGAAGGCTATGAGCCGGATCAACGCTTCATGGCACTGGGCGGTGACCGCGTGCAGATCATCCGGGATGCCAAGGAAGCTGTGCGTGATGCACACCTGGTGGTCACCGATGTCTGGACTTCCATGGGTCAGGAGGAGGAAACTGCACGGCGCCTGGCGCATTTCGCGCCTTACCAGGTCACCCGCGAACTGCTCGACCTGGCTGCACCCGATGTCCTCTTCATGCACTGCCTGCCCGCCCACCGTGGCGAGGAAATCAGCCAGGACCTGCTCGACGACCCACGTTCGGTCGCCTGGGACGAGGCTGAAAACCGCCTGCATGCACAGAAGGCGCTTCTCGAATTCCTTGTAGAACCGGCTTACCACCACGCATGAGTCAACCCCTACTGCTCAACCTGCGCAACCTCGCCTGCGGCTATGGCGACCAGCGCATCGTCCAGAACCTCAACCTGCACCTGAACGCAGGCGACATCGGTTGCCTGCTGGGTTCATCCGGTTGTGGCAAGACCACCACCCTGCGCGCCATCGCCGGTTTCGAGCCGGTGCACGAAGGTGAAATCCACCTGGCCGGTGAGGTCATTTCCCGGGCGGGCTTCACCCTGGCTCCGGAAAAGCGCCGCATCGGCATGGTATTTCAGGACTACGCGCTGTTCCCGCACCTGACCGTGGCGCAGAACATTGCCTTTGGTATCGCCAAACACCCACGCCAGGCCGACGTCATCGAAGAGATGCTGGAGCTGGTCAAACTCGGCGGGCTGGGCGGGCGTTACCCGCATGAGCTGTCTGGCGGCCAGCAGCAACGTGTCGCCCTGGCCCGGGCGCTGGCGCCCGAGCCGCAACTGTTGCTGCTTGACGAGCCATTCTCCAACCTCGACGTGGAGCTGCGCCGGCGCCTGAGCCATGAGGTTCGCGATATTCTCAAAAGCCGCGGCACCAGCGCCATTCTGGTCACCCATGACCAGGAAGAAGCCTTTGCCGTCAGCGACCAGGTTGGCGTCTTCAAGGAAGGCCGCCTGGAACAGTGGGATACGCCCTATAACCTTTACCACGAACCGCAGACGCCATTCGTGGCGAGTTTCATCGGCCAGGGATACTTCATCCGTGGGCAAATGAGCAGCCACGAGGCAGTCAATACCGAAGTGGGTGAGCTGCGCGGTAACCGCGCCTACATCATGGCGCCGGGCAGTTCGGTGGATGTACTGCTGCGGCCCGACGATATCGTGTATGCACCGGGCAGCGGGCTACAGGCGAACATCGTTGGCAAGAGCTTCCTGGGGGCATCGACCCTGTACCGCCTGCAACTGCCGACTGGCAGCCAGCTGGAAGCGATCTTCCCTAGCCATAACGACCTTCAGGTCGGTGAAGATGTGGGGATTGCGGTGAAAGCCGATCACCTGGTGCTGTTCCCGGTGCCGGGTAGCGTAGCGGCGCAGTTGCCGCGCCAGGAGAATGGCGTGCGTCGGTACAGTTCCGCGACCTGATTGCAGACCCTTGGGGCCNCTCCTGTGGGGCGGCCTTGTGTCGCGATTGGGCTGCAGCGCGGCTCCGGATCTCAGCCTCTGCCGATCCCGGCAAACGTGCCCTGCGTATACTCCGCCAGCACCGCCGCTGCCAGCTCCACTTCCAGGCCACGCCTGCCAGCGCTGACATGGATAGTTGCAAAATTCTGCGCTGAGTCATCAATAAAGGTCCGCAGGCGCTTCTTCTGCCCCAGCGGGCTGATGCCGCCCACCAGGTAACCGGTCGCCCGCTGCGCCGCTGCCGGGTCGGCCATCTCGCACTTTTTTACCCCGGCAGCATGGGCCAGGGCCTTGAGGTCCAAGGTCCCCACCACAGGCACAACCGCTACCAGCAATTCCCCTTTCTCGCTGCTTGCGAGCAACGTCTTGAACACCTGTTGCGGGTCGAGCCCGAGCTTTTCTGCCGCCTCCAGGCCATACGACGCCGACTTCGGGTCATGTTCATAACTGTGCACACGATGCTCGGCACGGTGCTTCTTCAACAGGTCTAGGGCGGGGGTCATGCAAGGGCTCCAGTCAGGGACGACTCGGCGGCTACTTTAGGACAATTCCCACATCCCAGCCACCGCACCGCAATCGCGCGCGTCTAGTACAGGGATCAGCAGCTGATTCTAGCGACCATATCGTGACTGACCGTTCACTTTCGACCTTTGACATCAGCGTTTCTTGTCTATATTTTTTCGTTTCTGAATAAGCGGTGCACTTATAAGGTGCATTTCCTACATCACCCGGGGTCAATGGGGATAGACACCGGGTTTTGCTGTCGAGCGCCACGCGCCTCACAACAAAAAAAACGAGGTCATACATGACGACTGCTCTGCGCCAACCCACACTGTCCAGCCAATGCCTGGCCGAGTTTCTCGGCACCGCCCTGCTCATCTTCTTCGGTACCGGCTGCGTCGCCGCGCTCAAGGTGGCCGGCGCCAGCTTCGGGCTTTGGGAAATCAGTATCATCTGGGGTGTGGGCGTCAGCATGGCCATCTACCTCACCGCCGGTATTTCCGGTGCGCACCTGAACCCAGCCGTGAGTATCGCCCTCACACTGTTCGCAGGGTTCGACAAGCGCAAGCTGCCCTTCTACATGCTGGCCCAGGTATGCGGCGCATTCTGTGGCGCAGCACTGGTCTACACGCTGTACAGCAATCTGTTCTTCGATTTCGAACAAGCCCACGCCATGCTGCGCGGTAGCGAAGGCAGCCTTGAGCTGGCCTCGGTGTTCTCCACCTACCCGCACCCGTCGCTGTCCACCAGCCAGGCGTTTCTGGTCGAAGTGGTGATCACTGCCATTCTGATGGCCGTGATCATGGCCCTGACCGACGACAACAACGGCCTGCCGCGCGGCGCCATGGCCCCGCTGCTGATCGGCTTGCTGATTGCAGTGATTGGCAGCGCCATGGGCCCATTGACTGGCTTTGCGATGAACCCGGCCCGCGATTTCGGGCCAAAACTCATGACCTTCCTGGCCGGTTGGGGCGAAATCGCCTTCACTGGCGGGCGGGATATTCCCTATTTCCTGGTTCCGGTATTTGCACCGATCCTTGGCGCCTGCTTGGGTGCAGCGAGCTATCGCGGCCTGATTGCACGCAACCTGCCAATGGCGCCCGCCGCGACCCCTGAGACAAATGACATTCGCCAGGGCGATACTCAAGCCAATTGATGCCGCCATCACGCACAGCCCTGACCCCCTATTCTTGCAAGGCCTACGACCATGACAGACACCCAGGATAAGAACTACATCATCGCCCTGGACCAGGGTACCACCAGCTCACGGGCGATCATTTTCGACCGTGACGCCAATGTTGTAGGTACCTCCCAACGCGAGTTCGCACAGCATTACCCGCAGGCGGGCTGGGTCGAGCATGACCCGATGGAGATTTTCGCCACACAAAGCGCCACCATGGTCGAGGCCCTTGCCCAGGCGGGTATCAGCCACGCCCAGGTCGCTGCGCTGGGCATCACCAACCAACGCGAAACCACGGTGGTGTGGGACAAGGAAACCGGACGCCCGGTGTACAACGCCATTGTCTGGCAGTGCCGCCGCAGCACCGAGATTTGTGCCCAGCTCAAGCGCGACGGCCACGAAGGCTACATTCGTGAAACCACCGGGCTGGTCACCGACCCGTATTTCTCCGGCACCAAGCTGAAGTGGATCCTCGACAATGTCGACGGCGCCCGTGAACGCGCCGAGCGTGGCGAACTGCTGTTCGGCACCATCGACACCTGGCTGATCTGGAAGTTTACGGGTGGCAAGGTTCACGTCACCGACTACACCAACGCCTCGCGCACACTGATGTTCAACATCCACAGCCTGCAGTGGGACGACAAGCTGCTGCAGATCCTGGGTATCCCGCGGCAAATGCTGCCTGAGGTGCGCCCATCTTCGGAAGTGTACGGCCACACCAAGAGCGGCATTGCCATTGCTGGTATCGCCGGCGACCAGCAGTCGGCACTGTTCGGCCAGATGTGCGTTGAGCCGGGCCAAGCCAAGAATACCTACGGCACCGGCTGCTTCCTGTTGATGAACACGGGCGACCAGGCGGTGAAGTCGTCCCACGGCCTGCTCACTACCATTGCCTGCGGCCCGCGTGGTGAGGTGGCCTATGCACTGGAAGGCGCGGTATTCAATGGTGGCTCTACCGTGCAATGGCTGCGTGACGAACTGAAGATCGTCAACGACGCCCTGGATACCGAGTATTTCGCCAGCAAGGTCAAGGACAGCAACGGCGTGTACCTGGTGCCCGCCTTTACCGGCCTGGGTGCCCCGTACTGGGACCCGTATGCCCGTGGTGCGTTGTTCGGCCTGACACGTGGCGTGAAGGTGGACCACATTATTCGCGCCGCACTGGAGTCCATCGCCTACCAGACCCGCGATGTCCTCGACGCCATGCAGCAAGACTGTGGCCAGCGCTTGTCCGAGCTGCGCGTGGACGGTGGTGCAGTGGCCAACAACTTCCTCATGCAGTTCCAGGCCGACATCCTCGGCACCTGCGTCGAGCGGCCGCAGATGCGCGAAACCACGGCGCTGGGCGCCGCCTATCTGGCAGGCCTGGCCTGTGGCTTCTGGAGTGGCCTGGACGAGCTGCGCGACAAGGCGATCATCGAGCGTGAGTTCAGCCCGCAGTTGGACGAAACGCAGAAAGAAAAGCTGTATGCCGGCTGGAAGAAGGCGGTCGAGCGTACCCGTGACTGGGAAGATCACGAGGCATGATAGCTGTTGGGGCCGCCATGCGGCCCCAATCGTCCACTGGCCGTCATCCCCTTCCTACGGCATCATTGCAGAATTTGTCCGGCAGCCCCAAAGGACCGCCCATGAATCTGCCCCCTCGCCAACAACAAATCCTCGAACTGGTACGCGAACGCGGCTATGTCAGTATCGAGGAAATGGCGCAGCTGTTCGTTGTCACTCCCCAGACCATCCGACGCGACATCAACCAGCTTGCCGAGCTCAACCTGTTGCGTCGTTATCACGGCGGCGCGGCTTACGATTCGAGCATCGAGAACACCGCCTACGCCATGCGTGCCGACCAGATGCGCGACGAAAAGCAGCGCATTGCCGACGCCGTAGCCCGGCAGATTCCCGACCATGCGTCGCTGTTCATCAACATCGGCACCACCACCGAATCGATCGCACGGGCGCTGCTCAACCACAACCACCTGAAAGTCATCACCAACAACTTGCACGTGGCGGCGATCCTGGCCGCCAAGGACGATTTCGAAGTGCTGGTGGCGGGTGGCACGGTACGCCGTGATGGTGGTGTAGTCGGCCAGGCCAGTGTCGATTTCATCAACCAGTTCAAGGTCGACTTCGCCCTGGTGGGCATCAGCGGTATCGACGAGGATGGCAGCCTGCTCGATTTCGACTATCAGGAAGTGCGGGTGTCGCAAGCCATCATCGCCAATGCGCGGCAAGTGATCCTCGCGGCCGATTCCAGCAAGTTCGGGCGCAATGCCATGGTGCGTCTGGGCTCGATCGACCTGGTCGACTGCCTGGTGACCGACCAGACACCAACCCCCACCCTTACCCAATTGTTGAACCAGAACAAGATCAGGCTTGAGGTGGTTTGAGGGCTGGTGGGTGCATGCCGCCAGATGTATGGCGGCCGTGAGATCAAGTGCGGCCCGCGCGGCGCATCGCGAGCGTGGCTCGCGCCTGCATCGGTTTCGGGCCAGTTATGCCTGAGACAGCGCCCCCCCATAACCAAAGCCACCCCCTAAATTTTCGGAAATGTTCACTTCGTTGTCATTTGATCAGTTTTTTCTATAGAGACTGACTGGCGACCGGCTTTCTGTTGCGCTAATATTTTCGCAAACGAACATCAATGTTCATATTCGATGTGAACAGCCCCAGGAGGCCTTGCCCGTGTCCCAGCCAGTTTCGTCCCAGCCCCCAACAGCCGACTGCTATGACCTTGTCGTGATCGGCGGTGGCATCAATGGCGTGGGCATCGCTGCCGACGCCGCTGGTCGCGGCTTGAAGGTCTTCCTTTGCGAAAAAGACGACCTGGCCCAACACACGTCGTCAGCCAGCAGCAAACTGATTCACGGTGGCCTGCGCTACCTGGAGCACTACGAGTTTCGCCTCGTACGCGAGGCCTTGGCTGAACGCGAAGTGCTGCTGGCCAAGGCCCCGCACATCGTCAAACCTATGCGCTTCGTGCTTCCGCACCGCCCGCACCTGCGCCCTGCATGGATGATCCGCGCCGGCCTGTTCCTCTACGACCACCTGGGCAAGCGCAAGCGCCTGGGCGCCTCGCGTAGTCTTCGCTTCGGCCCGGGCTACCCGCTGAAGCCGGCAATCACCCGCGGCTTCGAATACGCCGACTGCGCTGTCGATGACGCCCGCCTGGTAGTACTCAACGCCATGGCGGCCCGTGAGCTGGGCGCACACATCCACACCCGCACCCGCTGCTTGCGCGCCGAACGTGTAGAGGGCTTGTGGCAGGTAGAACTGCAGCACGCCGACGGCAGCCTCCAGACGATCCATGCCCGCGCGCTGGTCAACGCCGCCGGCCCGTGGGTGGCCAGCTTCATCAAGGACGACCTCAAGCTCGATGCGCCTTACGGCATCCGCCTGATCCAGGGCAGCCACATTATCGTGCCGCGCCTGTATGAAGGTGAACATGCCTACATTCTGCAGAATGAAGACCAGCGCATCGTCTTCTGCATCCCGTACCTGGACCGCTTTACCCTGATCGGCACCACTGACCGGGAATACAGCGGCGACCCGGCCGCGGTCGCCATTACCGAGCAGGAAACACATTACCTGTTGAAGGTCGTCAACGAGCACTTCAACCACCAACTGAGCCAAGCCGACATCCTGCATACCTACTCCGGCGTTCGGCCGCTGTGCAACGACGAGTCGGACAACCCTTCGGCGGTGACCCGGGACTACACACTCGCCCTTTCGGCAGAAGCTGGCCAGGCACCGCTGCTGTCAGTGTTCGGTGGCAAGCTCACCACCTACCGCAAGCTGGCCGAATCGGCCATGGCTGAACTCAAGCCCTTCTTCACCCAGATGCGCGGCCCCTGGACCGCCAGTGCGCCACTGCCAGGCGCAGAGGGCATGACAACGGTACAGGCGCTGATCGATGCCGTACTGGCACGGTGCGGCTGGTTGCCTGTAGACCTGGCCAAACGCTGGGTGCTCACCTATGGCAGCCGTGTGTGGCGACTGCTCGATGGCGTTCACGGCCCCGAAGACCTCGGGCAGGCTATCGGGGCCGGGCTGTTCACCCGTGAGGTGGACTACCTGCTGGAGGAGGAATGGGCTGAGCAAACCGCTGACATTATCTGGCGTCGCACCAAGCTGGGCCTGTCGCTGACCGCACAGGAGCAGATAGCCCTGGAGGCGTATCTGCAGCAAGCCCGCAAGGTGCGCACGAATAGCCGCGCAGCCTGATACCGACGGTGAAGCCCTCTTGATTCGTCAAGGGGGCGTATTCGCCCAGCGCTCATAGGCTTCCCGCGCCAACCGCGCCAGCAATGCCCGCTCGCTGCGATCGAAATCAGCCTTCAGTGCTTCACAGCGTTGCAGAAACTCGTTTTCGCTGATCACTTGCTCATCTACCTGAGCCTGCAGGGCCTCCATGCGCTGGTGCAGTGGCTGTACCAGGTCTTCAAATCGCTGCGCATGAAACTCGCGCGCGTATTGCTCCCAGAAAGGCCGCTGTGCCAACGAGGCAATCAGGGCATCCGTCGTCTCAGTTTGCAAAACCGCGTCCTGGACCCGTAACACATCGCTGGTGGTTACGTTTGCAAAACCTGGGTAGTGCATTTCGTCGAGCTCGATCGGCAAGCCCAACGGACGCGCAAGCCGCTGTCGGTAAAAAAGCCGTGTCTCGATTTCATCGACATGAGGGGCGTGCTCGGCATGCATGCTTTGCACGTGCAACGTCGCGTGACGGTCGACCTCGTCCAGGCGAAACAAACCACGCGCCAGGCTTAGCAAGCGAGCTTCCATCCGACTGCCATGCGCGTCTTCGACGGCGCGCAGCACCAGAACCCCAAGCTCCATCTGCTCCAGCAACAGCAGCAGGCGGTCTTCACAACTGCGGGGGCCAGATGCCTCGAGAAACAACTGATGACGCAACTGCTCGTGCTGCTCACACGTTTCCAGAATTCGCCAGATTCGGCTGCGGTAATGCCCAGGGTGCTGCTCAAAGTCCTCGCCGTGAACGAAGTCTGCCAGAAAGCGGAACATTCCATCTGAGTGCGGTTCCTCAAGCAGCGCTGTCCATATGGCCTGCTGGCGATCACGTTCAGCGTCGGCTGTGCTGTTGGCCCAGGTATTGAACAGGTCACTGTCAATGGCGCGATGGCGTGCGGACGCTGACCCCCACTGCCCTGGGGTTACACCTCGAGCCTCATCAAGCAGTAATGCGTCAGCTTCGCCAAGTGGATTATCGTGCAAGGACAACTGGTGCACCTGCAGGCGCAGCTGCTGCAACTCTCGGCGCAGCGTGCGAATGTTGTTGTTTCGCAAGTCTATGTGGGCACGAAATGAAATCCGCTCAGGCAACGCCTCAAGGCCAGCAGAGCGCAAGTTGACTTCACGCAAATTGCCCAGGCGCGTCAGTACCGGCGCCCTTCCCAGCGGGTTGTGACTGAGGTCGAGGTACCGCAGCGCGCTCATCCCGGCAAGACGCAATTCACCGGCCTCATCCATTATCACGCTGTTGCGACGCAGGTTTAGCTGCCGCAGGCGGGGCATATGTTCAATGCCGTGAGGGATCGCAGTCAGGCGATTGCCGGACAGGTCGAGCTCAATCAGGTTGGGAAAACGTCGAAGGAAGTCTCCATTGATTTCACCAAGGCGCAGGTCACTGAGGATCAGCCGTCGCACATGATCAAAGCTCACCCCCTCCGGCAATTCGGGCAGACTACCGATACGCTCTCCGCTGATGATCAGCGCGTAGTCCCCGGCCTCGTCGGTTATCTTGCGCCGCCAGCTTCGCCGTATGGCAGTAGCGACCCGACGGCGGCGCAGCGCGTCCAGCGGGTTACTGGCATCCCTGCGCCACTGGCGCAGGCTCTGACGCAGGCGCGCCAACTGCCCCGTGAGCTGGCTGTAGTGCTCCCACAACCCTACTCGCCGCTCCATGAGGTCAAGCAGATAGGCTTGTAGCTCCCCGTCTGTCATCGTCGGAAACACTTGGTGAATACCACGCCCTATGGCACGCCGACTGCTCTCGCCTCGCCCACTCAAGGCATACCCGATACGCCCATCTCCAAAACGGGTCGGGGGTCGCAGGCCAACACCCAGACGTGGCATGCCACAGAGCTCAGCCGCTTGGGTGCGATCCCCGGCAGCGGCCTCGATCAGCAACGAGCCCAGGGCGCCTGGACTGACAGCGGCATCGCCGAGATCGGCTGTCTGCGTCTCGTCCAGCGCAGCCAACAGTGCCGCCAGGTAGGGGCCGGATGTACCTTGACCGGCGTAGCGATAGCCGTCGCCGCGGCGCACGATACACCGTACATCCTGCGCAGACTCTGCGCCGATACCGGCCAGATACCGGCCACTCGGGCTACCTTCGCGCAGTTCGATGCGCAGGGTGTCCGGCCATTTCAGCTGACGCTCGAGCAAGCCCAAAGCCAGGCGTTCGGTGTCCGGATTGACGCAACGCGGCAGGCGCAAACCGGCACAGGCCCTGTCCAGACGGCTTTCGCGCAGCGACCATCGTGCACGCTCGGCCACTGCCAAAGGGATCCGCTGCGCGGTGCTGAGTGTATCGAGCTGCGCACCGCTGCATTGCTGAAGCAGCTCACGGGTACAGCGAGCCGACAGGCCGGGGAAAGTGCGCCGCAATATCCGCTCGATGCCATTGGGCTGCACTTGCCGATCAGCAACGTACTGCGCAAGTCGCGGCGCGCTGAAGTCCGGGTGGAATTCATGTGCCTGATATAGCTCCAGGGCATCGAGCAACCGTGCAGGTGCGCCCATGTGCTCAACGTGTAAACGGCGAACCTGCGCTTCACTCAGCCCTGTCACCTGGAGCAGGTAGTCGCATGTCGGTTCCGGTAGCTCTGCCAGGGGCGTACTCAGGCGGCGCACCAGATTGGCCCGCCCTTCCCAGTATTGGGGAGCTTCCAGTTCGTGGCGCCAGCCGCCGGCGCCATTCTGCTCCATCACAGGCCGATAGGCACTGGGACGACCAGGGTGCAGGATCCTGGCGCGACCATCCTGCGGATCCTCCAACACCCGATAACGGCTCTCATCGAGGTGCCATAACCATTCCTGTGCGCCAGCACCCCGCAACGGTTGGGCATCGTAACCGGGTAGATCCGTGGCCATGAGCTTGACCTTGCCTGCGGAGGTGCACACCGGTACCAAATCATCGACGAAGGCCAGACGCTCAAGGGCACGCACGGCCACTTGGCTGCCGGCGGCGATCATCCCGCCGAGCACGACGTTCTCGGCAACGTTGAACAGGTGGTTCAACGCCCCTTCGCGATCACCCATGCGCCAGTCTTCATACCCTTCATACACTTCGTCAGCGATCTGAACGGCGTTTGCCACCAGCAGCACTTCGCCAAGCACAGGCACGAAAGCCCCCGCCACATTCAGCAAGTTCATACCCAGCTCTTTGTAGCCCTGCATGCGCGCTTCGCGGTCTTCATCATCTTCGACATCGGTGGGCACGGCGAGCACCTTGGCGTCATCCCTGATCTTGGCAAGGTGTTGCCGGCGCAGGTGTACGAACGGTGCGTCAGTGATCGGTGCAGAACGGGCGTCGAGTTCCACCCCGGCTGCCGATGCCTGCGCAACCCGTTCGTTCAATACCCGATAGAAATTGATGCGCTCACGCTCGGTAATGAAGCGCGCGAAAAAGCGCCGATAGGCCGGCGCACGGAAGCGCTTACCGAGGTAATTGTCGAGTGCATCCCAGCTGGCATGACGGGAGACGGGCTGATGAGGGTCATCGGGTATCCAGAGCACCACCGACTCCACTGCGTCAGCTGACGGACGCACTTCCAGCGTCAGCACGCCTTGAACCGGGCGGCCCAGCAGGTACAACTGTCGGGGCACCACAGTGCCAACCAGCGCAGGCACCACCGGCTTTTCGGCAATAAGTGGCAACAGAAAAAAATACGTGCGCTCGTCAATGTCCTGTTTCAACGCAGCGACCCGCATCGCCACCTCGAAATGGGCCTTGAAACTCGCTTCGAACAGCCCGTGCAAGCGGGAAACGGCCTGGCCCGGCTCATCCTCAGGGCCATCTTCAGGCTGTAGATGGTGTGAAAGCAACGCCTGGTACTTGCCCCCTGCGTCAACCTCGCGACATGCGGAGGCAAACGCGTGGAAGCTCATCGGCAGCCGGTTACCGTTGCCATCGACCAGTTCACCTTTGAACATGAGCCCGGGGCGTGTTTCCCTGCGATGGTAGTTATGCAACGCCGCCTCCAGCAATGAACGCCTGGAGCGGCGAACATAGGTGGGCCGCAGCAGCACAGGCGAAGCACTGGGCAGCAACAGCCGCTGCGAGACCCGTACACTCCAACCCGTCACGTCAGGTTTGCTGATGCCGCTCTTGCGCAGTTTCGTTTTGAGCAACGCTGCTGCGTAGGCTTGCAAAGAAGGGATGGTCTGAAGGATCGGGCCAAGCCGCGCATTGCAGTGCGCCTGGCGACTCAGGGCATGACGTAACGCATCGAGCCTTTCCGGTTGCGCGTGGTCGACTAGCCATCCAGGCAAGTTTTGGGCAATCAGGCTATCGATGGAATCGTTCGGGGGCCGGTGCGGTGACATCTGTGGAGCTCTCCAGGCAAAGAGCTGAGCACACTACGTCTGCGCCCTTGCCGCGCACTGCATAGTTACCACACGCGACACCTGGATGTGCGGCAGCCCACGCGTTCGGATAACCGAACGAGCAAGCGCCATTTATTCGGCCTGGCGAACCCCAGAGAGATGCCGAGACTGTCAAGCGCGAGCAATACAAGCGGTTTAAGGTCGACAGCAGGGCTTGGCACGAGTCATGCTCTACACTTGGTAGCCGAATGCACCCGCTTCTTGCTGTATTCGTT
This sequence comes from Pseudomonas sp. 22515, assembly GCF_052044625.1. Classification (NCBI taxonomy): domain Bacteria; kingdom Pseudomonadati; phylum Pseudomonadota; class Gammaproteobacteria; order Pseudomonadales; family Pseudomonadaceae; genus Pseudomonas; species Pseudomonas sp. 22515. The sequence continues at coordinate 19,239 of NZ_JBQENN010000027.1, forward strand.
GAACGAAGAGTCCGCCAACGGCTCCATAAAAAAAACAAACACGTCGAGGAAAATTTGATGCGTATCGTTCGTCAATTGCTGGGCGCAGCCATCGCGGCTGCAGTCATCGCTTCGCCGGCCATGGCCGAGGAGCTCACCGGCACCCTGAAGAAGATCAAGGAATCGGGCACCATCACACTGGGGCACCGCGACTCCTCCATTCCATTTTCCTACCTGGCCGGCAAACCCGAGCCCGTCGGTTACTCGCATGACATCCAGCTGGCCGTCGTCGACGCGCTGAAAAAGCAACTGGGCACGGACATCAAGGTCCGTTACAACCTGGTCACCTCGCAAACCCGTATTCCGCTGGTGCAGAACGGCACCGTCGACCTGGAGTGCGGCTCCACCACCAACAACGTCGAGCGCCAGCAGCAAGTCGGCTTCTCGGTCGGCATCTTCGAAGTCGGTACCCGTCTGTTGACCAAGGTCAAGGACGGTCAGCCTGCATACAAAGACTTCCCGGACCTGGCCGGTAAGAACGTGGTGACCACCGCCGGTACCACCTCCGAGCGCATCCTCAAGGCGATGAACGCCGACAAGCAGATGAAGATGAACGTGATTTCCGCCAAGGACCACGGTGAAGCCTTCAACATGCTCGAAAGCGGCCGCGCCGTGGCCTTCATGATGGACGACGCCCTGCTCGCCGGTGAAATGGCCAAGGCGCGCAAGCCAGCGGACTGGGTCATCACCGGTACGCCACAGTCGTATGAAATCTACGGCTGCATGGTGCGCAAGGAAGACGCTGCGTTCAAGAAAGCGGTCGACGACGCCATCGTTGCCTACTTCAAGTCGGGCGAAGTCAACAAAAGCTACGACAAGTGGTTCCAGCAGCCGATTCCACCAAAGGGCCTGAACCTCCAGTTCCCGATGAGCGACGAGCTGAAGAAACTGATCGCCGAGCCAACCGACAAGGCTGCGGACGAGAAGAAGTCCTGATCCTCAGCAAATAGTGGCCTGGTGCTCACAAGCACGAATCAATTCTGCAGGCCACTCATTAGTGTCTAACCTTTCATCCGAGGGCGCCGTGCGCCCCCGGATGCTCGAAGGTGCCCGTGAAACAACCGTCTGAGGGGAAATCCCGATGAATTACAACTGGGACTGGGGCGTGTTCTTCAAGTCCACCGGCGTGGGCAGCGAAACCTATCTGGACTGGTACATCACCGGCCTGGGCTGGACCATCGCCATCGCCATCACCGCCTGGATCATCGCGCTGCTGCTGGGGTCAGTCCTCGGTGTCATGCGTACCGTACCGAACCGCCTGGTATCGGGTATCGCCACCGCCTACGTGGAGCTGTTCCGCAACGTGCCACTGCTGGTGCAGCTGTTCATCTGGTACTTCCTGGTACCGGACCTGCTGCCAGAAGGCTTGCAGGAATGGTTCAAGCAGGACCTCAACCCGACTACTTCGGCGCTGATCAGCGTGGTCATCTGCCTGGGCCTGTTCACCGCCGCACGCGTCTGTGAGCAAGTGCGTACCGGTATTCAGGCGCTGCCCAAAGGCCAGGAAGCTGCCGCCCGCGCCATGGGTTTCAGCCTCCCGCAGATCTACAACAATGTGCTGCTGCCGCAGGCCTACCGGATCATCATTCCGCCGCTCACCTCCGAGTTCCTCAACGTGTTCAAGAACTCCTCGGTGGCGTCGCTGATCGGCCTGATGGAGCTGCTGGCGCAGACCAAACAGACCGCAGAGTTTTCCGCCAACCTGTTCGAGGCGTTCACTTTGGCCACGCTGATCTACTTCACCCTGAACATGGGCCTGATGCTGCTCATGCGCATGGTCGAGAAGAAAGTCGCCGTGCCTGGCCTGATTTCCGTGGGGGGCAAGTAAATGGAAATGGATTTCAGCGAAATCATCCCTGCCCTGCCTGCCCTCTGGGAGGGCATGGTCATGACCCTCAAACTGATGGTCATGGGTGTCATCGGCGGTATCGTGCTGGGCACCATCCTGGCCCTGATGCGCCTGTCGTCAAGCAAACTGCTGTCGAACCTGGCCGGTGCCTACGTCAACTACTTCCGCTCGATCCCGCTGCTGCTGGTGATCACCTGGTTCTACCTGGCGGTCCCGTTCGTGCTGCGCTGGATCACCGGCGAAGATACCCCGGTGGGTGCCTTCACCTCCTGCGTGGTCGCCTTCATGATGTTCGAGGCCGCGTATTTCTGCGAAATCGTCCGCGCCGGTGTGCAGTCGATCTCCAAGGGCCAGATGGGCGCCGCACAAGCGCTGGGCATGAACTACGCGCAGACCATGCGCCTGATCATCCTGCCCCAGGCCTTCCGCAAGATGACCCCGCTGCTGCTGCAGCAGAGCATCATCCTGTTCCAGGACACCTCGCTGGTATACACCGTGGGCCTGGTCGACTTCCTCAACTCGGCACGCTCCAACGGCGACATCATCGGGCGCTCCCATGAGTTCCTGATCTTCGCCGGCGTCGTCTACTTCCTCATCAGCTTCTCCGCTTCGTGGCTGGTCAAGCGCCTGCAAAAAAGGATCACCGTATGATTTCCATCAAGAACGTCAACAAGTGGTACGGCGACTTCCAGGTACTGACCGACTGCAGCACCGAGGTCAAGAAAGGTGAGGTAGTGGTGGTTTGTGGCCCGTCGGGCTCGGGCAAGTCCACCCTGATCAAGTGCGTCAACGCGCTGGAGCCGTTCCAGAAGGGCGACATCGTGGTCGATGGCACTTCGATTGCCGACCCGAAGACCAACCTGCCCAAGCTGCGCTCGCGCGTGGGCATGGTGTTCCAGCACTTCGAGCTGTTCCCGCACCTGACCATCACCGAGAACCTGACCATTGCCCAGCGCAAGGTGCTGGGCCGCAGCGAGGCGGAAGCCACCAAGAAGGGCCTGGCGCTGCTCGAGCGTGTAGGCCTCAGTGCCCATGCCAAGAAACACCCCGGCCAGCTCTCCGGTGGCCAGCAGCAGCGCGTGGCCATCGCCCGCGCCCTGGCGATGGACCCGATCGTCATGCTGTTCGACGAACCCACCTCGGCACTGGACCCCGAAATGGTCAGCGAGGTACTGGACGTGATGGTTCAACTGGCCCAAGAAGGCATGACCATGATGTGCGTAACCCACGAGATGGGCTTTGCCCGCAAAGTCGCCAACCGGGTCATTTTCATGGACAAGGGCAGCATCATCGAAGACTGCACCAAGGAAGCGTTCTTCGGTGACCAGAGCGCCCGCGACCAGCGCACCCAGCACTTCCTCAGCAAGATCCTGCAGCACTGACCCGGCCACAGCTTCCGCTGCCACGGCTCCACCAGGCAGCGGAAGCTGGTCGTAACAAGGCCACTGTGATGAAATGCGATCCCTCGCTACTTCGCCCTGCCAAGCCTGCCGTGAATTCCCGCCTGATCCGTCAATTGCTGTTACCACCATTGATCATCCTGCTGATGGTCGGCCTGGGAATGGCTGGCTACCTTATCAGCGAGAGCAATGGTATCCGCGCCCTCAGCGAAAACGGCGAACGCCAGCTGGAGCTGCATGCACGCACGGTCGAAAGCGAAATCAGCAAGTACACCTACTTGCCGAGCCTGCTGGAGCTGGAAGACAGCGTCTCGCACCTGCTCACCGACCCGGACGGCGCTTCACGCCAGACGGTCAACGAATACCTTGAAGGCCTGAACCGTCGCAGTCGCAGTCGGGCCATCTTCGTCCTCGACACCAATGGCCGGGTACAGGCCACCAGCAACTGGCGTGATGCCGACTCGTTCCTGGGTGAAGACCTGTCGTTCCGCGCCTACTTCCAGACTGCCGTGCGCGGCGAGCCCGGGCGTTTCTATGGCATCGGCAGTACCACTGGCGAGGCTGGCTATTACCTGGCCCATGGCCTTGAGGAGCACGGCAAGATCATAGGCGTTGCGGTGATCAAGGTGCGCCTGGACACCCTCGAGGAGCGCTGGCAGCGTGCCCGCCTGGAGGCGTTCGTCAGCGACGAGAATGGCATCATCATTCTCTCCAGCGACCCGGCCCGGCGCCTTAAGTCGGTGCGCCCGCTGACCCCGCAAATCAAGGAGCGCCTGGCGCGAAGCCTGCAATACTACTGGTGGCCGCTGAACGAACTGCAGCCCCTGGCCCGGGAAACCCTGGCCGATGGTGTGGAAAAGCTGACCTTCCCGGCCAACACCGAAACCGCTCATGGCAAACCGCACGAAGTGGCCTACCTGGCGCAAACCAGGCGCCTGGTCGACACGCCCTGGCATTTCACCCTGCTGACCCCACTGCAGGACCTGCGTCGCGAATCCATGGTGCAGGGCATTCTGGTGGGCGTGGCCTTTGCCTTGCTGGCGATCCTCGGCATTGCCTGGAACGAGCGGCGCAAAGTGATCGCCACACGCCTGGCGGCCCGCGAAGCCCTTGAAGAGGCCAACAGCCAGCTGGAGCGGCGGATTGCCGAACGCACCGCCGACCTGCGCGCCAGCAACGAACGCCTCAAGGGCCAGATTCGCGAGCGCCGGCATGCCGAACAGACCTTGCGCCACGCCCAGGATGAGCTGGTGCAAGCAGGTAAGCTGGCCGCCATCGGGCAAATGTCTACCAGCATTGCCCACGAGCTGAACCAACCCTTGGCTGCGCTGCGCACCTTGTCTGGCAATACGGTGCGCTTCCTTGAGCGCGGGGCGCTGGAAACTGCCAGCACCAACCTGCGCACCATGAATGACCTGATCGACCGCATGGGCCGCATCACCGCCAGCCTGCGCTCGTTCGCCCGGCGCGGCGATGACAGCGGCCAGGCTTCACTGGCCAAGGCGGTAGAGGCCACCCTGCAGGTGCTGGCCAACCGCGTCAGTGCCTGTCACTTGCAATTGCACCATCAGTTCGAGGACCAGCAACTGGCCATCGACCAAACCCGCCTGGAGCAGATTCTGGTCAACCTGATCGGCAACGCCCTTGACGCGATGGCCGCGCAACCGCAGCCTGAGCTGTGGCTGGAAGGCGAGTTGCAGGGCGACAAGTACCGTTTGCAGGTGCGCGACAACGGCCACGGTATTGACGCCGAAGCGCGCAAGCACCTGTTCGAACCCTTCTTTACCACCAAACCGGGCGAGCATGGCCTGGGCCTGGGCCTGACCTTGTCGGCTTCCCTTGCCGCCGCCGCCAAGGGAAGCCTCAACGTCGAGCATCCCGCCACCGGCGGCACAGCCTTCGTCCTGGCCTTGCCCCTGGTTTCCCCCCCTAGCGAATCGGCAGAGCATCCATGAACCAAGCGCCTCTTACCGTCCTGATTGTCGAAGACGACCCGCATGTGCTGCTCGGCTGCCAGCAGGCGCTGGCCCTGGAGGATATCGCCTGCGAGGGCGTGGGCAGCGCCGAACAGGCGCTGGAGCGCATTGGCGACGATTTCGCCGGCATTGTCGTCAGCGATATCCGCTTGCCGGGTATTGATGGCCTGGAGCTGCTCAATCGCCTCAAGGCCCGTGACCGCAGCCTGCCGGTGGTGCTGATCACTGGCCATGGCGATATCGACATGGCCGTCGGCGCCATGCGTAACGGCGCCTACGACTTCATGGAAAAACCGTTCTCCCCCGAGCGCCTGGTCGATGTAGTACGCCGCGCGTTGGAACAGCGCGGGCTGTCACGCGAAGTAGTGGCCCTGCGCCGCCAGCTGGCCGAGCAGAACAGCCTGGAGGGACGCATCATTGGTCGCTCACCGGCCATGGAGCACTTGCGCGAACTGATCGCCAACGTCGCCGACACCTCAGCCAACGTGCTGATCGAAGGTGAAACCGGCACCGGCAAAGAGCTGGTCGCGCGCTGCCTGCACGACTTCAGTCGTCGCCAGAGCCACCCGTTCGTGGCGCTGAACTGTGGCGGCCTGCCGGAAAACCTGTTTGAAAGCGAGATATTCGGCCACGAGGCCAACGCCTTCACCGGAGCCGGCAAACGCCGCATCGGCAAGATCGAACACGCCAATGGCGGCACGCTGTTCCTCGATGAAGTGGAGAGCATGCCGATCAACCTGCAGATCAAGCTGCTGCGCGTGCTGCAGGAGCGCACCCTGGAGCGATTGGGCTCGAACCAGAGCATCCCGGTGGATTGCCGGGTGATCGCCGCGACGAAGGCCGACCTCGATGCCTTGGGCCAGAGCGGCCAGTTCCGCAGCGACCTGTATTACCGGTTGAACGTGGTCACCCTGGAGCTGCCGCCGCTGCGTGAGCGCCGTGAAGACATCCTGCAGTTGTTCGAACATTTCCTGCAGCAGTCGGCGCTGCGGTTCGACCGGGAAACACCGACACTGGACAGCCAGACCCTGTCACGCCTGATGGCCCATGACTGGCCGGGTAACGTGCGCGAGTTGCGCAACGTGGCCGAACGCTATGCCCTCGGCCTGCCAGCCTTCAAGAAAGGCCCCAGCGGAGGTGCCAACCAAGGCCTGCTTTTTGCCGAGGCGGTGGAAGCATTCGAACGCAACCTGCTCACTGATGCCCTGCAACGCACAGGTGGCAACCTGAGCCAGGCCAGCCAGGAGCTGGGCATGGCCAAGACCACGCTGTTCGACAAAGTGAAAAAATACGGCCTCGCCTGACTGAACCCAAACTGGAAAACAACGTGGACCTGGTATTCAAAGCGGCCCTGGGCGCAGGCGTGGTGCTGTTGCTGGCGGTGCTGTCGAAAACGCGCAACTACTACATCGCGGGGCTGGTGCCGCTGTTCCCCACCTTTGCCCTGATTGCCCACTACATCGTCGGCAAGGGGCGCAGCATTGCCGACCTCAAGACCACCATCCTGTTTGGCATGTGGTCGATCATTCCGTATTTCGTGTACCTGGCAACCCTGTATGTACTGGTCGACCGCTTGCGCCTCGAGGCATCGATGGCGCTGGCCACGCTGGCCTGGCTGATCGCCGCGACTGTGCTGGTGACTGTGTGGGTGCGGATGCACTGAGCGAAAGCGGCGCTGGCTGCTTCGCGGGCTCGCCC
>NZ_JBQENN010000027.1:26205-73546 GCF_052044625.1 Pseudomonas sp. 22515
CAGCCAGCGCGGATTCAGAGCCCTGCGATGTGCGTGACCGCTTGCCTGTGCGCCTGCAAATAAGGCAACACCGCCCCCAGTAACGGCGCCTTGAACGGCTCCTGAAAACGGTGCGCCAACCCCGGGATCAAGCGTAACTGGCTGCCCTGGATATGCGCCGCCAGGTGCACGCCATGCATCACCGGCAATAACGGATCAGCCGTGCCGTGTACCACCAGGGTCGGCACTCGCAACTGGTTGAGCAACTCGACGCGGCTCGGCTCGGCCAGTATCGCCATGATCTGGCGCTTGGCCCCGTCAGGGTTGAACGCCCGGTCGTAGGCCTGCGCCGCCTGCTGCAGCAGCACTTCGCGGTCGTCTCGTACCTCAGGGCTGCCCAAGGCCGCCAGCAGGTCGGCCTGCTGCTCGATAGCCACTTCACGGTTCGGCGCGCTGCGCCGGGCCAGCAACTGCACCAACGCCGGGGCCGGCGCCGGCAGCCCCGCCGCCCCTGAACTGGACATGACCAGCGTCAGGCTGCGCACACGCTCAGGCGCCATCGCCGCCAGGTGCTGGGCAATCATGCCGCCCATGCTCACCCCCAATACATGAAACTGGCGCACGCCCAACGCGTCCATCAGGCGCAAGCCGTCATCGGCCATATCAGTCAGCGTATAGGGCGCCGACACGGGCAGGCCCAACTTGTAACGCAACAGTTCGAGCGTCAGGTTGGCGTGCGGTGGTACCTGGTTCCAGCGGGACAGGCCGACATCGCGGTTGTCATAGCGGATCACCCGAAAACCTTGGCGGCACAATGCCTCGACCACATCATCTGGCCAATGAATCAGCTGCCCGCCCAAGCCCATGACCAGCAGCAAGGCCGGGTCGCGTGGCGCACCGACGCTCTGGTACACCAGGCTGACGGCACCGAGTTCGGCACGCTGCACCGGCACCTGGGCGTCACAGCGCTGTTCGGCGAAACTCGCCGGTGCGCTGAACAGAAAGAAAAGAAAAAGCCAAAAAGCCCGCATGAAAGAAACACCAGAATGCAGATCCCCAGTAGAGCGCGAGTCTGATGAATTCTGTTCGGGCGCGCTGCCACAGTTCGGTGACAGTTTCATGACTCCCGCCAGGCGGTGCGACGATCGCCCAGTCGACAGATGTAGCATCATGAGAGAAACTCAACTCATTACCTGATTCCTCTATTCCACACCCCGGAGTTATCTGTGCTGGAGATCCGTCACCTGAAAACCCTTCATGCCCTGCGCGAGGCCGACAGCCTGGTGGAGGCCGCCGAACGCCTGCACCTGACCCAGTCGGCGTTGTCGCACCAGTTCAAGGAGCTGGAAGAGCGCCTGGGCCTCCCGATTTTCGTGCGCAAGACCAAGCCAATCCGCTTCACCAGCGCCGGGCTGCGTCTGCTGCAACTGGCTGATGCCACCCTGCCGTTGCTGCGCAGCGCCGAACGTGACATCGCACGCCTGGCCGGAGGCACTGCCGGACGCCTGCACATGGCTATCGAATGCCACAGCTGCTTCCAGTGGCTGATGCCGACCATCGACCAGTTCCGTGATGCCTGGCCGGAAGTGGAACTGGACCTGGCATCGGGCTTTGCCTTCGCCCCGCTACCGGCCCTGGCCCGCGGCGACCTTGACCTGGTGGTGACCTCCGACCCGGTGGACCTGGCAGGCATCACTTATGTGCCGCTGTTCACCTACGAGGCGATGCTGGCAGTGGCCAACCAGCACCCGCTGGCCAGCAAGCCTTACATCGTGCCGCAAGACTTGCTCGACCAGACGCTGATCACCTACCCGGTGGAGCGCGATCGCCTGGACATCTTCACGCGCTTCCTGGAGCCGGCCGATATCGAGCCAGCCGCCGTGCGTACCTCGGAGCTGACGGTGATGATGATGCAACTGGTGGCCAGCGGCCGTGGCGTATGCGGCATGCCGCATTGGGCGCTGCACGAGTACAGCTCGCGCGGCTATGTGAAGGGCAAACGCCTTGGCGAGAAAGGCCTGTTTGCCACGCTTTATGCCGCCGTACGCACCGACATGCTCGATGCCCCGTACATGCGCGACTTTTTGCTGACGGCCAAGGACACCTCGTTCGCCACCCTCGACGGCGTCAGCGCGGTGCGTTGAGCGCCTGGCGATACAGCGGCAGGATCAAGTCGCGGGTCAGGGGAGCCAGTGGCATGACGGGCGCCTGATCTGCAGCCAGCCAGACCACCTCCTCGATCTCTGCGGCCGGCACCACGGCAGCGGCGCTGTCGACACGGAACAGTTCAGCTTGCACTTCGAAGCCTGGTTCGTTGGCGGCGGGGGCACTGAACTGGCCCAGGTGCATGGCCTGAGCCGGGTCGATGCGCAGGCCCAGTTCCTCCTGCAATTCGCGCACCAGTGCCTGTACCGGCGTTTCACCGGCATCGATCTTGCCGCCTGGCTGCATGAAAGCCTCGGTGCCACGCTTGCGCACCAGCAGCGTGCGGCCCTGAGGGTCGATCAGCAGGGCGGCGGCGATGCGGATGATGTTGGGCATGAAATGGGCTCGCTAAATAAAATGACCCGCGAGGATCCCATGGGGTCAATGGCCTGACAAGGCCGGTCATTCCTGTGTCGGCCTGGCAGACGAGCGGCCCCTTGCCAACCTGTTGCACACCCTCCATAAACAACACATGAACCTGCCCGCCAAACACCACCCGGTGCTCGAGCTGTTCCACCCTGCCGTCAGCACCTGGTTCCGCCGCCGCTTCGCCACGGTCACCGATGCCCAGGCACAGGCCTGGCCGTTGATCCACACCGGGCAATCCATGCTGCTGGCCGCGCCGACCGGCTCAGGCAAGACCCTGAGCGCTTTTCTGGCCGTGCTAGATGAGCTGCTGCGTGAAGGCATGAAGCACCAGGGCGAACTGCCCGCACAGACACTGGTGATCTACGTTTCACCTCTGAAGGCCCTGTCCAATGACATTCGTCTGAACCTGCAGGCCCCACTCGAAGGCATCAGCCAAGCCATTGCAGACCAAGGCCTGAACGCCCCACGCATCACCACGGCGGTACGCACCGGCGATACTCCGCAGAAGGAACGCGCCGCCATGCGCAAGCTGGCCCCGCACATTCTGGTGACGACTCCCGAATCGCTTTATGTGCTGATGGGCTCGGCTTCTGGCCGTGAAGGCCTGGCCCATGTGCACACGGTAATCGTCGACGAAATCCATGCCTTGGCCGGTAACAAGCGTGGCGCCCACCTGGCACTGACCTTGGAACGCCTGCAAGCCTTGTGCAAAAAGCCACTGCGGCGGATCGGCCTGTCCGCTACCCAACGCCCGGTCGAACGGGTGGCACAGTTTCTGGTGGGTAGCGGGCGCCCCTGCGCCATTGTCGATATCGGCCATGCCCGCAAGCGTGACCTGGCCATCGAAGTGCCGCCGGTACCGTTGGGGGCGGTGATGGCCACTGATGTCTGGGGCCTGGTGTATGACCGCTTGGCCACCCTTGCCCGTGAACACCGCACCACGCTGGTATTCGTCAATACCCGGCGCCTGGCCGAACGTATAACCCGCCACCTCAGCGACCGGCTGGGCAAGGAGGCGGTTGCCGCACACCATGGCAGCCTGTCCAAAGCGCTGCGCCTGGATGCGGAGCAGCGGCTCAAGAGCGGCCAGCTCCAGGTGCTGGTCGCGACCGCATCGCTGGAGCTTGGCATTGATATCGGCGATATCGACCTGGTCTGCCAGATCGCCTCGCCGGGCTCGATTGCCGGCTTCCTGCAACGGGTTGGCCGCGCTGGACACCAGGTCGATGGTGTGCCGAAGGGGCGCCTGTTCCCCACCTCACGCGATGACCTGATCGAATGCGTTGCCTTGCTTGACTGCGTTCGACAGGGCGAACTGGACGCACTGCACATCCCCCGGGCACCGCTGGATGTGCTGGCCCAGCAGATCGTCGCAGAAGCCAGCAACCAGGCCTGGCACGAACAGGATCTGCTGGATTGCCTGCGCCAGGCCACACCTTACGCCGAGCTTGACCAGCACCATTACCAGGCCCTGCTGCGCATGCTCGCCGAGGGCTACAACGGCCGCCAGGGTGTGCGCAGTGCCTACTTGCACCGTGACGCAGTGAGCGGCACGCTGCGTGGCCGACGTGGCAGCCAACTGACCGCGCTGACCAGCGGCGGCACCATCCCCGACAACGCCGACTACGCCGTGTTGCTGGAACCGCAGGCGCTGAACATCGGCAGCGTCAATGAAGATTTTGCCGTGGAAAGCATTGCCGGCGATATTTTCCAGCTGGGCAACGCCTCCTATCGCATTCTGCGCGTCGAGCCGGGCCGGGTGCGGGTAGAGGATGCTCATGGCCTGCCACCGACCATTCCGTTCTGGCTGGGTGAAGCGCCGGGGCGCAGTGACGAGCTGTCTGCCGCCGTGGCCCGGCTGCAGGCGCGAATCGACCAGCAACTGGCGCTGGCAGGCGGCGACACGGTGGAGGTACTGGCCTGGTTGCAGGCGACCTTCGAACTGGACGAAGCTTGTGCGGGCCAGTTGCTCGACTACCTGGCCCGCACCCGTGAAGTGCTTGGCGCCCTGCCCTCGCAGGATACGCTGGTGATGGAACGTTTTTTCGATGAGTCCGGCGGGCCCCAACTGATCATTCATTCACCCTACGGTAGCCGCATCAACCGCGCCTGGGGCCTGGCCCTGCGCAAGCGCTTCTGCCGCACCTTCAACTTCGAACTGCAGGCTGCCGCCAGCGAGGACGCCATCGTGCTGTCACTGTCGACCAGCCACAGTTTCGAGCTGGACGAAGTGTGGCGTTACCTGAACAGCCGCAGCGCCGAGCCGATTCTCATCCAGGCCCTGCTCGATGCACCGCTGTTTGGCGTGCGCTGGCGCTGGAATGCAGGCGTGGCCATGGCACTGCCGCGCTTTGTGGGCGGACGCAAGGTGGCGCCACAAATCCAGCGCATGAAGAGTGAGGACCTGGTTGCCGCCGTGTTCCCCGACCAGATCGCCTGCCTGGAGAACATCGTCGGCGAGCGGCAGATTCCCGACCATCCGCTGGTCGAGCAAACCCTTGACGATTGCCTGCACGAGGCAATGGACAGCGAAGGCTGGCTGGCCCTGCTGCGGCGCATGGAAAGCGGTGCAGTGCGCTTGCTGTGCCGCGACTTGCCCGCCCCCTCGCCGCTGGCTTCAGCGATTCTCAGCGCCCGGCCTTATGCCTTTCTGGACGATGCGCCACTGGAAGAACGACGTACCCAGGCGGTACTCAACCGGCGCTGGAACGACGTGCACAGTAGCGACGACCTGGGCGCGCTGGACGCTGATGCCATTGCTGCCGTCGTGGCTGAGGCCTGGCCACAGCCGGCCAATCCCGACGAAATGCACGAAGCATTGATGGGCCTGGGTGCCATCGGTCAGGTCGAGGTAGATGCCAACCCCTGCTGGGATGTGCTGCTAAGGCAGCTGGCCAAGGCCGGGCGTGCCTTGCGCCTGCCCGATGACAAGCTCTGGTTGGCCCGCGAACGCCTGAACCTGCTGCTGGCACTGTACCCCACAGCGCACAGGGAGCCAGCGCTCGAACGGCTCGCTGGCTTCGACCAGCCCATCGAGCCCGACCACGCACTGAGCGAACTGCTGCGCGCCCGCCTGAGCGGCCATGGCCCACAGACCCTGGCGCAAATCGCTGCGCCATTGGGCAAACCGGTAACCGATATCGAGCAGGCTCTGGCCCGCCTGGAAGCCGAAGGCTATGTGCTGCGCGGGCATTTCAGCCCAGGTGCCACTGACCTGCAATGGTGCGAACGCCACTTGCTGGCGCGCATCCACCGCTACACGGTCAAACGCCTGCGCCGCGAGATCGAGCCGGTCAGCCTGCAAGACTTCATGCGCTTTCTGTTCGATTGGCAGCACCTGGCGCCAGACGAGCGCCTGCGTGGTCCGCAGGCGGTGGCCGAAGTGCTGGGCCAGTTACAAGGGTTCCCCAGCGCCGCAGCGGCCTGGGAGGCGGAACTGCTGCCGGCGCGTATCAAAGACTACAGTCCGCACTGGCTCGACGAAGCCTGCCGAAGCGGCCAGTTTGCCTGGAGCCGGCTGGCGGCAACAGTGGCGAGCAGCACGTTGACCAGTACCCCACTGGTGTTGCTGCCGCGGGACCAGTTGAACACGTGGCGCAGCCTGGCACCCGCACCTGCTGTCGACGCCCTTGGCCTACGTGCGCAACGTGTGCACGAAGCGCTGAAAACCCAGGGTGCGCTGTTCTTCGATGAACTGGCACATGAGGCACACCTGCTGCCCAGTGAACTGGAAACTGCACTGCAGGAGCTGGTGGGCTCGGGCCTGGCCGGGGCGGACAGTTTCACTGGCTTGCGCAGCCTGATCACGCCTGCAACCAAGCGCAGCGCACGTAACAGCCGCCGAGGCCACCCGCCGCTTTCCAGCAGCATGGCGCATGCCGGACGTTGGGCCCTGCTGCGCCGCAGCGATGCGCCACCGGACCACGACCAGCGCCTGGAGCACATTGCCCGCACGCTGCTGCGCCGCTATGGCGTGATCTGCTGGCGGCTGTTGGCGCGCGAGAGTGATGTACTGCCGCCCTGGCGTGAGCTGCTGCGCTGCTATCACCGATTGGAAGCGCGTGGCGAGATCCGGGGCGGGCGCTTCATTGCCGGGCTGGCCGGTGAACAGTTCGCCTTGCCTGAGGCGGTAGTGTTGCTGCGGCAAGTGAGACGACGTGAACCGGACGGAACGCTGCAGGTGGTGAGCGCCGGTGACCCGCTGAACCTGATCGGCTCGTTGCTGCCCGGGGCGAAAGTGCCGGCAGTGATTGGCAACCGGCTTCTGTATCGCGACGGGATACCGGTGGCGGTGCGGATGGCCGGGCGTTACGCGTATCTGGTCGAGGCGTCCGCACAGGAGCAGGAAAGCTGGCGGCAAAAACTGCTGCGCGCCCCCCTGTAGGAGCGGGTTTACCCGCGAATACGGTGGCGGCGGCAACGCTGACCGGCGGGTAGAAATTGGCCAGCAGGCCCGACCCTTTCGCGGGTAAACCCGCGCCTACGACGGCCTGCGCCCAATCATCAATGTGTGTCCACCACCGATCTGCGTTGCGACCAGGCAATTTGGCTCGGGTCGAGAATGATTTTCGCTACCCCGATTTTATTTTGCAGTGCCCGGCAACTTGGCTATGGTCGGGGTTTGCCCCAGGCCCTGAGCCTGACCGCGCCATCGCAAGGACCCTGTATGAGCCTGTCACTTCTCAGTCGTTATGCCTTCTTCGCCGCCTGTGTGCTGTTCACCCTGGCGAGCCTCCCCTTCAGCCACCACGAATGGCTGTGGCCGTTCACCCTGACCACAGGCATTCTCAGCCTGATCGGCCTGTTCGACCTGCTGCAGCAGCGCCACGCCGTACGCCGCAACTACCCGATTCTCGGCAACATCCGCTATCTGGTCGAGGCCATTCGCCCGGAAATCCGCCAATACCTGCTGGAGTCCGACAGCGATGCCCTTCCCTTTTCTCGCGCCCAGCGCTCGCTGGTGTATGCCCGGGCGAAGAACGAAGCCTCGGACAAACCTTTCGGCACCCTGATCGACGTATATGAATCCGGTTTCGAGTTCATCGGCCACTCCATGCGCCCGGCACCGCTGGCCGACCCGGCCAGCTTCCGCGTCATCGTCGGTGGGCCGCAGTGCAGCCAGCCGTACTCCGCGTCGATCTTCAACATTTCGGCCATGAGTTTCGGCTCGCTCAGCGCCAATGCCATCCGTGCGCTCAACCAGGGCGCCAAGCTGGGCAATTTCCACCATGACACCGGCGAGGGCAGCATCAGCCCCTACCATCGCGAGCACGGTGGTGACCTGGTGTGGGAACTGGGCAGCGGCTACTTCGGGTGCCGCACGCCAGATGGGCGCTTCGATCCCGAACGCTTCGCCGCCCAGGCGCGCAGCCCTCAGGTGCGCATGATCGAGATCAAGATGAGCCAGGGCGCCAAACCCGGCCATGGCGGCATATTGCCCAAACACAAGGTCACCCAGGAAATCGCCGAAACCCGTGGCGTGCTGATGGGCGAGGATTGCATCTCACCGTCGCGCCACAGCGCCTTCTCGACACCAATCGAAATGATGCAGTTCATCGCCCAGTTGCGTGAGCTGTCCGGTGGCAAGCCAGTGGGGTTCAAGTTCTGCCTGGGCCACCCGTGGGAATTCATGGGCATCGCCAAGGCCATGCTGGAAACCGGCATCCTGCCCGACTTCATCGTCGTCGATGGCAAGGAAGGCGGCACCGGCGCAGCGCCCGTGGAGTTCACCGACCATATCGGCGTGCCACTGCGTGAAGGCCTGCTGTTCGTGCACAACACCCTGGTCGGCCTGAACCTGCGCGACAAGATCAAGCTGGGCGCCAGCGGCAAGATTGTCAGCGCCTTCGACATCGCCAGCGTGCTGGCCATTGGCGCCGACTGGGCCAACTCGGCACGCGGCTTCATGTTTGCCATCGGCTGCATCCAGTCGCAAAGCTGCCACACCAACAAGTGCCCGACCGGTGTGGCCACGCAAGATCCGCTACGCCAGCGTGCGCTGGTGGTGCCCGACAAAGCCCAGCGGGTGCTGAACTTCCATCACAACACGTTGCGTGCCTTGGCAGAAATGCTGGCGGCGGCCGGCCTGGAGCATCCGGCACAACTGGAGGCCAAGCACCTGGTGCGGCGCATTTCAGCCACCGAGATCAAGCTGTTCTCGCAGATGCATGTGTTTTTGAAGCCAGGTGAGCTGCTGACCGGCGAGGTGAACGGGCAGTTCTATTCGCGGATGTGGCAACTGGCCCGGGCGGACAGTTTCGAGCCGCACAGCGAAGTGGCGGCCTGAGAGAACGCTGGGGCCGCAAAGCGGCCCCACGTCAGGTCAGGAGGCGGTACTCGTCACACCTTGTGCGTCTTTCGGCGCCAGGCGGAACGTGTAATACAGCACTGTCAGCAACACCAGGAACGCCGGGCCGATGTACAGGGCCACACGCGTATCCTCGAAGTACGCCATCAGCCCGACCACCAGCACCAGGAAGGCCAGTGCCAGATACGAGCTCAGCGGCCACAGCCACATGCGGTACTTCAGTGCCTTGCGCTCGGCCGTGGTAAGGCCGGCACGGAACTTCAGCTGCGCCAGCAAGATCATCACCCAGGTCCAGATCGCACCGAAGGTGGCGATCGAGGTCACCCAGACGAAGACCTTTTCTGGCACCAGGTAGTTGGCCAGCACGCCCAGCAGCAACGCGCCGATCGACAGCAGCAGCGCATTGCGTGGCACGCCGTTCTTCGAGGTGCGGGCAAAGGCCGCCGGCGCCTGGCCGTTCTGCGCCAGGCTATAAAGCATGCGCCCGGTGCTGAAGATGCCGCCGTTGCACGACGAAAGCGCCGCCGTGATGACCACGAAATTGATGATGCCGGCAGCGGTCTTGATGCCGAGGCGCTCGAAGGTCATGACGAACGGGCTGCCCTGGCTGCCGATTTCGTTCCACGGGTAAATCGACAGGATCACGAACAACGCGCCGACGTAGAACAGCAGGATGCGCCAGAACACCGAGCCGATGGCCTGGGGAATGGTCTTTTGCGGGTTGCGTGCTTCACCGGCGGTGAGACCGATCATTTCCACGCCCAGATAGGCGAACATCACCATCTGCAGCGACATCAGCACGCCGGTCACGCCATTGGGCATGAAGCCGCCGTTGCTCCACAGGTTGGAGATCCCCACTGCCACACCGTCATTGCCAAAGCCGAAGGCAATGATGCCGATGCCGCCAAGCACCATGGCGATGATGGTGACGATCTTGATCAGCGCGAACCAGAACTCGAACTCACCAAAAGCCTTCACCGCCACCAGGTTGACCGCGCCCATGCTGCCCAGCGCCGCCAGGGCCCAGATCCAGCGCGGAACGTCGGGGAACCAGATGCCCATGTAGATGGCCACTGCCGTGATTTCGGCAACACAGGTCACCAGCCACAGGAACCAGTAGTTCCAGCCGGTCAGGAAGCCTGCCAATGGGCCGAGGTAATCCTGGGCATAACGGCTGAACGAGCCGGCGACGGGGTTGTGCACGGCCATTTCACCAAGGGCGCGCATGATCACCAGGATGGCCAGGCCGCCGATGATGTAGGACAACATGATGGCCGGACCGGCCATTTCGATCGCCTTGGCCGAACCGAGGAAAAGACCGACACCGATACAGGCGCCCAGCGCCATCAGGCGGATGTGCCGTTCGCCCAGTTCACGCTTGAGCGGGCCGCCTTCTGTGGCCTGGCCGTGGGCAGAGTGGTTGCCGACTGGCATAGCAATACAACCTCATTTTGTTATTGGATTTGACCTTCGTGCCGCCGCGACCAAGCCGATAGGCGTGGCATTGGCTTGCCAGGCTGGCCTTGTGGACCGGCCCGTGTGCCGGAGTAGAGCGCCCGGCAAGGCGAAGGGGGCGAGCAGTATAGGAAGACCGTTGTAGGAGTTTTCACTGTATATATGCAGAAATTTGGCTAGAACTCTGGGGCCGCTACCCGCCCCAAAAATCGCCGGGGCACCATAGCAACATCGGCCGTTGAAGGAACCCACACCAAAGCCGCATAGCCCCTCACCACTTTCCTTCTTCTACAAATTTTTCACCCTATCCACTCAACGTCTAAGCTTCAGACAAGCAAGACGAAAATACTTGGCCGGATAGAAGACTATGGGCGCACTGTGGCAATCGGAACCAAGCAGAACGGAAGCACCCGAGATACCTCCGGCCGAGACGCCACAACCCAAGTCCCCCCGTCAGCGTCGGCTATGGTGGCGGCTGATCATCCTCATCCTGCTGGTGGCACTGGTAGCCATAGGTGTTGCCGCGTATGACGAATTCCGTACCTCCGAACTGCAATCGCGCGAGTTCAGCAAACTGGCCGGTACACTGACCTATTCGCTGCAAGCCGGTCCCAGCGATGCCATCATCTACCCCGGTGACGGGCCGTTCGACAAACGCCTGGGCTATAGCGCCCTGGGTGAATTCCTGCCACGCCTGCTCAAGCGCGACTACCTCATCAGTGAACAGGTGAAGTTCTCACCCGCATTGATGAACTACGTCGATCATGGGCTGTTCGCGCCCTATATCGAGAAAATCCAGGCCGGCCTGTCGATCACCGACTGCCGCGGCGACACGCTGTACCAGTACAACTACCCCCAGCACCTGTACCCGGACTTTGCAGCGATCCCTCCCGTGATGGTCAACAGCTTGCTGTTCATCGAAAACCGCGACCTGCTGGATACCCAGGACCCACGTAACAACCCGGCAGTGGACTGGCCACGCTTTGCCAAGGCCGCCTACAGCCAGGTCGCCAAGTACCTGGCCCTGCCCGGCCAGTCTGCCGGCGGCAGCACCCTGGCCACGCAGCTGGAGAAATATCGCCACTCACCCGACGGCCTGACGGTGTCGGGCGCGGAGAAAATCCGGCAGATGATTTCTGCCAGCGTGCGTGCCTACCAGGGCGGTCCCGACACCACCGAGGCACGCCAGCGCATCGTGCGTGACTACCTCAACAGCGTACCGCTGTCGGCTGTACCTGGGCATGGTGAGGTACATGGCATGGCCGAGGGCCTGCGGGTGTGGTACGGCGCCGACTTCGACCAGGTCAACCAGGCCCTGAACGCCACCGCTACCGACCCCGAGAGCATGGCCGCACGTGGCCTGGCCCTGCGCCAGGTGCTGTCGCTGATGATTGCCCAGCGCCGCCCCTCGCATTACTTGTCCAAGGGCCGGGTCGAGCTGGCCGAACTCACCGATTCGCACATTCGCCTGCTTGCCGCCAACAAGGTCATCGATCAGCCGCTGGCCGATGCCGCGCTGGCCAGCAAGGCGGTGTACCGCGACTGGGTCGCGCAGCCGACCATCGTACCGATCATTACCAACAAGGGCATCAGCCTGGCGCGCAACCGCCTGTCGGCCATGCTCAATCGCCCGCTGTACGACCTCGACCGCCTCGACCTGTCGGCCACCAGTACCTTGCAGGCCGACCTGCAGTTGCAGATCAGCCAGTACCTGAAAAACCTTGCCGACCCGGCGTTTGCCGCACAGATCGGCCTGATCGGCGAGCGGCTGCTCACTGCCAAGACCACCGACCAGGTGAGCTACAGCTTCACCTTGTTCGAACGCACCGCCGATGGCTCGCGGGTCCGGGTGCAGACCGACAGCACCAACCAGCCCTTCGACATCAACGAAGGCAGCAAGCTGGAGCTGGGCTCAACCGCCAAGCTGCGGGTACTGACCACCTACCTTGAAATTATCGCCGAGCTGCACGACAAGTACGCCGGCAAACCTGCCGCCGAGCTGAAGAAGGTCGAAGTGGCCGAACTCGACCGCATCACGCAATGGTCGCTGGAATGGCTGGCGCTGAACAGCAAGAACCAGAGCCTTGACGCCATGCTCGACGCCGCGCTCGAACGCAAGTACTCGGCCAACACCGGCGAAGCGTTTTTCACCGGTGGCGGGATGCATGTGTTCAACAACTTCCGCAAGGAAGACAACAACCGCAACCCGACACTCAAGGATGCACTGCGCGAGTCGATCAACCTGCCGTTCATCCGCCTGATGCGCGACCTGGTGCGCTACGTGACTTACCAGCAGCCGTACAACCGCGTGCCGCTGCTCAAGGACGATGCCGACCCGCGCCGCCAGGAATACCTTGCGCGCTTTGCCGACAAGGAAGGCACCAACTACCTGATGCGCTTCTGGAAGAAGTACCAGCGTAAAACCTCGCAACAACGCCTGGACACCTTCCTCGACAGCATGCGCGTGACCCCACAGCGGTTGGCGGCGGTACACCGCTACCTGTTCCCCGAGGCAGGCCAGGAAACCTTCAACGCGTTCGTGCGTGCCCACCTCAAGGGCGACAAGGCCGTGCTGGGCAAACTGACCGATGGCCGTCTGTCCGAGATGTACGCAGCTTACGGCCCCGGCAAGTACGACCTGCCCGACCAGGGTTACATCGCCAAGGTCCACCCACTGGACCTTTGGCTGCTTGGCTACCTGCTGAAGAACCCAAGCTCGACACTGACCGAGATGATCAACGCCAGTCGTTTCGAACGCCAGGAGGTATACGGCTGGCTGTTCAAGAGCCGCCACCAGGGCGCCCGTGACAGCCGCATCCGCACCATGGTCGAAATCGAAGCCTTCCTCGATATCCACCAACGCTGGAAACGCGTGGGCTATCCATTCGACCACCTGGTGCCCTCATTGGCCACCGCCATCGGCAGCTCCGGCGACCGCCCCGCTGCCCTCTCCGAACTGGTCGGGATCATCCAGAACGACGGTGTTCGCCTGCCGACCCTGCGCATCGACACCCTGCATTTCGCAGCCAACACACCCTATGAGACCAAGTTGATCACAGACCCTGACCGGGGCGTGCGAATTCTGCCAGTCGAAGTGGCGCGTGCACTCAAAGGCGCCATGTCGCAAGTGGTCGATGCAGGTACCGCGCGGCGTATTTCCGGCAGTTTCAAGCTGCAGGACGGCACCCCACTGGTGATGGGCGGCAAGACCGGTACCGGCGACAACCGAATCGAGAGCTTTGGCGCCGGCGGCCGGCTGATCGGCTCGCGCTCGCTAAACCGCACCGCCACCTTCGTGTTCTTCCTCGGCGACAACCATTTCGGCACGCTGACCGCCTTCGTGCCGGGTCGCACGGCAGAAGCGTTCAAATTTACTTCGGCGCTGCCAGTGCAGGTGCTCAAGGGCATGGCACCGATCCTCATGCCATACCTGCAGCCTGGCAATCCGAATGAGTGCAAGCCGCCACAGGTTGCCCTGCACACACCGCCACCGGCAGGGAACACATCGACGCAGTAGATGATAATCATCAGCATTTAAGGGCTTGTCTTTAGATATATCTTGAGTAATATCTTAAGATATATCGCAAACGACGGAGCCCTATCCTTATGCGCGAACATCCCCCTCATGATCCCTTCGAGCGGCGCCCCGCCCGTGGCGAGCGCGGCCCGCGTGTCTTCGCCCCGGGTGACCTCAAGCTGCTGATGCTGGACTTGCTGGCCGAGCAGCCCGGCCACGGTTACGACCTGATCCGCCAGATCGAAAATCTGTTCGACGGCAGCTACAGCCCAAGCCCTGGGGTGATCTACCCCACGCTGAACTTCCTCGAAGAGGCCGAACTGATCAGCGGCCAGGTACAAGGCAGCAAACGCCTCTACGCCATCACCGATGCCGGCCGCAGCGCCTTGGTGGATCAGGCAGTAGCCCTGGATGGCGTGCGCATGCGCATCGAGGTCAGCAAACGCGCCCTGCGCGGCCACGACCGCCCGCCAGAGATTCATGAAGCGGTCGGCAACCTGCGCCATGCACTGCACATGCACAGCGGCCGCTGGACAGTGGAAGAAATCGAACGGGTCCGTGACCTGCTCAACCATACCGCCAAGGCCATCGCCTCCGGGCCCACCGAACCTTTCAGGGAGACGCCCCATGAGTGACACCATTCACCGCGTAAACCACGAGATCCGCCAGCGCCGTCTGCAGGTGCTGCGGGTCACCGAGCTGACCCCGCGCATGCGCCGCATCACCCTGGGGGGTGCCGAGCTGCAAGGCTTTACCAGCATGGGCAGCGACGACCATATCAAGCTGCTGTTCGCCGAAACGCCGGAGCAACAACAGGCCATCGAGGCCCGTAACCTGGGCAAGGACGGTGGCGCGCGGCCCACCATGCGCGAGTACACACCACGGCGCATCGACCTGGTGGCACATGAGCTGGACATCGACTTCGTGCTGCACGGCGACGGCCCTGCCTCTACCTGGGCCGCGCAAGCCGCGCCTGGGCAAACCCTGGACATCGCAGGGCCACGGGCCTCGCTGGTGGTGCCGGATATTTTCGACAGCTACCTGCTGATCGGAGATGAAACTGCCATCCCGGCCATTGGCCGTCGGCTGGAGGAGTTGCCGGCGGGCCGCCAGGTGCTGGCAGTGATCCAGATCGAAGACGAGCACGAGCGCCAGCCGCTGCCAAGCAAGGCGCAGGTGGAAGTGATCTGGGTACGTCGCCAAGGGGAAGACTTGTTGGAGCTGGTGCGTAACCTGAGCTTGCCGCAAGGCCAGCTGTATGCCTGGGTGGCGCTGGAAAAAGCCCTGACTCGCCAGGCCAAGGCGTTGTTGCTGGAGAAAGGGGTAAAGGAAGACGCGCTAAAGGCTGCAGCCTACTGGCGGGCCAACGGGACTGCCGACGACGAGTGATCGTGATTGCCTGATCTGCCGTCTTCGCGGGCAAGCCCGCTCCTACACTGATCGGGGATGGACACAACTCGGCGGTTGGGCACAAATCGGTGGTTGGGCACAGGCCGTTGTAGGAGTGGGTTCACCCGCGAACACCGGCGCAGCCGGTGCCACGCAACGCGCCGCCTGCTTCGCGGGTATGCACCATCGATACGACCAAGCGCTTAAGCCCCGAGCACCTCAGAAAAGCTCGACCGCTCGCAGCGTATCTACAGGAGGCCGCGCCACGTTGTTGCTTACCAACGAAGGTCTCGCTGCCCCGCCAAGGCCTGCGGCCCAAGCCATTGGGCGCCACGCAACAATGGCGTCAACTGCGCTTCAGGCTGCAGCTGGAACACCACCTGCGCCTGGCGTCCTGGCAGGTCGGCATCCACGGCCAGTTGATGTTGCCCTTGCTGCGCCAACTGCCCGCGCAGGTGCCAGCCACTGCGGCAATCCATTTCCAGCCAGCCGTGCCCAAGGCCTAGGGACCACGGGTCGCTCAGGGCAAGGTCGGTTACGATCACGCGGCCTTCACTGGCCTGGCATTGGCGCCCTGTCCCCTGCATCCTCAACACACCCTGCCACTGGCCGGCCAGGCGGTAATCCGTCGAGACCGTCGCCAAAGGCCCCTTGGCTGATGCCTCCAGCCGCCAACGCCAGGGCCAGCCTTCTGCACGCAACTGCCAGGCCTGCCCCTGGAACCCCACTTGCGCATTCGCCTGCAAGCGCCAGGGCTGCAGCGTCCAGCGCAAAGGCCCGACCGGCCCCCATTGTTGTGCCTGCCCTTGCCAGAGGCTTCCACCGACATCGCGTACCGGCAGGCCGAACGCACGCACCACCCAATTGGCCGGAAGCTCGATAAACAGCGTGAGCACGAATACCAGTAACACCCAGGCCATTGCTGCACTGCGGCTCATGGCTGCACCACCAGATCAAATCGCAAAGCCTTGCCCTGCTGCTCCAGCCCCCATTGCAACGGCAGTGCGCCTTCTGCACGCAGGCTCTGCACCCAGCCTTGCAGCATGCGCTCATCGGCCACCTGCCCGCGCAGTTGCCAGGCCTTGCCTTGCGTATCGACTTCGGTCAGTTCGACCCCACGGGCCTGGGCCGACTGACGTAGCCGCTCCAGGTTCAAACCAGGCCCGCCTTGCAGGCTGGCCGCCTGTTCGGCCAGCACACGCCACTGGCCAAGCACGCGCCATTGCGCAACGCCTTCGCGCAGGGCCAGGAAGGCCAGCAACAGGGCGATCAGTCCCCAGGCGAACGTGAAGCGATGACGCTGTAGCCAGTCCCGGTTCATGAGGCTGCTCCCAGGTCGAAGATCACTTGGCCTTCTTGAACCTGCACTGTGGCGCCAGCGGCAGCCGCCATATCACGCCATGGCGGCGCACTGCCCTCGCCCTCCAGGCGCAGGTGCCAACGCTGACCATCGAAGCGCACCGCTTGCAGGCGCAAGCCGGGGTTGGCACGCAGCCAGGTCTGCAAGCGAGCCTGCAGGTCGTCTAGCTGACGTGTACGCAGTTGCTGCTGCAGTACGCTCTCGCGCAGGCGCTTGAGGGCCTGTGCCGCGTGCCGAGGGCTGGCCTGCTCGCCGGTCACGGCAACGACCTGGTTGCGCCAGAGTTGCGCCTGACGCCATTGCTGACTCACCCACAGGCCACCCCAAACGGTGGCCAGCACCAGGCAAGCTGCCAGCAGCCGCTGCTGCTGGCGGGAGGCCGCCGGCAACGAACGCACCTTGCGGGCGCGGTCGAACAGGCCGGGCAATGTGTCGAGCGGCGCAAATACGGTTGGCCAACTGCCGCTCAGCGACGTCTTGTGCAGCCCTGCCCACGGTGGCTGCGGCACGCCACCCAAGGCATCAGGCCACGCCAGCCAGTGCTCCTGTCCGTCTTCGGCCAAGCCTTTGTAGAAGGACAGCCCGGGGGTGCGTTGCCATTGCCAGGCGCATCCTGGCTCGGGCGAAGGCAGCAGCTGCAGCTCCGCCCAGCAACGCACCGTCTGCAAGCCCCATTCGGCACATTGGCCACGCCAGTCATCCAACTGCTGACGCGCCACTACCAGCAGACGAAGGTAGCCGGGTTCACGGGCCAGGCAGGCACAGGCCACCTCATGCGGGGCCTGCAGCAAGCGATCCTCAAGCAGCAAAGGCCACTCTTCGCGCTTGAGCCCGGGCGGGGCCGGCACGCGAAAATGGCTGCACGCCTCGGCAGGCAGGACCAGCGCAACATGGGCCTGCGGGTTGGCCGGTGGCTCGCCCTGCCCCTGGCTTTGCAAAATACCGTCCTGGACCAGCGCCCAATGCCAGACAGCACCCGGGCGCAGCAGCAGCCACACCTGGGCCGGCGCACGCCGCCGCCATTCAAGTTTCATGAGCGCCCCCATGGAAGGGCGAAGGTGCAGACATAGGGGGCTCCATCACGCAGCAGTTCCAGACGCACACCACGGCCTGGGTGCACCGGTTGGTCAGAAGGCCAGGCCAGCCAGCGGCCGCCCTGGTAGTACAGAACGTTCATGGCGCTGACCTGGTCGAGTCGTTCGCGCTGTACCCAGCGCGGGGCGACGGCGGCGTACAAGTCCGCCGAGCTTTCCAGCAGCAGGCGTTGCTCCCGGGCCTCGAACCGCAGGCGCTGGCGTTGCAGGCGCGAGCCACCTTCGGCTGCCGGCAGGCCGGTGCTGGCGACCCACAGCAACTGGTTGCTGGCGGGCTGCCAGTCCAGCCAACGGCTGGCCAGCGGCAGACGCTGGTCGTAGACACGGCGCAGCACCGGGCTGTCGAAGCGCCGCTCCAGGGCCAGGCAAAAGTCCAGCACCGAGGTTTGCCGAATGGTGTCCTGCAAGCGTTCGCGCACCTTCAGCCAGCCGTTGACCAGGGCGGCCAGCATGATGCCGAGCACGGCCGTCAGGGCCAGCGCGACCATCAGTTCGATCAGGGTCAGACCTGCCTGGCGGTGTTTCATGGGCGCTCCAGAAACACGGTGTACTGGCCCAGTGGCAGGCGCTGATCGCGGTCAGCGAACAATTGCAGTTCGCCACGGCGCAGGTCTCGCACGCCAGTGCGGCGCAGTTGCAGTTGCCAGTGACACCGTTGGCCACCTTGGCCGAGCTCGCCGGCTACCTGGTTTTCGGCAGGCCAGTACTGCTCGACGGCAAAGCGGGCTTGCAGCTCACGCGCGCACAGCAGGCCAAGGCGGTACTGTTGCAGGTTGTCCTGAACGGCCAGCCGCTGGCGCAGCACCTGGCTGGTGATCACCGCCAGCACGGCAGCGATTGCCAGGGCTACGGTCACCTCCAGCAGAGTGAAACCACGCTGTGCTTGCTTCATGGCACGACCCACATGCCATCGGTGCGGCTCCAGGCCCATTGCTGACTGCCATCGGCCCAGCGCCAGCGCACGCTACCCGCCTGCGCCCAGCCATGCGGCGTGAACAGCACGCGCGGTTGCGGGCTGGCGGGCCAGTCCGGGTGCAGGCCCTTGGGCCAGTCGCCGAGCGGGACCGCTTCGACCACCCAGGCATTGCCCTCGCGGCGGACGAACTCCGGGCGCTGGCCATTCCAGCGCAACCCGCGCAGTTGCCCCGCATGCCGGGCCAGCGCGGCCTGGCCGCGGACCTCGACCGCCAGCCGTTGCAGGGCCTGCTCGACACTGGCCTGGCCGTTGCCAAGGCCGGCCACCGCCAGCCCGGTCATCAGCCCGGCAATGGCCAGTACCACCAACAGTTCGATCAGGCTGAAGCCGCGCTGATGACGCACCGTTACAGCGCCCAGTTACCCAGGTCGGCATCCTGGCCTTCGCCGCCCGGCAGGCCATCGGCACCCAGCGAGTACACATCGACCCGGCCATGCTCGCCGGGCATGCGGTACTGGTACGGGGTGCCCCACGGGTCCTCCGGCAGGCGACGTACGTAGCCATCACTGCGCCAGGCCCGAGGCACTGGCTCCTGAGCCGGCTTTTTCACCAGCGCGGCCAGGCCCTGTTCGCTGCTGGGGAAGCGCAGGTTGTCCAGCCGGTACATGTCCAGCGCCTGCTCCAGGGTGGCCAGGTCGGCCATCACCTTCTGCTTCATGGCCTTGTCCTGGTTGCCCAGCACGCTGGGCGCCACCACGGCGATCAGCAGGCCGATGATGAAGATCACCACCATGATCTCCATGAGGGTGAAGCCGCGTTGGCGGTTACGTCGATGCTGCATGGCAATACTCCTTGTCGTCACAATTGCAGGCCCTGGTTGAGTTGCATGATCGGCAGCAGCACCGCCAGCACGATGAACAGCACCACGGCGCCCATCACCAGGATCATCAGGGGTTCGAACAGCGCCATGGCGGTATCGACCTGGCGGGCAAAGCCGCGCTCCTGGTCGTCGGCCACGCGCTCGAGCATGTCCGCCAGGGTGCCGCTGGCCTCGCCGCTGCCGACCATGTTCACCAGCAGCGGCGGGAATTGCTGGCTGGCATCCAGCGCACGGTGCAGGCTGGTGCCGCCCTGCACGTGTTGGCGCACCTGCTCCATGGCCAGGCGGATACGCCGGTTGCCGATGGTTTCGGTGGCCACTTGCAAGGCTTCGAGCAGGGCCACGCCACTGCCAGTGAGAATCGCCAGGCTGCGCGCCAGGCGCGCGCTCTCCAGCACCTGCAGCAGGCTGCCAATACGCGGCAGGCGCAGCAGCAGCTGGTCGCGACGCAGGCACCAGTGCGGTTTGCGCAGCAGCCAGCCAGCCAGCCCCCCGAGCAACAGCGCCCCCCCTAACAACCAGGGCCCGGCGTGCACCAGCCCCTGGCTCAGGCCGATCAGCAACGAGGTGATCAGCGGCAGGCTTTGCCCGGCGTGGGCGAATTGCTCGGTGAGTTTGGGCACGACGAACGTCATCAGGCCAATCACCACTGCCAGCGACACACCCATCAGCACAGCGGGGTATATCAGCGCTGTGCGGGCCTTGTGTTGCTGGCGTTGCACCTGCTCCAGGTGGTCGGCCAAGCGGGTCAGCACCTGGGCCAGGTGCCCGGAACGTTCGCCGGCCTCGACCAGCGCGCAGTACAGGCCAGTAAACGGTGCGCCCTGCCGGGCCAGGCTGCGGGCCAGGCCCAGGCCTTCGGCCAGTGAGCCGCGCAAGGCCACCAGCACACTGTGCAAGGCGGGTTGACGCAGTTGCCGTTCAAGGGTGGCAAGGGCATCGACCAAGGGAATGCCGGCCCCGGTCAAGGTGGCCAGCTGACGGGTCAGCTCACACAACTGGGCGCGGCTCAAGCGCTGGCGTCGGGGTTGTCGGCTGCCGGCTTCATGGCGCTGCAACTGGCGGGCGAACAGGCCCTGCTCGCGCAGCAGCTGGCGGGCGTGGCGTTCACTGTCAGCCTGCAGGCTGGCCTTGTGCGATTTGCCGGCGAGGTCAACGGCCTGGTAGCGATAGGTCGGCATGCCTTAGCCCTGCACCACGCGCAGCACTTCAGCCAGGCTGGTCTCACCGCGGGCCAGGCAATCGCTGGCCATCGCCACCAGGCTCTGACGCCGATCAGCCAGGTAATCCTGCATGGCCAGCTCGCTGGCGCCGTCGTACAACAGGCCGATGAGCCCGGCGTCCAGCTCGATGAATTCGTACAGCCCCAGTCGGCCGATATAACCGCTGCCCTGGCACTGCTCGCAACCCACGGCGTGATAAGTGCTGCCCAACGCCGCAAGCTCAGGCCACAGCTCGCGCTCGGCAGCCTGTAGCGGGTGCGCCACGGCACAGCTGCACAAACGCCGCACCAGGCGCTGGGCCAGGACGCCGCGCAGGCACGAGGCGATCAGGAACGGCTCGATGCCCATGTCGCGCAGGCGGGTCACTGCGCCTACCGCGCTGTTGGTGTGCAAGGTCGACAGCACCAGGTGGCCGGTGAGGCTGGCCTGCACGGCGATCTGCGCAGTCTCCTGATCGCGGATTTCGCCGAGCATGATCACGTCAGGGTCCTGACGCAGGATGGCGCGCAGGCCACTGGCAAATGTCAGCCCGGCACGCGGGTTGATGGCGGTTTGGCCAATGCCGGCGATGGCGTACTCCACCGGGTCCTCGACGGTGAGGATGTTGCGGCTGCCGTCGTTGAGGCTGTTCAGGCTGGCGTACAGGGTCGTGGTCTTGCCCGAACCGGTCGGCCCGGTGGACAACACGATGCCGTTGGGCCGCGCCAGGCAACTGCGCAGGCCCTGCAATACCGCTGTCGGCATGCCCAGGTTATCCAGCGCCAGCAGGCTGGCCTGCTTGTCGAGCACGCGCATCACCACCCGCTCGCCGTGAATGCCGGGCAAGGTCGAGACCCGTACGTCCACTTCGCGCCCCGCCGCGCGCAAGGTGATGCGGCCGTCCTGGGGCTGACGCTTTTCAGCAATGTCCAGGCGGGCCATGACCTTGATCCGTGATACCAGCATGGCCGACAACGCACGTGGAGGGCGCAGCACCTCACGCAGGTGGCCATCGACCCGCAAACGCACCACCAGGCTCTGCTCGAAGGTCTCGATATGGATGTCCGAGGCGCGCAGCCGCAGCGCCTGGCCGAACAGGCCGTTGATCAGGCGGATCACCGGGGCTTCGTCGTCGCTTTCAAGCAGGTCTTCGATGCGCGGCATCTCGCTCATCAGGCTATCCAGGTCGACCTGGTCGCCAATGCCTTCGATCAGCGCTTCGGTGGCGGCATCGCCGGCCTGGTACAGCTGGCCAAGGCGCTCGTCGAACAGCGCAGGCTCCAGGTATTCGAGCAGGCTTGGCTGGCCATGCACACGCAGCAACTCCTGCAACTGGGCATTGTCGGCGTCGGACCGCAGCCATAGCTGCCAGCCCTGCTCTGCCGGGGCCATGGCCACTCCGCTCTGCCGTGCCTGGCGATAGGGCAGCATCACCAGTCACCGCCTTCCAGGCGTGCGCGGCTGGCGGGGAATACCTGCAACAGCCGCGTGCCCTCTGCAAGGTCCGGCAATTGCAGCGGTGTGGTCTGCTGCAGGGTGCGGTACTTGTCTTCACTGAGGCCCGCCAGGCTCGGGCCGTCGCGCAGAATGCGCGGGCGGATGAACACCATCAGGTTCTGCTTGGCGTTCCTGGTGGCATCGGAGCGGAACAACCGGCCAAGATAAGGAATGTCGCCGAGCAGCGGCACACGCTGGTTGCTGGTACTCAACTCGTCGCTGATCAGGCCGCCAAGTATCACCAGGCCGTTGTCCTCGACCATGACCTTGGTCTTGATCTCGCGCTTGTTGGTGATCACGTCGCTGGCCGAACTGGTGTCGGCAATCGACGACACCTCCTGAACGATGTCCAGGCGCACGCTGTTGTCGATATTGATCTGCGGCTTGATGCGCAGCTTCACCCCGACTTCCTTGCGCTCGATGGTCTGGTACGGGTTGGCGTTGTTCTGCGTCACGGAGCCGGTGACGAAGGGCACTTCCTGGCCAACCAGGATCGATGCCTCGGCGTTGTCCAGGGTCAGCAAGGTGGGCGTGGACAGCAGGTTGAAGCCGCTCTTGCCCTTCAGCGCGTTGATCAGCATGGCGAAGTTGAAGCCCCCGCCGAAATGGCCAATGCCCGCCGTGGCACCGGTGGTGGTGGACAACAGGTCACCCAGGGCCTCGCTGTCGCCACTCGCGGCGGCCCCGGCAATGCTGGCGATATTCACCCCGTTACTGCCGAAGTTGACGATACCGGCACCGAACTTCTCGTCGGCGAACAGCCACTGCACGCCCAGCTCCTGGGCGCTGCTGTCGGACACCTCGGCGATGATCGCTTCGACCACCACCTGGGCACGGCGAATGTCCAGTTGCTCGACAATGGCCCGGTACGCTGCCAGCTCGCTGTCGGGGCCGACCATGACCACGGCATTGGTCCCTTCTTCGTATTCCAGGCGGATACCCGGGCCACCGGAGGCTGGCATCACCGGCCGGTCCTTGCCCTCTGCCTCGCCCGCGCCTTCAGCCGGCACCGCCCCTTCCTGGCTGAGCCCTCGCAGCACCTTGACCACTTCACCAGCATTGGCATGGCGCAGGTAGATCACCTGGGTGCTGCCGTTGCCCGGTGCCTCTTGAGGGCGGTCGAGCTGGCGCAGCAGGCTGGCGATGCGTTCGAGGTTGCTGCGCCAGTCAGTCACCACCAACTGGTGCGCCGCCGGGTACGGTGTAATCACTCCAACCCGCGGGTCGATCAGCGGTTTGAGGATGCCCAGTACCTGTTCGCTGGCGGCGTTGCGCACGCTGAATACGCGGGTGGCCACGCTGTCGCTGCCCTCGCCCTGCTGCCCGCCCGCCTCTACCGGCACCGGCTCCAGGCGCGCGGCCTGGTCGGGTACGATTTTCACGCTGCCATTGGGCAGGTCGACGGTGGCATAGCCCTGGGCACGCAGTTGGGCCAGGAAGATGTCGTAGATGGCGTCGGCGTCGTGCAGGTCGACAGTGCGCACGGTGACCTTGCCCTTGACCCGGGGGTCGACGATGAAGGTGGTGCCGGTGATACGCGACACGCTGTCGATGAACTCACCGAGTTCGGTATCAACGAAGTTCACTTCGTACATCGGCGTACCGTTGTCATCGAACACCGGCTCTTGGGCATAGGCCATGGACAAGGCCAGGCTCAGCGCAGCCGCCATGCAGTATCTAACAGGCATCGTTCATCCTTGCCGCTTGAAGCCGGTCACGGCGGGGCGTGGCGGCCAGGGCAGGCGCTCACGCCGCCCCTGGTTGTTGAAAATCAGGCCATCGCTGTCGATGTCCTGCAGCACGATCCCTGGCGCCAGGCGCTGACCGCGGGCCAGGGTGCGCACTTGCTCGCCGTAGCGCAGCACCACCACACTGGCGGCCAATGGCTGGGCCTTGAGGCCGCCGAGGTATTGCAGCGGCAGACGGGTAATGGTGATGGCGCCGTCGTCGGGCGGCGCCTGCCAGTGACCGACCATCAGCCCGGGCAGCGGGCTGTCGGCCACCGCAGGCGCCGTGGCCGGGTGTGGCTGCCGGCTCAACTGCAGCACACACTGCGCAGACAGCCAGCCGGCCAGGGTCAGGCCAGCGCCGGTGAGCAGGCGCGAGGTGAGCATCACGAGGCCAACTGCCGTGGGTGCCAGCCTGGGTGCCCCTGCACGTAACGCACTTCGGGCAGTTGCAGCGGCGCCAGTTGCC
The DNA here is from genome assembly GCF_052044625.1 of Pseudomonas sp. 22515. NCBI lineage: Bacteria > Pseudomonadati > Pseudomonadota > Gammaproteobacteria > Pseudomonadales > Pseudomonadaceae > Pseudomonas > Pseudomonas sp. 22515. The sequence continues at coordinate 50,572 of NZ_JBQENN010000027.1, forward strand.
AGTTGTCAGGCTGACGGGCCAGCCAGGCTTCGACCCGCTGCCACAGTGGCTCGCCGGCCTGGCTTTCGAATTGCAGGCCAAAGGTGCGGCACAGGCCCTGCACCGGCTCCAGCCCCGTGATGCGCTTGCCTTGTGGGCTGTAGCTGACGCTCCAGGCCTGGCCCTGCCAGCGCGGCAGGTCCTGGCTGTTGTCCAGCAGCAGCGGGTCACCGAACAATTGTTCAGCGGCGTTTTCCAGCACTTGTTCGACCTGCCTGGCCGGTGCCTCGACCACTGGCGCCGGGTAGCCACCGGTAAGGCTGATCAGGTGTTCGCGGGTAATGGGCGCCCCTGCTGCCAGCGGGTAGTCATAACGCAGGCCCGGCAGCAACACGGGCATGCTGCTATCGTCGGCCAAGGCTTGATGCAGCAGGCGGTCCCAGCTGCCGCCACGGGTATCGCGGCGCCACAAGGCCTGGGGCGCGCGGGCCAGCGGCTGGTCGAGCCAGGCCGCATGGCCGGCCCGTTGCTGGTGCAGTTGCGCCTGCAGTGGCGCGACACGCAGCTGCGCGGCAGGCGCCAGTTGCTGTTCAAAGGCCGGGAAAAAACGCCCGTCGAACTGCCACTGGCCGGCCACACGCTGGCAGCGCAGGCGGAAGGCACCGCTGCCCCGGCAGCCGGCAAACAGCACCGGTACGCGGCGACCGCTGGCCTGGGTGACCTCGACCGGCGCGGGCCACAGGTCCTGACCACGGGCGCACAAAAGCACGTCGATTTGCGGCACCCGTTCAGCCAGCCACAGGCCGGGGCCCGTGCCTGCATCGGCCATGGCCACCACCAGGTCAGCCTCGTGCCGGGCTTGTTCGAATACCGGCAGCAGAGACTGGTACCACTGTTTAAGTGAGGCTTTCTGATCCTGGGCGTACGGGTCGGTCACGCCGACCACTGCGATACGGGCACCGCCGCGCTCGAAAACGTGCAGGGCTTGCACACCCAGTGCCTGGCGTTGTGCGTCAGCCAGCCCGGCGCCGAGGGTAATGGCGCTGGCCTGGCGATACAGGCCCGTGCTGCGTTGTGGCCACAGCACACGCTCATCGCTGCTGACCCGCGCTTCGATGCCCAGCAGTTGGCTGCCTTGCACACCACTTTCGCCCTGGGTCAGGTACGCCAGGCCACTGCCATTCCAGCCTTGGCCGTTCTCCAGGGTCAGGCTGTTGCCCGCACCGGCCTCGCCACGCAGTTGTTCCAGCAACGCCGCGAGCACCGCATAACCGCCCAGTTGCGCTGTCGTTGCCTGGCTGGCATCCAGCAGCGGCGCCAGTTGCGGGTAGGCGATACTGGCACTGCGGCCAGTCATCCAGGGCGCGCGGCCCAAATGGCTGACCGGCCCCAACCGGGTAGCCGGTACCACCGCCTGGCCAGGCTGGCGGGCATCGAGGGTATCGGCGACGTACAGCAAGTCGAGCTGGGCGTTGCCGCCCTGCTGCCCTGGGAAGGCTGTGCAGGCGCCGAGCAGCGGTGCCAAGGCACCGATACCCATCCAGCCGATCACTTCGCGCCTGTGCACACTGCTCGCCATCGCATCCGCCATCCTTATCCACGTCCATTCAGGGACCCGGATGTTGCGGCGTTGGCATTACAGTTTGATGGCAGAAATCCGACAGCAATTCCAATTTGATCTGTAGACCACAAATCTAAGAACTGGCAGTTTTAAAAGCTCGTTAACATTTCTGCCAAGGAATCATCACACTTGCGCCTTAAAGTCGCGGTTTCCTCCCACTCAGCCAACACAAGGACACCCTGATGAGTCGAGATACCGGCGACAACCTGGACCGGAACCAAAGCGGCAACCTGCCGATGGCCAACGTCATGGACGCCTACCTGAGCCGCCGCAGCGTCATGCGCGGCAGCCTGGGCGCCGCCATCGCCATGATCGCCGGTACCGGCCTGACAGGCTGCTTCGACGGTGGTGGTTCCGATCACGATGATCCGGTCACCGAGCCCCCGGTGACCGAACCGCCAGTCACCGAGCCGGAAGTGCCGAAACTGGCACTGGGCTTCCAGTCCATCCCAGGCTCGCGCACCGACGCCTGTGTGGTCGCCACCGGCTATAGCGCCTACGTGCTGGCGCCCTGGGGGACGCCACTGAACAGCAACGGCAACCCGTGGAAGTCCGACGGCAGCAACACCTCGACCGACCAGGCCAACGCCATGGGCATGCACCACGACGGCATGCACTTCTTCCCCATCAACGGCAGCTCGGAAGACGGCCTGCTGGCAATCAATTTCGAGTACATCGACACTGCCGCCCTGCACCCGGCCGGCCCCACTACCGATGTCAACGGCAAGCGCCCGGTTGAAGAAGTGCGCAAGGAAATCAACGCTCACGGTGCTGGCGTTGTACGCCTGCAGAAGATCAACGGCCGTTGGCAAGTGGTCGACAACGACCCGCTGAACCGTCGCTTCACCACGGCTTCACGCATGGAGATCACCGGCCCGCTGCGTGGCACCGACCACGTCAAGACCAAATACTCCACTGCTGGCACCCACTGCCGTGGCACCAACAACAACTGCGGCAACGGCTATACCCCGTGGGGCACCTACCTGACCTGCGAAGAGAACTGGCCGGGCATCTTCGTCAACAAGGGCACCCGCCCCGAGGACCAGCGCCGCATTGGCGTGGGCACCTCCAGCGGCCAGTACAAGTGGGAAACCGCTGCCGGTGACGCCAGCGAAGTGGACGACGAATTCGCCCGCTTCGACGTTACCGTCAAAGGGGCCAGCGCCACGGACGACTACCGCAACGAAGCCAGCACCTACGGTTACATCGTCGAGATCGATCCGTACAACAACAGCACCCTGGCCACCAAACGCACTGCGCTGGGCCGCTTCCGCCACGAGGGCTGCGCCCCCGGCCTGCCCGTCGCCGGCAAGCCGCTGGTGTGGTACATGGGTGACGACTCGAACAACGAGTACCTGTACAAGTGGGTGTCCACCGCCGTGTGGGACGCCGCTGATGCCAACCCGGCCGACCGCCTGGCCACCGGCGCCAAGTACCTCGACCAAGGCAAACTCTACGTGGCCCGCTTCAATGCCGACGGCACCGGCGTATGGCTGCTGCTGGACGTGGCCACCGCCACCACCGGCGGCAGCACCCTGGGCGCGCTGTATGGTGACCTGCCGGGCATCATCCTCAACACCCGTGGTGCTGGCGATGCCGTGGGCGCAACGCCGATGGACCGTCCGGAATGGACGACAGTCAACCCGCTGAACGGCGATGTGTACCTGACCCTGACCAACAACAGTGCACGCACCCCGGAAAAGGTCGATGCAGCGAACCCACGCGGCCCGAACCGACACGGCCACATCATTCGCTGGCACGACAGCGACGACCAACTGAGCTTTACCTGGGACATCTTCGTGTTCGGCGCCAACGCTGCCGGCACCGCCGACATCAACCGCTCCGGCCTGACCGAACTGAACCAGTTCGCCAGCCCCGACGGCATGAGCTTCGATAGCCGCGGCGTGCTGTGGTTCGAGACCGACAACGGCGAAACCACCTTGACCGACTACACCAACGACCAGTTGCTGGCGGTGATCCCTACCGACCTGGTGGATGCCAGCGGCAAGCAGGTGCCGGTGAACGCACAGAACCAGGTGGACCTGCGGCGCTTCTTTGTCGGGCCAAATGGTTGCGAGGTGACCGGTATTACCTTTACCCCGGACAACAAGACGCTGTTCGTCAACATTCAACACCCGGACAACTGGCCGTATACCGACAAGGCGACCGATGCGACGCCGGCTGGGGCTACCGTGCGGCCGCGGGCTTCGACGGTGGTGATCCAGCGTATTGATGGTGGGGAGATCGGGACCGTTTGATCCCGTGCCGGTCAGCCAACGTTTGCTGGCTGTACCGGCCTCTTCGCGGGCAAGCCCNGTTTCAGAACCAGCGTAGGGGCGGGCTTGCCCGCTTAGAGGTCAGTGAACGTTACCAGGCTATTGGCTCCCGGCTACGCACCCGCACTTGCTGCGCGGGCACCCGGGCATGCCATTGCACCACCCCCAGCGCCTCCACCTGGAACTCGCTGCGCATCACCCGCCCCTCTTCCTCGAACGACAGCTGCAACAGAAAATGCCCGCTGTTGAGCAGCAGCCCTTCGCTCAACCGTTCGAACGTTTCGTCATCCACCGCCCCAAGCGCCTGACGCAGTGCAGCCGCGTCCACATACCCCGACGCCGGCCTGCCGCTGACAATGCGGCTGAGCAACGAACGCGAGTAACGCCCTTCATACAGCGCCTCCAGCAGGGGCAGATGCTCCAACCCCAGCGCGTTGGCGTTGAGCCGCCAACCCGTGGTCTGGGGCAAGGCGCACAGCATCGGGTAACGCGCCTGGCGGCTGGCGTCCGGCTCCAGCAACAGGTTCAGCTCGCTGGTGTCGAGCATCGGCTGGTCAGCCGCCAGCCGTGGCGGTTGCTGACGCAGGTACTGGGCGCTCTCGGCGCCCTGCAGGCGGGCATCACTGTCGGCATCGAGCCAGTCGGCCAAAGCATCGACCAGGCGTTCGGCCGCCATGTCATTGCCCAGCAAGTAACGCAACTGGCGCTCGGCGCGTTCGCCATCGGCACCCAGCAACGCATTGACGTTGAAGCAGGTGTGCTGGTCGCGTACCCGCAACTGCGCCTGGCCAGCGCCAAAATCGTAGTTAAGCGGCTGCCCGCGCAAGGCTTGCCAGAACAGCGGACTGAGCCTCCAGGCAGGGTCCCGCAGGGCCTGCCCGGCATAGGCCAGGCCGGCCTGCTCCATGGCCCGCACCTGCACTCGCTGGTGCAGCAGGCGCACTTCGTCGACCTGACGCCGGCCATCTTCCACCAGCCAGGCCATGCCCGCCGCCAGCATTGCCAGCACCACCATCACCATCAACAGGGCCGCACCCTGCTGTTGCCTTCCACCCATCGGTGTGTGCCTCGCTCGCGGAATAAAAACGCCAGTCAACACGCGGGGTGTTTCAGGTAGATGGCAGTGCCCGTTCGTCATGTGCTCGTCATCTAGGCAAGGCAGGATTGCCCTTCCTTTTCATGACCTTACAGGAGTGGTCGCTATGGGTGGCATTGGAATCTGGCAACTGGTGATCGTACTGCTGATCGTGTTCTTGCTCTTTGGTACCAAGCGCCTGAAGGGCCTGGGTAGCGATGTGGGCGAGGCGATCCAGGGTTTTCGCAAGTCCATGGGTGGTGACAATGACGCCAACGCCGCTGACCAGGCGCACGTGCAGCAACAGTGCCCGCTGAACGGCCAAGTTGCCCAGCAATCTCAAGCGGACCGCCAGGCCTGATGTTCGAGGTCGGCTTCAGCGAGTTGCTGCTGATCGGCGTCGTCGCGCTGTTGGTGCTGGGCCCCGAGCGCCTGCCGGTGGCAGCCCGTACCCTCGGCCGCGGCCTGGGCCAGGCGCGCCGGGCCATGCACGCATTGCGCACGCAGGTGGAGCGCGAAATCGAGATGCCCAACCTCGACCAGGCACCTCTGCAACGCCTGGAACAGGAGATCCGCCAGGGCATCAGCCTGAACGCGGAACCGGCCAATGATGCGGCCACGGCCGTGCTGCCCAAGGAAAATGCTTCATGAGTATTGCCATGGACCCTGCCGCGAACATGCCCCTGACCGAACACCTGCGCGACCTGCGCAAACGCCTGGTGCGTTGCCTGGCGCTGGTGGCATTGGTGTTCGCCGGCCTGTTCCCCTTTGCCCAGACGCTGTACACGCTCATATCCGAGCCGCTACGGCGCTTTTTGCCGGAAGGCGCGAGCATGATCGCCACCAGCGTCACCTCGCCCTTTCTGGCACCGTTCAAGCTGACCGCGATGTGCGCCCTGTTCCTGGCCATGCCGCTGCTGCTGCATCAGGCCTGGGGCTTTCTGGCGCCGGGGCTGTACCGCCGTGAACGGCGCATTGCCCTGCCGCTGCTGGTATCGAGCATCGTTTTGTTCTATGCCGGCATGGCGTTCGCGTTCTTTCTGGTGTTCCCGATGATGTTCGGTTTCTTTGCCAGCGTGACGCCGGACGGCGTGGCGATGATGACCGATATCAGCCAGTACCTGGACTTTATCCTGGCGCTGTTTCTGGCCTTCGGGCTGGCGTTCGAGATCCCGGTGGCGACGTTCATCGTGGTCTGGGCAGGGTTGGCCGATGTGGCCACATTGCGGCGCAGCAGGCCCTACGTGGTCGTCGGGTGCTTTGTGGTGGGGATGATCCTGACACCGCCGGATGTGTTTTCGCAGACGATGCTGGCAGTGCCGATGTGGGTGCTGTTCGAGGTGGGGTTGCTGGCTTGTGGAATGTTGAAGCGGCCGGAGCCAGGCAAGGAGATTGTGGCTGGATTGTAGGGCCCTTTCGNATGTCCCTGTGGGAGCGGGCGTGCCCGCGAATAGCCGTGATGCGTTCTAGAACTCGGCGAGCCGCCAGACTTCATAGGCTGGCGTCTCGTACGGGTGGCTCTGCTTGAGCGCAGCGACGACCTGCACAATCAGCTCGTCAGCCACCACCAGCTCCACCTTCCACTCTTCCACCACCTCGACCTGGCCGGTTTGCCCGAGGAACGGCTGGCTGCCGTCCAACGGGCGGAACTGGCCCTGGCCAAGGGTTTGCCAGGCGCAGTGCTCATAGTCACCGATGCGCCCGCCGCCAGCAGCGAACACAGCGGCCTTGACCACTTCGACATGGCTGGCGGGGACGAAGAAGGCGAGCTTGTACACGCCTTAGTTCACCCACACCCGCGCGTTGCGGAACATACGCATCAGCGCGGCATCTTCCTGCCACTCGTCCGGGCGCCAGGAGTTCTGCACAGCGCGGAACACACGCTCCGGGTGCGGCATCATGATGGTCACGCGGCCGTCGCGGCTGGTCAGGCCAGTGATGCCACGTGGCGAGCCGTTCGGGTTGGCCGGGTAAGCTTCGGTGACCTTGCCGTGGTTGTCGACGTAGCGCAGGGCCACGCAACCGGACACATCGGCTTCCAGCAATGCTTCTTCGCTGGCGAACTCGGCATGGCCTTCGCCGTGGGCAATGGCGATCGGCATGCGCGAACCGGCCATGCCCTGCAGGAAGATCGAGTTGGACTTCTGCACTTCGACCATGGCCACGCGGGCCTCGAATTGCTCCGAGCGGTTGCGCACGAAGTGCGGCCAGTACTCGGTGCCCGGGATCAGCTCGTGCAGGTTGGACATCATCTGGCAACCGTTGCACACGCCCAGGGCGAAGCTGTCGGTACGCTCGAAGAAGGCCTGGAAGGCGTCACGGGCACGGGCGTTGAACAGCGCCGACTTGGCCCAGCCTTCGCCAGCGCCCAGCACGTCACCGTACGAGAAGCCGCCACAGGCGACCAGGCCCTTGAAGGCTTCGAAGTCGACACGGCCAGCGAGAATATCGCTCATGTGCACGTCGATGGCGGCGAAGCCGGCGCGGTCGAAGGCAGCAGCCATCTCGACCTGGCCGTTGACACCCTGCTCGCGCAGGATGGCCACTTGCGGGCGCACGCCTTTCTTGATGTAAGGCGCCGCGATGTCGTCGTTGACGTCGAAGCCCAGCTTCACCGACAGACCCGGGTTGTCTTCCTCGAGCAGCAGGTCGAACTCCTGGTCAGCGCAGTCGGCGTTGTCGCGCAGGCGCTGGATCTGGTAGCTGGTTTCAGCCCACTGGCGCTGCAGCATGCGACGGTCATCGTCGAACAGCACTTCGCCGTTCAGGCTGATGGTCACTTCAGCGTTGTTGACTGGCTTGCCGATCACCGCGACGCACTCTTCACCCAGGCCAGCAGCGCTGAACTGAGCCAGCACGTCCGGGGTAGCGTCCTGGCGAACCTGGATCACCGCACCCAGCTCCTCGTTGAAGAGGATGGCCGGCACTTCGCCCTTGCTGTCGGTCAGCGGGTCGAGTTGCAGGTCGAGGCCGCAGTGGCCGGCGAAGGCCATTTCCAGCACGGTGGTAACCAGGCCGCCGTCGGAACGGTCGTGGTAGGCCAGTAGGTGGCCGTCGGCGTTCAGGCCCTGGATCACGGCGAAGAAGGCCTTGAGGTCTTCGGCGTCGTCGACGTCCGGTGCCTGCGCAGCGATCTTGCCGTAGGTCTGGGCCAGGATCGAGGCGCCCATGCGGTTCTTGCCGCGGCCCAGGTCGATCAGGATCAGGTCGGTCTCGCCCTTGTCCATGCGCAGTTGCGGGGTCAGGGTCTTGCGGATGTCGGTGACCGGGGCGAAGCCGGTGATGATCAGCGACATCGGCGAGGTGACGCTCTTCTCGACGCCCTCGTCGCTCCACTTGGTCTTCATCGACATCGAGTCTTTGCCGACCGGAATGGTGATGCCCAGCTCCGGGCACAGCTCCATGCCGACAGCCTTCACGGTGTCGTACAGGCGTGCGTCTTCACCTGGGTGACCAGCCGCGGACATCCAGTTGGCCGACAGTTTGATGTCGGACAGCTTTTCGATGCGCGAAGCCGCCAGGTTGGTCAGGGTTTCGCCGATGGCCATGCGGCCGGACGCCGGGGCATCCAGCAGCGCCAGCGGCGTACGCTCGCCCATGGCCATGGCTTCACCGGTGTAGACGTCGAAGCTGGTGGCGGTAACGGCGCAGTCAGCCACCGGAACCTGCCACGGGCCGACCATCTGGTCACGGGCAACCAGGCCGGTGATGGTGCGGTCGCCAATGGTGATCAGGAAGCTCTTGCTGGCCACGGCCGGGTGGTTCAGCACGCGCTGGACGGCGCTGTCCAGGTCCAGTTCGCTCGGGTCGAAGTCATCGCCCAGCTCGGCTTCGCGGGTAACCGAACGGTGCATGCGCGGCGGCTTGCCCAGCAGCACGTCCAGCGGCATGTCCACCGGGGTGTTGCCGAAGTGGCTGTCGCTGACGGTCAGGTGCGGTTCTTCAGTGGCTTCACCCACCACGGCAAACGGGCAACGTTCGCGCTCGCAGATGGCCTTGAAACGCTCGAAGTCGACCGCGCTGACGGCCAGCACGTAACGCTCTTGCGATTCGTTGCTCCAGATTTCGTGCGGGGCCATGCCCGGCTCGTCGTTGGGCACGTTGCGCAGCTCGAAGCGGCCACCGCGGCCACCGTCGTTGACCAGCTCAGGGAAGGCATTGGAAATACCGCCAGCGCCCACGTCGTGGATGAAGGCGATCGGGTTGTTGTCGCCCAGCTGCCAGCAACGGTCGATGACCTCCTGGCAACGGCGCTCCATTTCCGGGTTTTCGCGCTGTACCGAAGCGAAATCCAGGTCAGCCGAGCTGGCACCGGTAGCCACCGACGAAGCAGCGCCGCCGCCCAGGCCGATCAGCATGGCCGGGCCACCGAGCACGATCAGCTTGGCGCCGACAGTGATTTCGCCCTTCTGCACGTGGTCTTCACGGATGTTGCCCATACCGCCGGCGAGCATGATCGGCTTGTGGTAGCCGCGCACTTCTTCACCGTGCGGGGTGTTGATGGCTTGCTCGAAGGTACGGAAGTAACCGGTCAGGGCCGGGCGGCCGAATTCGTTGTTGAACGCAGCGCCGCCAAGAGGGCCTTCGATCATGATGTCGAGGGCGTCGACGATACGCTCGGGCTTGCCATAGGCCTGCTCCCACGGCTGCTCGAAGCCCGGAATGCGCAGGTTGGACACGGTGAAGCCGGTCAGGCCGGCCTTGGGCTTGGCGCCACGGCCGGTCGCACCTTCGTCGCGGATTTCGCCACCGGAGCCGGTGGAGGCGCCGGAGAACGGGGCGATGGCGGTCGGGTGGTTGTGCGTTTCCACCTTCATCAGGATGTGCACCGGCTCCTGCACCGCGCCGTACTGGCGGGTTTCAGGGTTCGGGAAGAAGCGGCCGGCAACGTTGCCGACGATCACCGAGGCGTTGTCCTTGTACGCCGACAGCACACCTTCGTTGTGCATCTGGTAGGTGTTCTTGATCATGCCGAACAGGCTTTTTTCCTGGGCCTGGCCGTCGATATCCCAACTGGCGTTGAAGATCTTGTGGCGGCAGTGCTCGGAGTTGGCCTGGGCGAACATCATCAGTTCGATGTCGTTCGGGTTGCGCTTGAGGCCTTGGAAGGCATTGACCAGGTAGTCGATCTCGTCTTCGGCCAGGGCCAGGCCCAGGTCGATGTTGGCCTTGGCCAGGGCGTCACGGCCGCCGGCCAGGATGTCGACCGAGGTCATTGGCTTGGGCTGGGCGTGGCTGAACAGGTCAGCGGCCTGCTCCAGCTGGCTGAGCACACGCTGGGTCATGCGGTCGTGCAGTTCGGCGGCGATCAGGGCGGCGTCAGCGTCGCTCAGGGTGCCGGCCACGTAGTAGGCGATGCCGCGCTCCAGGCGCTGGATCGACTGCAGGCCGCAGTTGTGGGCGATGTCGCTGGCCTTGCTGGCCCATGGCGAAATGGTGCCCAGGCGCGGTACCACCAGGAACAGACGACCCGTCGGCTCCTGTACCGGCACGCTCGGGCCGTACTTGAGCAGACGGCCCAGCACCTGCTGCTGGTCGGCGGTCAGCTCGCCGTCAACATCGGCGAAGTGGGCAAATTCGGCATACAAACCAGTAACAGCGGGGACTTTCTGGCTCAGTTGCTCGAGTAATTTACCGTGGCGAAAGGCAGAAAGGGCAGGAGCGCCGCGCAGGATCAACATCGTCGGGACAGCCTCAGGAAGGGGTGTGCTTAGAGGCCGTGCATTCTAGCCTAATTCGATGGCTTTCGGCACCTGCTCTAAGCCACGCCTGCCAGGCGGCGGAACCGGACTTCGGGGTCAGTTTTCAGCGGTGTCCGGCTTGAGACGAGATCGAGCGCCGCCGGGTGTCCGGTTCAACACATTCAGCGCCTGTGAGATCGCCCAGGCGCTGAATGTCTCAAACCGGGCACCTGGTAGCCCTCATGCAATCCCCCTCCCCAACCACACAACCCGCTACCAGACAAGCTAACCGTTGTCGAGATATGGTTGGGCCAGTCCTTTGCGTATACTGCAACCTATGTTCGCCCACACTGCTTTGCGCCAGCGTTGCGCCAAATGGCTTCTCGCAACCGGACTCTTTCTGCTGCTAGGTGCCTGCGTTGAAAAACCCAGCACCCTCGAGCGCGTGAAGGAGGATGGCGTGCTGCGCGTGATCACACGCAACAGCCCGGCAACCTACTTCCAGGACCGTAACGGCGAAACCGGCTTCGAGTACGAACTGGTCCAGCATTTCGCCGACGATCTCGGCGTAAAGCTGCAGATCGAGACCGCCGACAACCTGGACGAGCTGTACGACGCCCTCGGCAAACCTTCCGGCCCGGTACTTGCTGCCGCTGGCCTGGTTAGCAGTGAGCGGCGCAAAACCCAGGTGAAATACTCCCATCCCTACCTGGAGGTGACCCCGCAGGTCATCTACCGCAACGGCCGCGCGCGCCCCACCGGCGCCAAGGGTTTGGTCGGCAAGAAGATCATGGTGCTCAAGGGCAGCAGCCATGCTGACCAGTTGGCCGAGCTGAAAAAGCAGTACCCTGCCTTGCAATATGAGGAATCCGACGCCGTCGAAGTGGTCGACCTGCTGCGCATGGTGGACGAAGGTCAGATCGACTTGACCCTGGTGGACTCCAACGAACTGGCGATGAACCAGGTGTATTTCCCCAACGTGCGGGTCGCCTTCGATTTGGGCGACACCCGCGACCAGCGCTGGGCAGTGGCAGCCGGCGAAGACAACAGCCTGCTCAACGAAATCAACGAATTTCTCGACAAGGCACAGAAAAACGGCACCCTTCAACGCTTGAAGGACCGCTACTACGGCCATGTCGACGTGCTTGGCTATGTCGGCGCCTACACCTTCGCCCAGCACCTGCAACAGCGCCTGCCCAAGTACGAGAAGCACTTCAAGAGCTACGCCAAGGTCGAGCAGGTCGACTGGCGCCTGCTGGCCGCCATCGGCTACCAGGAATCGATGTGGCAGCCGGAAGTCACCTCCAAGACTGGCGTGCGCGGCCTGATGATGCTGACCCAGCGCACCGCCCAGGCCATGGGTGTGTCCAACCGCCTGGACCCGAGGCAGAGCATCCAGGGCGGCGCCAAGTACTTCATGAAGATCAAGGAAGAGCTTGACGACAGCATTCAGGAACCGGATCGCACCTGGTTTGCCCTGGCGGCCTACAACGTCGGCAGCGGCCACCTGGAAGACGCCCGTACCCTGGCCAAGCGCGAGAAGCTCAACCCGAACAAGTGGCTGGACGTGAAGAAAATGCTGCCGCGGCTGGCTCAGAAGCAGTGGTACCGGCAGACCAAGTACGGCTATGCCCGTGGGGGCGAACCGGTGCATTTCGTGGCCAACATCCGTCGTTACTACGACATCCTCACCTGGGTGACCCAGCCGCAGCTCGAAGGCCAGGTGGCCGAGGGTAACCTGCATGTGCCTGGGGTCAACAAGGACAAGCCAGCGGACAAGTCGTCGCCGATGTAAGCCAGTAGGCCTCTTCGCGGGCAAACCCACGCCTACAAGATTTGCGCAGAACCTGTAGGAGTGGGCTTGCCCGCGAAGAGGCCGGTGCTGCTCAAGCCTTGGCCCGGCGGGCCTTGAAGAAGTCGCTGAGGATCTGCCCGCACTCTTGCGCCAGCACCCCGCCCTCCACCATCACCCGATGGTTGAGAAAGCCTTGGCCAAAGAACTGCCCCTGGCTCTGCACGATCCCCGCCTTGGGCTCCAGCGCGCCAAACACCACGCGCATCACCCGCGAATGCACGATCAGCCCCGCACACATGCTGCACGGTTCCAGGGTCACATACAGGGTGCTGCCGGGTAGCCGGTAGTTGCTGGCCGACCTGGCTGCCGCCCTGATCGCCACCATCTCGGCATGCGCGCTGGGGTCGCTGTCGATGATCGGCCGATTGAAACCCTGGCCGATCACCTGCCCATGCTGTACCAGCACCGCCCCCACCGGCACCTCGCCCAGTGCCGCGCCTTCGGCGGCCAAGGCCAGCGCCAGGCGCATGAACTCCTGATCGCGACTGCGATCGATGATCTGCGGGCGCATCAGACCACCGCAATCGCGGCCATCAGGCCGGTTTCCATGTGGTCGATGACGTGGCAGTGAAACATCCAGGTCCCAGGGTTATCCGCCACCAGTGCTACCTGGGCGCGCTCGTTCTTGCCCAACAAGTAGGTGTCGGTGAACCACGGCTCCTTGATGTCGTGACGGTTGGAGGCGATCACCTTGAAGCTCATGCCATGCAAGTGGATCGGGTGCTGGTACTGGGTCATGTTCTTAAGCTCGAAGATGTAGCTCTTGCCCTTCTGCAACGTGGCGATGGGGCGGTCGGCGCAGGTCTTGTCGGTAATATCCCAGGCCTGGCCGTTGATCTGCCACATGCTCGACGGCTTGGCCGGATCAGGGGTGACAGAGACGCTGGCCGCCCACTCGAAATTGAAGTTCAGCTTTTCGGCATTCTCCAGGTCCGGCTCGGCGATCGGATTGGGCGGCAGCGCGGGCGGCCAGTCACTCGGCGCGTCGTTGTTGGCCACCGAACGCAGGGTGCCCAGGCGCACGAAACCGTCGCGCAGGGAAATTTCCTCACCCGCCTCAGGAATGCGGATGGCCAGGCAGATACGCATGCCAGGGCCTAGCCAGTATTCGTCCAGCGCACGCGGGGTCACCGGGTTGCCGTCGAGGGCATAGATTCTCGCCTCGCAGTTGCCCTTGAGGTTGAGGCGGTAGGTCCAGGTATTGTCCAGGTTCAGCACGCGCACCCGCACCACCTGGCCGGCCGGCAGCTCGGTGATCGAGTCGGCCTGGCCGTTGATGGTGATCAACCGCCCGGCAGTGCCGTTGCGCGCAGCCTCGCGCGGAATGCTGAAAGGCAGCCATGCGCCCTGCTCGTCCACATGCCAGTTCTTCAGGCTCAGCGTACGCTCATGCTGGAACCCGGTGGGTTCACGTTCCTCGACGATCAGCGGCCCGACCAGACCGCGGCCTAGCTCCTCAGAGCTGCTGACGTGCGGGTGGTACCAGTAACTGCCGGCGTCCGGCACGCGGAATTTGTAATCGAAGTACTCACCCGGCTTGACCGGCAACTGCGACACATAGGGTACGCCGTCCATTTCCAGCGGCAGGCGAATGCCGTGCCAATGGATAGTGGTTTCGACCGGCAGATGGTTGATAAAGCGTACCCGCAGCCAAGTGCCCTGGCGCACGCGCAGCTCGGTGCCCGGGGCCGATGGGCCGAAGGCCCAGGCCTCGGTCTTGAAGCCCGGCACCAGCTCGACGTCCAGGGGTGCTGCGATCAGCTCATAATCGTGCCCTGCGCTGTCGTCTTCGACCTTGCCCAGCCAGTAACGCGCCGCGCCCCCGGCGCCCAGGCCAACCACAACCAGGCCGGTCAGGCCCTTGAGCATTTGTCGACGGGTGAAGGACATCGGTGCGGGTACCTCGTGTTCTGCGCAATCAGTCTGCCAGCAAGGCGCTGACGATGAGGGGCGAATACGATACACCTGCAAATGGGAAATATTAAGTGAAGTATCCAAGCATCGTCCGCTTTAGCCACGGCATTGGCTGGACGGCAGGCGTAGCGGAACCAATCGACAGCGCCGACATCAAATTGACACCATTGCCAGAGGCACCTCAGATGAGAAAATGCCTCGCAATGCAACCATCAGCTTATTTGGCAGTTGGCTTGACTGCCAGGGCGGTGCATGGGAATGAATCGCCTTCAGCCAGCACACTCACCGGGCCTTCTCTATAGGAATGCAATGGTAAATGGACTTATCAGCTTACGTCCCTAGCTGGGACGACATCGAACGCAACCTGGACCAGAAGTTCAGCGCCCTGAATCAGAGCGTCAGCAGCGGGTTGCGCAGTGCCCATGACAGCTGGGACGGCTTCACCCGCCGTGTAAGCGATGGCGCCAGCCAGGCCTATGGCGCTGTAGGCGGGCACCGGATCGACAACGTCCGGCAGGCGATGGCGCTGTCCTATCCCATGATGCAGTCAAATCTGTCCCGCAAATGGGCATCCATCAACATCGACCAGATTTTGCCCGTGCTGCTCAAGCTCGTGCAGGAAGTGGTGATGATTCTCGGCGGCAGCGTCGCGCTAGGCGGCGCTATAGGCGGCGCGGTAGGTTCTCTTGCCTTTGGCGTGGGCGCGGCACCTGGGGTGGTCGCAGGCAGCGGTATCGGCCTGCAGGTCGGTAACCTGATCCTGATGGCATTGGGCCTGGCCGCCATCGCGGAGTATTTCTATCAAGGGCTTCCCGCCTGCCTGGCCTCGATGCAAGAGGGGCTTGCAACCGCGTGGACTGCCGAAGACGGCCTGAAACCCTCGGGTCTCGACCCTTCGGGCGGCTCGGCCGCGCTGGTTCAAGAACGTACCGAACAAGCTGCAAGGCAACTGGCACGCGGACAAGAGCAACTCGTGATGCTTTTGCTGATGGCGATCGTGACCTACCTGACCCGCGGGCAGATGAAAGCCGGCGTGATGAGCAGCATGGAAAGCATCGCCAGCCGCAGCGCCAAGCTTCAGGCCGAGATTTCCAACAAGCAGTTGGCCAACTGGCTGGCAAAAAACCAGAACAGGCTGCTGATCGAACCTGAGCTGCAGATGAAAACCGCAACGCCGCTTAAGAAAGCGGAGCCAGAGCTGCCCCCAGCGACGCAAGCCACGGAAAAAACCGTTGCAGCGGCGCCGAAGAAGCTCATGAGCCTGCGCGATGCAGTGGGCAAGGACATGGCAGAGCGATGGATTGCCGAAGGCCGCGCTCGGGCAGACATACGGGCCCCGGAGCTTTCGAGACTGCTCAGCGACGATCAAATAGGCGCACTTTACGGCTACTCTACCAACGATGTGTACAAGGCGTATAACCAAGCATTGCGCGAAGGCACTGCTACGCCTGGTATCAAGGCCTTTGCCGAGCATGCAACCGAAGGCCTGGCACGCTTGCCTCGCTACTTAGGCGCTGAAACCTATCGTGGAACGGATCTTCCGCAGCATGTGCTCAATCGGATGCAAATGGGTGCAGTAGAGACCGACATGGCATTCTTCAGCTCATCCGCTACAACACCGTTTTCGGGCAATACCCAGATGGTCGTACGCGGCGTATCCGGCAAGGACATCAGTTTCCTCACGCAAATTCCCGAAGCGGAGGTACTGTACCCGCCAGGTACCTCTTTCAGAGTACTGAATCGGATTGAACAAGGCCCCACGACTCGTCTCTTATTAGAAGAAGTACTATGATCGACCTGCACAGCTCCACCCTCGCCGTTACCGAATATGCCTACCGGTACAACCACTTGCTGCCAGCGCCCACCCCACGCGAATCCGCAAGCCGTGGCTACGTACACCCGCAATGGCAAAATTCGCGCGCCTGCACACTCACCCCCGATCAATCGCTCGACAGAGCCAAGGGGGCATTGCTGGGGTTGGCCATTGGCGATGCCGTAGGCACCACGCTGGAGTTCTTGCCCCGTGATGCCAAGCATGTCGATGACATGGTCGGCGGCGGGCCGTTCAGGCTCAAGCCAGGTGAGTGGACCGATGATACGAGCATGGCGCTTTGCCTGGCGGACTCGTACCTGGCGTGCATGCGATTTGACCATGCCGATTATCTTGAGCGTCTGTGCAGGTGGTACAAGCAAGGGGAAAACAGCGCTAACGGTGTCTGCTTCGACATCGGCAATGCAACCCGCCTTGCCTTGGAAGGATGGCTACGGCAAGGCTTGGACTGGTCAGGCAACACAGACCCGAACACGGCCGGTAATGGCTCGATCATCCGACTCGCCCCGACCGCCATATTCAGGCGCCACATGCTACCGTCCACCTGGCGCGAAGCTCAAAGTCAGAGTCGGACCACCCACCGGGCGCCCGAAGCACTAAGTTGTTGCGAACTGCTGGGTGCGCAGCTGCACCTCGCCCTGAACGGCGCGGACAAGGATGAAATGTGCCGCCCTATGGTCCGCCCGCTGCAAGCCCGCGCCACCATCATCAACGCTGGCGAATACAAGGAAAAAAGCCGCGATCAGATCCGCTCTTCAGGGTATGTCATCGACACCTTGGAAGCTGCACTGTGGGCGGTGTGGAATACCGACAACTTCAGGGACGCAGTGCTTCTGGCCGCAAACCTGGCAGACGATGCCGACAGTGTGGCAGCCGTGGCGGGGCAACTAGCCGGGGCGTTGTACGGGGTATCCGGTATGCCCGTGCAATGGGTAAAGACAGTGGCGTGGTCAGAACACATACAGGACCTCGCCCAAGCGCTGCACGACCAGGCGCCTGAAAGCGACCCGTTCTACTCGCTGTGATATTGCACGCAGCGGGGCAGATGAACGTGAGGAGCCGATAGACCTCAGAATGACAAAGGCCCGCGATTACGCGGGCCTTTGTGTGTTACAGGTCATCTGACACTGGCTATTGCCATGTGCCGGCTTATTCCCACTCGATGGTCGCCGGCGGCTTGCTCGACACATCGTAGGTAACGCGCGAGATACCGTCGATTTCATTGATGATACGACCGCTGACAGTTTCCAGCAGCTCGTACGGCAGGTGTGCCCAACGCGCGGTCATGAAGTCCACGGTCTCGACGGCACGCAGGGCCACAACCCAGGCGTAGCGACGGCCGTCGCCGACGACGCCGACCGACTTGACCGGCTGGAACACCACGAATGCCTGGCTGGTCTTGTGGTACCAGTCGGCCTTGCGCAGCTCTTCGATGAAGATGTGGTCGGCGCGACGCAGGATGTCGGCGTATTCCTTCTTCACTTCACCGAGGATACGCACGCCCAGGCCCGGGCCCGGGAACGGGTGGCGGTAGACCATGTCGTATGGCAGGCCCAGCTCCAGGCCGATCTTGCGCACTTCGTCCTTGAACAGTTCACGCAGCGGCTCGACCAGCTTGAGGTTCATCTCCTCCGGCAGGCCACCAACGTTGTGGTGCGACTTGATCACGTGAGCCTTGCCGCTCTTGGCGCCAGCCGACTCGATCACGTCCGGGTAGATGGTGCCCTGGGCGAGGAACTGGATGTTCTCCAGCTTGCTGGCTTCGGCATCGAACACGTCGATGAAGGTGCGGCCGATGATCTTGCGCTTCTTCTCAGGGTCGGCTTCGCCGGCCAGGTTGTCCAGGAACTGCTTTTCAGCGTCGGCGCGGATCACCTTGACGCCCATGTTCTCTTTGAACATGGCCATCACCTGGTCACCTTCGTGCAGGCGCAGCAGGCCGTTGTCGACGAATACGCAGGTCAGCTGGTCGCCGATGGCGCGGTGCAGCAGCGCGGCAACCACCGAGCTGTCAACGCCGCCGGACAGGCCCAGCAGGACGTTGGCCGAACCGACTTGCGCACGCACCTGGGCGATGGCGTCTTCGACGATGTTGGACGCCGTCCACAGGGCTTCACAGCCGCAGATGTCCTGCACGAAGCGGGACAGGATGCGACCCCCTTGCTTGGTGTGGGTCACTTCAGGGTGGAACTGCACGCCGTAGTAGCCGCGGACGTCGTCGTACATGCCAGCGATCGGGCAGCTTGGGGTGCTGGCCAGAATGTTGAAGTTGCCAGGCATCTGGGTGACCTTGTCACCGTGGCTCATCCACACGTCCAGGCCCAGCACGCCGTCGTCGTCAACGTGGTCTTCGATGCCGTCGAGCAGGCGGCTCTTGCCGACAACGTCCACGCGGGCATAACCGAACTCACGCAGGTCGGAACCTTCTACCTTGCCGCCCATCTGCTCGGCCATGGTCTGCATGCCGTAGCAAATACCCAGCACAGGCACATTCAGGTCAAACACGGCTTGCGGAGCGCGCGGGCTGTTGGCTTCGTGGACCGACTCGGGGCCGCCGGCAAGGATGATGCCGCGCGGGTTGAATTCGCGGATCGCTTCATCGTCCATGTCGAACGGGTGCAGTTCGCAGTACACGCCGATTTCGCGCACGCGGCGGGCGATCAGCTGGGTGTACTGGGAACCGAAATCGAGGATCAGGATGCGGTGAGCGTGAATGTCGAGGGCCATGACTCAATCTCGTCAGTGGAAATCGGAAACGACGCGGGGCTGTCATGACAGCCCCGCTTTATGTTGTAGCTGGAAGCCTCAGCCTACGCGGTAGTTAGGGGCTTCTTTGGTGATTTGCACGTCGTGCACGTGGGACTCGGCCATGCCGGCACCGGTGATACGCACGAACTCCGGCTTGGTGCGCATTTCTTCGATGGTTGCGCTGCCGGTATAGCCCATGGACGAACGCAGGCCGCCCATCAGCTGGTGGATGATCGCGGCCAAGGCGCCTTTGTAAGGAACGCGGCCTTCGATGCCTTCCGGTACCAGCTTCTCGGCGCCGGCCGAGGAGTCCTGGAAGTAACGGTCGGACGAGCCTTGCGCCTGTGCCATGGCACCCAGCGAGCCCATGCCGCGGTAGGCCTTGTAGGAACGGCCCTGGAACAGCTCGACTTCACCCGGGGCCTCTTCGGTACCGGCGAACATCGAACCCATCATCACGCAGGACGCACCGGCAACGATGGCCTTGGACAGGTCACCGGAGAAGCGGATACCGCCGTCAGCGATCAGTGGCACGCCAGTGCCTTCCAGTGCTGCGGCAACGTTGGCGATGGCGCTGATTTGCGGCACGCCGACACCGGCAACGATACGGGTGGTGCAGATAGAGCCAGGGCCGATACCGACCTTGACCGCATCGGCACCCGCTTCGGCCAGGGCCTTGGCGGCAGCGCCGGTGGCGATGTTGCCGCCGATCACCTGCACTTGCGGGTAGGTTTCTTTCACCCAGCGTACGCGGTCGATCACACCTTT
The DNA here is from genome assembly GCF_052044625.1 of Pseudomonas sp. 22515. Lineage (NCBI taxonomy): Bacteria > Pseudomonadati > Pseudomonadota > Gammaproteobacteria > Pseudomonadales > Pseudomonadaceae > Pseudomonas > Pseudomonas sp. 22515. The sequence continues at coordinate 70,320 of NZ_JBQENN010000027.1, forward strand.
GGAGTGGCCGTGGGCAGTGTCGACGACGACGACATCAACGCCAGCTGCCACCAGCGCAGCAACGCGCTCGCCGGTGTCCTTGCCGGTGCCGACGGCGGCGCCGACGCGCAGGCGACCTTGGTCGTCCTTGCTGGCCAGCGGGTAAGCCTTGGCTTTTTCGATGTCCTTGACGGTCATCATGCCCTTGAGGTTGAACTTGTCGTCAACGATCAGGACTTTTTCCAGGCGATGCTTGTGCAGCAGCTCGCGAACTTCGTTTTTATCGGCGCCTTCGCGGACGGTGACCAGGCGCTCTTTCGGCGTCATCACGTCGCGAACCTTGGCGTCCAGGCGATTTTCGAAGCGCACGTCACGGGAGGTGACGATGCCGACCAGGTCGCCGTTCGCCAGTACCGGCACGCCGGAGATGTTGTTCAGGCGGGTCAGCTCGAACAGGTCGCGCACAGTGGCATCGGCGTCGATGGTGATCGGGTCCTTGACCACGCCAGCCTCGAACTTCTTGACCTTGCGCACTTCGCCGGCCTGTTGCTCGATGGTCATGTTCTTGTGGATGATGCCGATACCGCCTTCCTGAGCCATGGCAATGGCCAGACGCGCTTCGGTCACGGTATCCATGGCAGCGGAAACCAGCGGAATGTTCAGCTCGATGCCACGGGTCAAACGGGTCTTGAGACTGACTTCATTGGGCAGTACCTCGGAATAGCCAGGTACAAGGAGGATATCGTCGAAGGTCAGGGCTTCTTGGCTGATACGCAGCATCGCGGGGGCTCCCGGGCGGGAAAAATGGAAGCGCGCCATTATACTCATGCATGGCGCGCCGCTCAATGCAAAATAAGGGCCTTCGGTCAGGCTTGTGGCAGTTTTACCTGCACCACGGCCACCGGCTGGTCGAGCCAGTCGGCGAAGCTGTCGAGAAAGGCCTGGGTGAACCCGGCCTCGCCCCAGTTGTTGAAGATGAACCCCAGGTTGGAAAAGGCACATGGCTGCAGGTAAATGAAGCCATTGATGTCATCTTCGAAGCCGCACAGTGGGCAGGTAAAGTTGTCGCTCACTGCCGGCATCCACTCTTCCAGGCTTTCGAACAACGGCTCGCCTACCTCGCGCCGGCACTCCGGGCAACCGGCTTCTTCGAGGAAGCCTTCGGTGGGGGTATAGATGCAGCGCTTGAGCATCACTTCCAGGCCGTTGACCGGTTCGCCGAAGGGCAGTTTTTCCGGGTGCAGGGCCACTTTGCGCGCTCCTGCCGCCAGGGCATGGCCCATGCGGTTACCGGTGCGGCCACAGGTGGTCAGCTGCTCCTCGACGACCTTTTCGCGCACCAGCCAGCGCAGGATGGCGCGTGCGCGGGCTTCATGCACCGGGACGGTAGACAGCTTTGGAACGATGATGCTCTGGGTGTTCATGAACGGGACAAGCCTGAGAAACGCCGGTAATGACGCAATTCTACCGCTCAGGCGCTCAGGTAGCGACCAATCAACGCCAGCCCACTGGCCAGCACCAGCCAGGTCACCAGCCGTACGAACGCTTCGCGGGATAACCGGTGGGTCAACCGACGCCCTACCCACAGACCAATGAACATGACAGGCAGCAGGCAGGCGGCGAGCAGCAGCAGGCGTTGGTCGGCATAGACACCGGCGATCAGGAACAGCGACAGACGCACTATCGTACTGCAGCTGATCAGCGCGCTCTGGGTGGCGCGTACCTGTTCCTTCACCTCCAGCCGTGCGCTCAGGTAAAGGGCATAAAGAAACCCGCCGCTGCCGAACAAAGCCCCGAACAACCCGCCTGCCGTGCCCATCGGCACCGCCCAGAAGCCGGACAGGCTGGCTGGCCTCACTTTCACTGCCAGCCCGTAAAGTGCATAGGCAGTCACGAATACCCCCATCAACAGCAGCAACAGGTCGGACTTCAGTTGCAGCAGGAACACCACGCCCAACGTACAACCCAAGGCCATGAAGGGCAGCAGCCGCAGCAATTCACTGCGTACCACATCCCGGCGCGACGGCAGCAGGTTGCCGAACGCGGCCACGAAATCCAGCAGCACCAGCAACGGGATGATGCGTGACAACGGCATGAAGTGAATCAGCACCGGCCCCGCCACGAGTGCAGTACCGAAGCCGGCGATGCCGAAGACGATGTAGGCCGCAGCGATGGCGAACAGGATCGGCAGCCAGTCAAGGCCGGAAAACGACAGTTGGGCAAGCATGGCAACAGTTCCTGGGGAGACAGGCAAAGGTTAGTCAGCCATGAGCCATGCCGACTAATATGCCTTTATCCAGAAAGCCATCTCGAAAAGGCATGACATGACGTCGATCCGACAGTTGCGTTACTTCGTGGAAATCGCCGAGTGTGGCAGTTTCAGCAGTGCAGCCGAGCGACTGTACGTCGCCCAGTCTGCCCTTAGCCGGCAGATCAAGGAGCTGGAGCAGCAACTGGGCACGCCGCTGTTCGAACGCACGGCGCGCCTGCCTCGCCTGACGCTGGCCGGTCAGGCCTTTCTTGAACGGGCACGACGCCTGCTGGCTGACCTGGCACAGGCGGAGCGGGTTACCCGTGACATTGGCCAAGGGTTGCAAGGCAGCTTGCGCCTGAACCATTCCAGCACCGTGCCGCTGACCGGCGGGCTTCTGGCTCGCCTGGGGAACTACCTGAAGCACAACCCAGGGGTTTCGCTGGAGATTGCGCAGCAGTCGTCGGAGGCACAACTGGAAGACATTGCTGCCGGACGGCTGGATATCGGCCTGTTGCGCTTGCCGGTGCTGCGCCAGCATGAAGGCGTGGTGCTGCATGAACTGTTCGACGAACCCTTGTTGCTGGCGGTCGCCGCTGGGCACCCCTTGGCGGGTACTCGGCACGTGCAACTGGAGCAATTGAAGGAAGAACGCTTCATTTCCATCCCGCACCGGGATCGCGGTGGCTTGAGCTACCTGTCGGCCTCGCTGTGCATGGGGGCAGGGTTCTTCCCGCAGGCGGCGCAGGTACTGTCGCGCAAAACTACGCAGTTGCAGCTGATACAGGCGGGGTTTGGGGTGGCGTTGTTGCCGCGGTGCATGTGCGAGATTGCCCCGGCTTCAGTCAGCTTCGTAGCGCTGGAGGGTGATTGCCAGAGCACGGTGGCACTGGCCTGTCGCCGTGATGCGGGGCAACTGGTGCGGCAGTTCGTGGCGACGATGCAGGGCTGAAGGCACCGGTTGCGGTCTTGTGGGAGCGGCCTTGCGTCGCGAAAG
>NZ_JBQENN010000027.1:73551-81036 GCF_052044625.1 Pseudomonas sp. 22515
CCGCATGAAGTGCCGGGGCCGCGTTGCGGCCCTTTCGCGACGCAAGGCCGCTCCCACAAGGATGGGGTCAAGGCTGACAGTAGGGGCAAGACAGACAACCGGGGCCGATGTCATTTATGATGCCTGCCATGATCAAAGACCCTTTCGAACGACTCGGGCTGGACCGCGAGGTCCTTACCGTCAGCCAACTCAACGGCCGCGCCCGCGTGCTGCTGGAAGACGTTTTCCGCAGCGTGTGGGTGGAAGGCGAAATCTCCAACCTCGCCCGCCCGGCGTCCGGCCACATGTACTTCACCCTCAAGGACAGCGGCGCCCAGGTGCGTTGCGCGTTGTTCCGGCAGAACGCCACGCGGGTACGCCAGGCGCTGCGAGACGGCCTGGCGGTGCGGGTGCGCGGCAAGGTTTCGCTGTTCGAGGGACGTGGCGACTACCAGCTGATTCTCGACACCGTCGAGCCCGCCGGTGATGGCGCGCTGCGCCTGGCTTTCGAGGCCCTGAAGGATAAGCTCGGTGCCGAGGGACTGTTCAGCACCGAACGAAAGAAGCCACTGCCGGCTCACCCGCAGCGCATCGGCATCATCACCTCGCCCACTGGCGCGGTGATCCGCGACATCATCAGTGTGTTCGGCCGCCGTGCCCCGCAGGTGGAGCTGAACCTGATCCCTACGGCTGTACAGGGCCGCGAAGCCATCGCGCAGATCGTACGCGCCATCCGCCTGGCCGACAGCCTCGGCTTCGATGCGCTGATTCTGGCGCGTGGTGGTGGTTCGCTGGAAGACCTGTGGTGTTTCAACGAGGAAGCCGTGGCGCGTGCCGTGGCCGCCTGCGTCACGCCAATTGTCAGCGCCGTGGGCCATGAAACCGACGTGTCGATCAGCGACTTCGTGGCTGACGTGCGCGCGCCCACCCCGTCGGCTGCCGCCGAGCTGCTGGCCCCTGACAACAGCGGCCTTCGGCAACGCCTGGATGGCCTGCAACGGCGCCTGCTGCTGCGCATGCAGAACCGCCTGACCCACGACCGCCTGCGCCTGGAGTCACTCACCCGCCGCCTGCGTCACCCAGGCGAGCGTTTGCGCCAGCAGGCTCAACGCCTGGACGACCTGGACATGCGCCTGCGTCGCGCGTTCATGCTCAACCTCAACCAGCGCCGCGAACGCCTGGCACGCCTGGACGCCCGCCTGGCCGCGCAGCATCCGGGGCGTAACCTGAAACTGCTGAACCAGCGCCTGGACAGCCTGGCCGAGCGCCTGCCACGGGCCATGCGTGAGGTGCTCAAGGACCGTCGCCAGCGGTTCCAGGCCCAGTTGCAGACACTGCAGGTGGTCAGTCCGCTGGCCACCCTGGCCCGCGGATACAGCATTTTGCTGGATGAACAAGGCCAGGCCATTCGCAGCGCGGAACAGACCCGCAACGGCCAACGCCTGACCGCCCGCCTGAACGAAGGCGAGCTGCTGGTGCGGGTCGAAGACAACCACCTGACCCCGGTCACCCTCTCACTACTGGACTGACACATGCCCCGCGTGCTCGCGCCCCTGCTTGCCCTTTCCCTGTTGCTGCTGGCCGGCGGCGCCCAGGCCAGCTACATCACCCGCACACTGAACAAACCGGTACCTGGCGGTGTGGCAGTCGTCGACCTGGGCCCCGCCGCCAACGCACCCAGCGCCCGTTTCGACGGCAAACCGGTGCTGGTGGTGAAGGAGCAGGACAACTGGTTGGCCATCGTCGGCATCCCGCTGACCCAGAAGCCCGGCACCGCAGTGCTGAACCAGGGCGGGCGCACCCTGCCTTTCAGCGTAGGCAGCAAGACGTACCCTGAGCAGCGCATCACCCTGAAGAACACGCGCCAGGTCAACCCGAACCCGGCCGACCTCAAGCGCATCGACCGTGAACTGGCCGAGCAGATCAAGGCCTACCGCAGCTTCAGCCCTAACCTGCCGAGCAACCTGGTTCTCGACAAGCCGGTCAACGGCCCGCTGTCGAGCAAGTTCGGCGTGCGCCGCTTCTTCAACGGCGAAGAACGCAACCCGCATGCGGGGCTAGATTTTGCGGTGCCGGCAGGCACGCCGATCAAGACACCCGCCAATGGCAAAGTGATTCTGGTGGGGGACTATTTCTTCAACGGCCGCACGGTGTTCGTCGACCATGGGCAGGGCTTTATCAGCATGTTCTGCCACATGTCGAAAATCGATGTGCAGGTGGGCCAGCAACTGCGTCGTGGCGAGGTGGTCGGACGCGTGGGCTCGACCGGGCGGGCTACCGGGCCGCACATGCACTGGAACGTCAGCCTGAACGATGCGCGGGTGGACCCGGCGATTTTCATTGGCGCGTTCCAGCCCTGAAACTGCGGCGCCTGCTTCGCGGGCACGCCCGCTCCCACAGGTACAGCGAAGCCTTCAGACACAGCTCAATACTTGTGGGAGCGAAGCCTTCAGACACAGCTCAATACTTGTGGGAGCGGGCATGCCCGCGAAGAGGCCAGCGCAGTCGACAGCAGTTCAACTGTGTTGCGCCATCGAAAAATACTGCGCAAAAATCAATAAGCACCCAGCAGATTCAAGCCATAAAATCTCGCCTAATTACTTTTTTTAAGCATTCCTCTCAATTTTTCCCGAACGCTTGCCATCCCCCACCCCACTGGTTAAGTTTGAAGGCATGAAAACCTTCAGCACCCTCATCCTGCTCCGACAACATCGCAGCCTCTGCCTGGTCAGCGCCCGACTACCAGGCTGAATCGCGTCGCCTCGCCTCTTCATATCGTTATCGCTCGGCAGGCCCGATCTCGGCCGCACACAAAAGGATTGCTTCCATGACCATGCTCAAAGACCCTTCGAAGAAATACCGCGCTTTCCCGACCATCGACCTGCCTGACCGTACCTGGCCGTCGAAGACCATCACCCAGGCACCTATCTGGTGCAGTTCCGACCTGCGTGACGGCAACCAGTCGCTGATAGAGCCGATGGACTCGGAGAAGAAACTGCGCTTCTGGAAGACCTTGGTGCAGGTTGGCGTGAAGGAGATCGAAGCCTCGTTCCCGTCTGCCTCGCAAACCGATTTCGACTTTGTGCGCACCCTGATCCAGGACGGCCACATCCCGGATGACACCACCATCCAGGTGCTCACCCAGGCACGTGAAGACCTGATTGCCCGCACCTTCGAATCGCTGCGCGGTGCGAAGAAGGCCATCGTCCACCTGTACAACGCCACCAGCCCGTCGTTCCGCCGCATCGTCTTCAATCAGGACAAGCAAGGCGTGAAGGACATCGCGGTGAACGCGGCCAAGCTGTTCGTCAAGTACGCCGCTCAGCAGCCGGAAACCCAGTGGACCTTCCAGTACTCGCCAGAAACCTTCAGCGCCACTGAAATGGAGTTCGCCAAGGAAGTCTGCGACGCGGTCATCGAGGTGTGGAACCCTACCCCTGAACACAAGATCATCCTCAACCTGCCGGCCACCGTGGAAGTGTCCACGCCAAATATTTACGCCGACCAGATCGAGTGGTTCTGCCGCAACGTCAGCCGCCGCGACAGCGTGATCATCAGCCTGCACTGCCACAACGACCGCGGCACCGGCATCGCTGCCACCGAACTGGGCCTCATGGCCGGCGCCGACCGTGCCGAAGGCTGCCTGTTCGGCAACGGCGAGCGTACCGGTAACGTCGACCTGGTGACCTTGGCACTGAACCTCTACACCCAGGGCATCGACCCGTTGCTTGACTTCTCCGACATCGACGGTGTGCGCAAGGTGGTCGAAGAGTGCAACCAGTTGCCAGTACACCCACGTCACCCGTATGTGGGCGACCTGGTCCATACCGCGTTCTCCGGCTCGCACCAGGACGCCATCCGCAAGGGCTTCGCCAAGCAGCAGGATGGGGAACTGTGGGAGGTGCCTTACCTGCCGATCGACCCGGCCGACATCGGCCGCAGCTACGAAGCGGTAATCCGCGTCAACAGCCAGTCGGGCAAAGGCGGTATTACCTACCTGCTCGAGCAGGAATATGGCATCAGCCTGCCGCGTCGCATGCAGATCGAATTCAGCCAGGTGGTGCAGGGTGAGACTGACCGCCTGGGCCTGGAAATGACCGCCCAGCAGATCTACAGCCTGCTGCACAAGGAATACCTCCAGGCCAACGCGCCATACGCACTGGTCAGCCATCGCCTGCAGGAAGAAAACGGCCACAGCGCTGTGGAAGTGGAAGTTGCCGGTGAAGGCGAAACCACCCTGCACTGGCGCGGCAAGGGCAACGGCGCCCTGGAAGCACTGGTGGCCGGCCTGCCGATTGCCGTGGAGATCATGGACTACAACGAGCATGCGATTGGTGCTGGCACCAACGCCAAGGCAGCTGCCTACATCGAACTGCGCGTGGCCGGTGGCCGCCCGGTGCATGGCGTGGGTATCGATGAGAACATCACCACGGCCAGCTTCAAGGCCCTGTTCAGCGCGCTGAACCGCTCGCTGAGCCAGCAGGAAGCAAAAGCGGCTTGATCAAACCACTACAGGCAGAAAGCCCGCTGGTTTAATGCGGGCTTTTTTCATTACGACGTTAATCAAAATACCGAGAAATCAAAAGTCCAGCGTCTGGCACCTGGCGCTTTCTCAAATTGATTGAACAAGACCGCTTGGTTAACCTGACTCCAGGTCAGAGGCTTTATTGATTTTTCATTCCTGACCGGAACAAGCTGATCGCAAACCACCGATGAAAGCATCGTGATGTCCTGCCGCACCAGCCGCCCATCGTCATTGAATATATCTGAGCTCTTGGTATAGGGTACGTATCCAGCAAGCACGCCAGCGGATGTCATGTGGTGCGCGTAGACCATGTGCACTTGATACACCATGATGGTCCCATCGCCCTTCACTCTCAATGAGCGCTTGGTTGACTCCGAACCGCTCACCGTTTCAGAAACCGAAAACATGGCAGTGAGTTCAGCGTTCGCATTCGCCGGGCCGAAGTCAGCAGAGAAGCCTACCTTAAACTCGACGCCTTGGGAGAAACTCTTGCTGAAGCCCTCGCAAACTACCACTTCGCGCTCGTGTTCCGTTTGCACATTGGATCGTATCGTGGCCACATGTTGCAGATAAGCAAAGACTGGCCGCGTGTAAGTGGCCCAGTCATAGTTACCACACCTGACATCACCGTAGGTGGTATCGGCATCCACCCAGCAACCGGCATGCAACTGATCACCTATCAGGTACTGCTCGATTTCGAAAGACCCTCTTTTCAGGGGGTACCGGCTGATTTCATTCATCAAATCGCTCATTGAATATGACCTCATCCACTCAATATTGCAGGAAGCGGTTGCTGGCCGCCTGATCATTAAAACTCCAGCCGGCGTCACCCGCTGCGCCATAAGCAAGATTGAATATCAGGTGATATAACGCCTGTCGTGATATTGGCGCTTTGGTGTTATCCGAACCATGTCCTACCCACATCAGGTCTGTGGCCACGGAAGAAAGGAAGAAAACGCCTTTGTTGTCGCCTTGCACACGCACGGGCTGTACCTTGAACAGCTCAGAGCACTGGGCATCGCCCTGTTTTACCCAATGCGCATAGACCAGTTTCAACTGGTAGGCCACATAGCATTCAGCTCCCGCTACGCGCACGGTATGCCCAACCGATGATAACGGCCGCCACTCTTCGGCAGAGCAGCCGGAGAGCAGATCTGACTTTACGCTTACCAGCCCGATTCCACTCGGCGCAGAAAAGCCTTCGGCATCATGTGCAAACCAGACCTCATGCCCACTGGCACGGGACAGATCAATTTCACAGTCTCCAGCACTTAATGTTTTATAGGTGCCCACGTAGTCGAAGTAGGCGAAAACCGGGCGGGTCAATACCTTCTTTTTTCCTGAAGGAAACCCAAACCCACCGTAGACGGTTTCACCTTCTATCCAACATCCAGGATGAAACTCGTCCGTGCTGAGCAGGTACCTTTCAATCAGGTATGAACCGTTTAAAACGGGGAACGCATCGGGTGACAAACGCTCGAAGCCTGTCATCGCACACCTCTGAACAATAGTTGAAGGCGTGAGACTATTAACTGTTGAGTTCTGCGCCTAGGCGCTCATGTTTCCTCACCAGGAAGTGTTTATGGGGGCGTGATCACGTATTGAGGGCCGGCACGTCAGCCGTCAGGTGGCAAAGCAGACAACGAAATCAACGGATAAAAAAAAGGTTCTTCACGGATTGCCGGGAAAGTCATTCTTGATCTTCATGAAAAAGAATTCGCTGTCCCGGTAGCCGTAAGCCATCCGCTTGATCACCTTGATCCGGTTGTTGATGCCTTCCAGCTGGCCCGTATGCATTGGCCATCGCACCCTGCTCAAGATGCCGCGCCAGTATCCCTTCAGGCGTTTAGCAAACTGCTTCAGTGCCGGTATCGCGCTTTCATCAGCCAGACGCAGCCACTGCTTCCAGGCTGATCGCCAACCCCAGGCGGTGGTGGGCGACCACAGCGCTTTTAACTCTGCTTTCATCAGATAAACCGTCATCAGCGATTGGTTAGCCGACAGCAGATCCCTCAGGTGCACCTGTTGATCTTCTCGCTTGAGATTTTCCGGATTACGCAGCAGTAGCCAGCGTGCTTGCTTGATCACCCTGCGCGCGGGTTTGTCATGGCGCAGACGGTTGGCTTCGTCGACCCGTACCCGGTCAATCACCTCGCGCCCATACTTGGCGACTACATGAAACAGGTCGTAGACCACGCGTGCCTGAGGGCAGTGTTGGCGTACCTCTAGGTCAAATGCGGTGTTCATGTCCATCGCCACTGCTTCGATCCGCGCACAGCCTTCTGGCCCCAGCTCTTCAAAGAAGGGCCTGATAGCCGTTCTGCTACGTCCTTCACCAATCCACAGCACCCGGCGGGTATCGGCGTCCAGCACCACGCTGGCGTAGCGATGGCCTTTGAACAGGGCGAACTCGTCCATCACCAGGCGCCTGGGCTGGGCCTTTGGTAGCTTCTCTAGAGCGGCTTGTAGAGCTCGTCGTTCCAGCAAGCGCACACTGTCCCAATGCAAGTCAAACAGCTCGGCGACGTGCAGGGTAGGCAGCCGCTGGCAAGCCTGGATCACGGCCTCGGCCAAGCGCTGGGTCATACGCGAATAGCGATCAAGCCAGCTGACTGACTCCATCCGCTTGCCGCATGCGCGACACCCAACGCGCCGCAGTTCCACATTCAACCGTACCGCATGGCCAAGAATGGGGAGATCACGGATCGAGCGCTGGCAGTATTCGTGGATGGCGGTGCTGGGCTGATGGCAGCCGCTGCAGGTGGGGAACCTAGTGGGCTGCGGAATCAGGTCGATCAGCAGATCGTCGCCGTCAGGCCTGATGGCAATGACAGAAAAGCCCTCCCAAAAGGGCAGAAACGTATTAATATCGTGCACAAGAACGCCGGTTTGTTGATGTGTTTGCTCGCACGAACATCATCCATCAAACCGGCGTTCTTGTTTCTGTCTTTCCCGGGATTCCGTGAAGAACCAAAAAAAAG
>NZ_JBQENN010000028.1:0-78961 GCF_052044625.1 Pseudomonas sp. 22515
CTCCCACAGGATTACCGCCAGCTTCGAAGGCTGCGCCGTCCTCCCACAGGATTACCGCCAGCTTCGAAGGCTGCGCCGTCCTCCCACAGGATTACTACCAGCTTCGAAGGCTGCGCCGTCCTCCCACAGGATTACCACCAGCTTCGAAGTCTGCGCCGTCCTCCCACAGGATTACCGCCAGCTTCGAAGGCTGCGCCGTCCTTGTGGGAGCGGCCTTGTGTCGCGAAAGGGCTGCAAAGCAGCCCCAACATTTTGTCAGCATACGATGTTCTGCAAACCTTCCAGCGCCACCTGCCAAAAAACGACCACCCACACATTCGGGGTATGTCACCCCTGGACGAATCCACCGATAGTGAACCCATCGGCTCGATCCGGAGCACTCACACGATGGAGTTGCCATGCGCAAGGTACTGAAGGTGATTGGCGGTCTGCTGCTGGCGTCTGGCGCCAGCCTGGCCCAGGCGGCAGAGGTGGACAGTGGTAACACGTTACGGTTGTACAACTGGACCGACTACATCGGTGAAACCACCCTGGCCGACTTCGAGAAGGCCACCGGCATCAAGGTCATCTACGACACCTTTGATGGCTACGAAACCGTGCAGACCAAACTGCTCACCGGCCGTTCCGGCTACGACCTGGTCATGCTCAACGCCTCGCTGGTCCCCCCGCTGATCAGCGCCGGCGTGTTCCAGGCACTGGACAAGCAGCAACTGCCTAGCTGGCAAAACCTCGATCAGCAGGTGGTCAACAACCTGCAGGGCTACGACCCTGGCCTGAAGTACTCGGCGCCCTATACCTGGGGCAGCTCGGGGGTCACCTACAACGTCGACAAGATCACCGCGCGCATGCCCGACGCGCCGATCGGTTCGCTGGCCATGCTGTTCGACCCCAAGATCGTCTCGCGCTTCGCCGACTGCGGCGTCACCCTGATGGACGCGCCCACCGAGGTCATTCCGCTGGCCCTGCAGTACCTGGGCAAGGACCCACGCAGCGCGTCGCCTGCCGACCTCAAGGCGGCCGAGCAACTGCTGCTGGGCATCCGCCCCTACATTCGCAAGTTCGACTCGGTCAACTACCTCACCAGCCTGCCCAACGGCGATGTCTGCCTGGCGCTGACCTGGTCCGGTGACTACGCCACCGCCCAGGCCCGCGCGGTGGAAGCGAAGAAGGACATCAAACTGTCGTTCTTCATCCCCCAGGAAGGTTCGCTGATCTGGTTCGACAACCTGTACATCCCCAAGGATGCGCCGCACGCGGCCAACGCCCACCGCTTCATCGAGTTTCTGCTGCAGCCGCAGACCATGGCCAAGGTCACTGACTACATCCACTACGCCAACAGCAACGCCGCCGCCACCGCGCTGGTGCGTGACGACATCCGCCAGGACCCGGCCATCTACCCCGACGCACAAACCCGTGAGCGCCTGTTCGCGCAGAAAACCCAGAGCCCCAAGGACATGCGCGCCATCACCCGGGTCTGGAGCACGGTCAAGACCGGTTTCTGAACACTGCCCAAACATTCTCGCCAAGGAGCTGCCCATGGCCACCCCAAGCACAGCATTCGCTATCGCCCACGACCCGCTGGTGGAGGCCGACAAGGCCCACTACATGCACGGCTACCATGTGTTCGACGAGCACCGCGAGCAAGGCGCGCTGAACATCGTCGCCGGCGAGGGCGCCTACATTCGTGACACCCACGGCAACCGCTTCCTCGATGCCGTCGGCGGCATGTGGTGCACCAACATCGGCCTGGGCCGCGAGGAAATGGCCCTGGCCATCGCAGACCAGGTGCGCCAGCTGGCGTATTCCAACCCGTTCTCCGACATGGCCAACGACGTGGCCATCGAACTGTGCCAGAAGCTTGCGCAGCTGGCGCCGGGCGACTTGAACCATGTGTTCCTCACTACCGGCGGCTCGACCGCTGTCGACACCGCCTACCGGCTGATCCAGTACTACCAGAACTGCCGCGGCAAGCCACACAAGAAGCACATCATCGCCCGCTACAACGCCTACCACGGCTCCACCACCCTGACCATGTCGATCGGCAACAAGGCCGCCGACCGGGTGCCGGAGTTCGACTATCACCACGACCTGATCCACCACGTCTCCAACCCCAACCCGTACCGTGCCCCGCACGACATGGACGAGGCCGAATTCCTCGACTACCTGGTGGCCGAGTTCGAGGACAAGATCCTGTCGCTGGGTGCCGACAACGTGGCGGCGTTCTTCGCCGAGCCGATCATGGGCTCGGGCGGGGTGATCATTCCGCCCGAGGGCTACTTCCAGCGCATGTGGCAGCTGTGCCAGACCTACGACATCCTGTTCGTCGCCGACGAAGTGGTGACCTCGTTCGGGCGCCTGGGCACCTTCTTCGCCAGCGAGGAACTGTTTGGCGTCACCCCAGACATCATCACCACCGCCAAAGGCCTGACCTCGGCGTACCTGCCGCTGGGCGCGTGTATTTTTTCCGAGCGCATCTGGCAAGTGATTGCCGAGCCAGGCAAGGGTCGTTGCTTTACCCACGGGTTTACCTACAGCGGCCACCCGGTGTGCTGCACGGCGGCGCTGAAGAACATCGAGATCATCGAGCGCGAGCAACTGCTCGATCATGTCAACGATGTGGGGGGTTACCTTGAGCAACGCTTGCAGAGCCTGCGCGATCTGCCGCTGGTGGGGGATGTGCGCTGCATGAAGCTGATGGCCTGTGTCGAGTTCGTCGCCAACAAGGCCAGCAAGGCACTGTTCGCCGATGAGGTGAACATCGGCGAACGCATCCACAGCAAGGCGCAGGAAAAAGGGTTGCTGGTGCGCCCGATCATGCACCTGAACGTGATGTCGCCACCGTTGATCATCACCCATGCGCAGGTGGACGAGATCGTCGAGACCCTGCGCCAGTGTATCCTCGAAACCGCGCGTGAACTCACGGCGCTTGGCCTGTACCAAGGCCGATGAACCTGGCGCAAAGGGCTGTGCGCGGGCGTGCCTGGCAGGCTAGACTGCCGGGCATGACCCAAGCCTCCCCCGATACCCCGCTTACCCTCACAATGGGCGCGCTGCAGCAGTGGCACGTGGCATTGCAGCGCGCCCTGGCCCATGGCGAAACCCCCGAGGCGCTGGAGTATGTGGCCGCTGCCATCGGCCAGTTGGTGCAGGTGGAGTCGATGATGATCAGCCTTGAGTGCCAGGGGCGGGCACCGCAGTTGCTGTACCAGCAAGGCATTCCTGAACTGCACCGGGCTGCCGTGCTGGAGCGCTATTTCAGCGCCGGCTACCTGCTGGACCCTTTCTGCCTTGCCGTGCAAAGCGGCCTGGCCGAAGGCTTCTACCACCTGCAGGAAATCGCCCCCGACAACTTCTTCGACAGCGACTACTACAAGGCTTATTACCTGGGTACAGGTTGCAGTGAAGACAGCTACTACATCGTCGACCTCAGCGCAGGCCGCAAGCTGTCGCTGAGCCTGTTCCAGGGCTGCAGCGGCACGCGCCTGAATGCCGGGCAGGTCGACCTGTTGCGTGCGCTGGAGCCGATGGTGCGCGAACTGCTGGGGCGCTATGCCCGGCACAACCTGGAACCGGGCGCTGCATCAACCGAGCGCGGCAGCCTGCAGGCAGCGTTCGACAGCTTTGGCTGCCAGGTGCTGACCGACCGCGAGCGGGAAGTGGCGCACATGATCCTGCGCGGGCACTCGGTGAAATCTACTGCGCAGGAGCTGGGTATCTCGCCGGAGACCGTGCGCATGCACCGCAAGAACCTGTACATGAAGCTCGGGATCAACTCGCAATCGGAGTTGTTTGCACGGTTTATCGACTGGTTACGCGGTGATCAGCTGGAAATCCATAGCGTAACGCGGTGATCAATTTTCTATACCTCCCGGTATATGGACAGCCCTGCACCTTGCCGCATAGCTTAACCCTCGACGGGGCGCGCTATGCTCAAGCCATAACAACAACGATGCCCCGTTACATTTCAGTCCTGCCAACCCAAAACTCTAAAAATGAGGCGGCAAATGGAAAGCATCGGCACCTATGTCATCTACGTCATCATGGTGTGCGCGGTACTGGGTGCCGTGGCATCCATCTACAACCCCGAAGGCGAACTGGGCCAGGAGTTCATCGCCGGCCTGCACAGCATCGGCCCCATCTTTATCCCGGTAGCCGGCATCATGGCGGCGATCCCGTACATTTCAGCAGGTATCAGTCATGTGATCGCGCCACTGTTCCAGGCCATCGGGGCCGACCCTGGCATCGCCGGTCCCATCTTCATCGCCTCGGACATGGGCGGCTACCAGTTAGCCAAAGCGCTGGCGCAAAGCCAGGAAGGCTGGATCCTCGGCCTGATCACCGGCTTTCAGTGCGGCGCCACCATCATCTTCGTCATTCCGGTCGGGTTGGCCATGCTGCGCAAGGCCGACCACAAGTACATGGCACTGGGGATCATGGCCGGGCTGCTGACCATTCCGCTGAGCATCATGATCATTGCCATGACCATGCAGGCGCTTGGCCTGAGCGTGCGTCCGGACATCGCTACCACTGGCGCCGCTACCCAGGCACTGCACTTCACCTGGGCAATGCTGCTGCGCAACCTGATGCCGTTGATCCTGTTTTGCATTGCCCTGGCAGCAGCATTGCGCTACTTCCCCACACTGATGGTGTACCTGTTCCTCAAGCTCGGCCAGTTCATGTACATCGCCGTGGTTCTGGTGCTGGTAGCGTCCATCGTGCAGTACTTCACCGGCCTGTTCAGCCACCTGTTCGGCAGCTGGGGTTTTGCGCCGATCATCGCCGATGCCGATGATCAGTTTCGCGCCTTGGAAATTGCTGGCTACATCGGCCTGATGCTGTGCGGGGCGTTCCCCATGGTGCACTTGCTCAAGCGCTTCCTGGCGCGGCCAATCGAACGGGTGGCCTCGCGCTTTGGCATGTCTGGTGTCGGTGCGGCCGGGGTATTGGCGGCCTCGGCGAATATCCTGGCCATGTTTCGCTTGGTCAGCGAAATGCCGCCCAAGGACAAGGTATTGGTGATCGCTTTCTCTGTGTGCGCCGCGTTCACCTTTGGCGACCACATGGCCTTCTCCGCCAACTTCCAGCCCTCGCTGATACTGCCGTTAATGATAGGCAAACTCAGTGGCGGCCTGATCGCCATGCTGCTGGCCAGTTGGCTGGCGGTGCCCAAGGCGCAGGAGTTGGGGCGTCAGGACGCTGCCGCAGGTGTCTGCAAGGGGGTGGCCGAGCCGTCCTGAGCAAAAGCGTCATGCGCATGATCCGGAGCGTCCTGGGCGCTCCGGATTTTGTGTTTTTAACCGATCAAGGCGGTAAGGTCATGCAGGCCTTTGGTGCATGAGCGTGTGGTGAGCAATGACAAAAGATGAGGCAAACGAGTTGGCAGCGGTGATCGAGGCGATCGGCAGCGAACAGCTGGGACCGGCGCTGGATGCGTGGCTGCGCAGCAAGCTGACGTTCGACATGAGTTGCGCCTACCTGTTCCAGTTCAATCAACCAGCACTGCTGGTGCATAACGGGTACAACCGTACGGTCACGGAGCGTACGTTGAACGCCTACGTGCGCGGCGGCTACCTGCTTGACCCGTTCTACGTTGCTTGCGTCAACGAGCACCCATCCGGGCTATGGCGCATGAGCGAACTGGCACCTGACTGCTTCTTCTCTTCAGGGTTTGCCATTTCCAAGGACATCCACCCCTGCGTGTCGTCCGACTATGGGACGGCGG
The DNA here is from genome assembly GCF_052044625.1 of Pseudomonas sp. 22515. Lineage (NCBI taxonomy): Bacteria > Pseudomonadati > Pseudomonadota > Gammaproteobacteria > Pseudomonadales > Pseudomonadaceae > Pseudomonas > Pseudomonas sp. 22515. Next base: position 5,723 of record NZ_JBQENN010000028.1, read on the forward strand.
TGGATGAGGTGGGCTTCATCATTCCCCTTCGGCCCCGGTTGGCGATCGTCTATTCGCTGATGCGCAACCACGGCAGCGGGGATTTCGGTGCAGGAGAAATGGACCTGTTGGCTGCAATGTCGCCGCTGCTGGCTTCGGTTTTTGGTCAGCACTGTCGATTGCGTTACGCTGATATCCTGCGCGCAGCACCAGAGGGGGTGGTGCTGGAGGACGCCTTCGTAGAGATCTTGCAAGGGCAACTGACTGAAACCCAGCGCCTTATCGCCAAGTTGTTGTTACAGGGGCACAGCAATGCGTCGATTGCGCGGCAGCTGAATATTTCCGATGGGACGGTAAAGGTGCACAAGCACAACATCTATCAGCGCCTGGAAATTTCATCCAACGCCGAACTGTTTCGCCTGTTTATCGATTATCTGGCCAAGGGCTGATACAGCAAGGGGCTGCAAAGCAGCCCCTTGCTGTATCAGGTACAGGTCACCTGAACAGCGGACTCAGGTGCTCGCTGAGGTAGATCCCTTGCGGATCGAGCTGGCGGCGCAGCTTACGGAAGTCCTCGGCACGCGGGTATATTGCACTCACATCTTCACCCGTCAGGAAATGCAGCTTGCCCCAGTGCGGTCTGGCGCCATAGGAACGCAGGATCTGATCCACCGCCCGCAGATAGTCCCAATAGTCGGTACCCGGCTGGCCGGACACCGAAATGGTCACGCTGTCCTGCTCGAAGAATGGGCTCATCCACGCCCCGTCACCGGCAGTAAAGCGGTACTCGATGGGGTAGATGGCCTTGGGGAAGTCCTCCAGCATCAGCTTGCGCACGGCCCGCAACGCTTCCTTGCTGTGGCGCAACGGCACAGCGTATTCCAGCTCGTGAAAGTTGGGCAGGTACTCGATCGGGTACACATCCGAGCTGTAGGCCACTTTCTCGAACTCGCTTTCCCAGATCGGGTGGCCGGTGATGTCCATGACCTTCACTTCGCAGACATCGGTGGTGCGCCCGCTTGTAGAGGTGGCGGCGGTATCGGGTAGGCAATAGCAATGCCGGCTTTGCTCGTAGGGGCACCAGAAGAAGCTGAAGTGGCGGTGTTTGCGTGCCAGTTCGTCGTGCTTTTCCATCACGCTTTCGAAGTCTTCGCGCCAGATGCGCTCGTGCAGGTTGAAGCTGTCGGTCACCTGCAAGGTCAGTTCGGAAACAATGCCCAGTACGCCCAGCGACACCCGACCCGCTTGTAGCAGGTCAGGGGTGCTTTCGTCGACCACGAGTATTTCGCCATTGGGTTGCACCAGCTTCATGCCGACAATCGACGAGGCCAGGTTGCCGAGGGTCAGACCGGTGCCGTGGGTACCGGTAGTCAATGCGCCTGCAATCGACTGGCTGTCGATGTCGCCCTGGTTGACCATTGATAACCCGGCGGCACGCAATGTCTTGCCCAAGGCATTGATGGTGGTGCCGGCGGCAGCGGTGACGCGCTTCCTCTCGTGGTCGATATGGCGTACGCCGCTCATGTTGGCCAGGGTCAGGTGCAGGCCATTGGTCAGTGCCACCGGGGTGAAGGAATGCCCCGAGCCGGCCACGCGCACGTTCATGCCATTGCTGCTGGCCTGGCTGACCATTGAGCACAGTTCGTCCTCGCTGGCCGGTGCTCCGCGTGCTGTACGGATGCAGGACTGGTTACCGGCCCAGTTGCGCCAGTGCGCGTGTTCAAGGCCGAATTCGTTTATATGCATGTTGTTGGAAGAGGTGCTCACATCGTTCTCCTGCCGGTTGTTCTTGTAATCAGAGGGCGGTGTAGCCATTGTCGGCAAACAGGTGCGCACCGTTTACGAAACTGGCGTCGTCACTGGCCAGGAACAAGGCTGCGCTGGCGACTTCCGAGGGTTGGCACAAGCGCCCCTGGGCGGCAGCGATGGCCTGTTCGCTGACGTCCACGCCATGTTTGCGCAACATATCGATCTCGCGCAGGCCGTGGGCGGTGGCGATGAAGCCCGGGCAGATGGCATTGGCGCGAATGCCTCGGTCGCGAAACTCCACAGCGATAGCCCGGGCGAACATATGGGTGGCACCCTTGCTGGTGCAATACAGCACCTCCATCGGCATGCCCACCACTGCCGAGATGGATGAAGTGCAGACGATACTGCCGCCGCCGGCCGCGAGCATGCCCGGCAACACCGCGCCGGTGACCAGGAACATGCTCTTCACGTTCACGGCCATGATCCGGTCCCATTCTTCTTCACTGGTTTCCAGGAAGGGCATGGCCGACAGGATGCCCGCGTGGTTCATCAGCACGGTGATGTGGCCGAATGCCTCTTCTACGGCCGCCACCGCGGCCTTCACTTGTTGTGCGTCCGAGACATCGGCGGCGGCGAAGATGGCCTGGTAACCTGCATCACGCAATCGCCTTGCAACTTCGGCGCCCTTGCTGCCGGGCAGGTCGACAATGCCTACCCTTGCCCCTTCTGCCGCGAACAGCTCCGATGCGGCCAGCCCGCAGCCACCCGCACCGCCAGTGATCAGCGCCACCTTGCCGTTAAGACGTCCAGCCATGTTCGACTCCCGATGATTTTTGATTGACTGTCTTGAGCCCGGGCGTTTCGCGATTCGCGTGCCGGAGCATGAAACAGATCATCGGGAACATCCATATACCGATGGGTATACGGGGCACGCATAGGCAATGGGGCAGGGCTATAGAGTCCCTGTGGGGCCTGCCCGCGAAGCAGGAGAACCGGTGCATAGCACGGGCTTTGCCCGTATTCGCCGGCGCGCCCGCTCCCCACAAGGTGCATGGTGTGTTCAGAGTGCCTGTTGCTCGATCAACGCCAGGCACCGCTTCACGATCGGGCTTACATCACCCTTGCGCCGGCTGAGGATGATGGGGCTGACGGCGCCGCTATCAAGCAGGCCGACATACTCGATATCGGGACGGTGCTGCTGCTGTACCGATGCTGGCACCAGGGTCACACCGACGCCAACCGCTACCAGGCCGATGGCGGTCTGCAGTTCGTTGGCCCACTGGCTGACACGAATGCTCATGCCGTGGTGGGCGAACAGCGCCAGCACGTGGTCGGCATAGCTGGGCCGGGGATTGGCCGGGTAGAGGATGAACGCTTCGCCAGCCAGCTGGGCCAGACTGAGCGGGCTGCCCGCCAGGGGGTGGCCCTTGGGCAGCACGGCCACCAGTGGGTCCTCGCACAGCACCTGCTGGTGAATCACCGGGTCGTCGATGCGAATGCGGCCGAAGCCAATGTCGATACGCCCGCTTTTCAGCGCCTCCACCTGTTGCAGTGTGGTCATCTCGTTCAGGCCCAGTTCCAGCTCGCTGTCCTGGCGAAGTTCGCGGATCAGCTCCGGCAGCACGGTGTACAGCGTCGAGGGCGCAAAACCGATGCCCAGCCACTGGCGCTGGCCCTGGCCGATGCGGCGGGTGTTGTCGCTGATGTTCTGCAACTGCTGCAGCACGGTGCAGGTCTGTTCGTAGAAGAAACGGCCGGCCTCGGTCAGCCGCAGCGGACGTTCGCGCACCACCAGCAGGGTGCCGAGCTGGTCCTCAAGTTGGCTGATCTGCCGGCTCAGGGGTGGCTGGGCGATGTGCAGCAGCTCGGCGGCGCGGGTGAAGTTCAGGGTCTCGGCCAAGACTTTGAAGTAACGCAGGTGGCGCAGCTCCATCAGACCTCCAGGGTATGGTGGGAGATTCATTTGATATTGGACGGTCGTCAGGGTCTCGCGCAATCCTTCAACTATCAAGTAAACGCATCACTCGGGCCTACGACTGTAAGCCCGACCTGACGGGACCTGGCAACAATGACAAGCGCGCTGATTGAACACATAGATGCAATTATCGTCGATCTTCCGACCATTCGCCCGCACAAGCTGGCGATGCACACCATGCAGCAGCAGACCCTGGTGGTATTGCGACTGCGCTGCAGTGATGGCGTGGAAGGCATCGGTGAAGCCACCACCATCGGTGGCCTGGCGTATGGCTACGAAAGCCCCGAAGGCATCAAGGCCAATATCGACGCGTACCTCGCCCCGGCGCTGATCGGCCTACCGGCAGACAACATCAATGCCGCCATGCTCAAGCTGGACAAGCTGGCCAAGGGCAACACCTTCGCCAAGTCCGGCATCGAAAGCGCCTTGCTCGACGCCCAGGGCAAACGCCTGGGCCTGCCGGTCAGCGAACTGCTGGGGGGCCGCGTGCGTGACAGCCTGGAGGTGGCCTGGACCCTGGCCAGCGGCGACACCGCCCGCGACATCGCCGAAGCCCAGCACATGCTGGACATTCGCCGGCACCGGGTGTTCAAGCTGAAAATCGGCGCCAACCCGGTGGCGCAGGACCTCAAGCACGTGGTCGCGATCAAGCGCGAGCTGGGTGACAGCGCCAGCGTGCGGGTCGACGTCAATCAGTACTGGGACGAGTCCCAGGCCCTCCGCGCCTGCCAGGTATTGGGCGACAACGGCATCGACCTGATCGAGCAGCCGATCTCGCGCATCAACCGCGGTGGCCAGGTGCGCCTGAACCAGCGCAGCCCGGCACCGATCATGGCCGATGAGTCGATCGAAAGCGTCGAGGACGCCTTCAGCCTGGCCGCCGACGGCGCCGCCAGCATCTTCGCCCTGAAAATCGCCAAGAATGGTGGCCCGCGCGCGGTGCTGCGCACTGCACAGATCGCCGAGGCCGCTGGCATTGCCTTGTACGGCGGCACCATGCTCGAAGGTTCGATCGGCACCCTGGCTTCGGCCCACGCATTCCTCACCCTGCGCCAGCTCACCTGGGGTACAGAGCTGTTCGGGCCGCTGCTGCTGACCGAGGAGATCGTCAACGAGCCGCCGCAATACCGCGACTTCCAGCTGCACATCCCCCATACCCCAGGCCTGGGCCTGACGTTGGACGAACAGCGCCTGGCGCGCTTCGCTCGTCGCTGACAAGCAAGGAGATAACCATGTTGTTCCACGTGAAGATGACCGTGAAGCTGCCGGTCGACATGGACCCGGCCAAGGCCGCCCAGCTCAAGGCCGATGAAAAGGAACTGGCCCAGCGCCTGCAGCGCGAAGGCACCTGGCGCCACCTGTGGCGCATTGCCGGGCATTACGCCAACTACAGCGTGTTCGATGTGCCCAGCGTCGAGACGTTGCATGACACGCTGATGCAGCTGCCGCTGTTCCCGTACATGGACATCGAGGTCGACGGCCTGTGTCGGCATCCCTCGTCTATTCACAGCGACGATCGCTGATTCGCACCTGTATGCCTGACAAGAACAATACGAGGTAAGCACGATGACCGTGAAAATTTCCCACACTGCCGACATTCAAGCCTTCTTCAACCGGGTGGCTGGCCTGGACCATGCCGAAGGAAACCCGCGCTTCAAGCAGATCATTCTGCGTGTGCTGCAAGACACCGCTCGCCTGGTCGAAGACCTGGACATCACCGAGGACGAGTTCTGGCACGCCGTGGACTACCTCAACCGCCTGGGCGGCCGTAACGAGGCAGGCCTGCTGGCTGCTGGCCTGGGCATCGAGCACTTCCTCGACCTGCTGCAGGATGCCAAGGATGCCGAAGCCGGCCTTGGCGGCGGCACCCCGCGCACCATCGAAGGCCCGTTGTACGTTGCCGGGGCGCCGCTGGCAGAGGGCGAAGTGCGCATGGACGACGGCACTGACCCAGGCGTGGTGATGTTCCTTCAGGGCCAGGTGTTCGATGCCGACGGCAAACCGTTGGCCGGTGCCACCGTCGACCTGTGGCACGCCAACACCCAGGGCACCTATTCGTACTTCGATTCGACACAGTCCGAGTTCAACCTGCGTCGGCGTATCATTACCGATGCCGAGGGCCGTTATCGCGCGCGCTCGATCGTGCCGTCGGGGTATGGCTGCGACCCGCAGGGGCCAACCCAGGAATGCCTGGACCTGCTCGGCCGCCATGGCCAGCGCCCGGCGCACGTGCACTTCTTCATCTCGGCACCGGGGCACCGCCACCTGACTACGCAGATCAACTTTGCGGGCGACAAGTACCTGTGGGACGACTTTGCCTATGCCACCCGTGACGGGCTGATCGGCGAACTGCGTTTTGTCGAGGATGCGGCGGCGGCGCGCGACCGCGGCGTGCAAGCAGAGCGCTTTGCCGAGTTGTCATTCGACTTCCGCTTACAGGGTGCCAAGTCGCCTGACGCCGAGGCGCGAAGCCATCGGCCGCGGGCGTTGCAGGAGGGCTGAGTTCAAGGTTGTGTCACTGTGATTTTGCCTGGGGCTTTCCGTGCGGGGAGGTCCCGGGCTTTTTGTTGCCAGGGGTGGGTGATCTAGAATCGTCTTTTTGTTCAGGCCTCCCACACCATGCTCCCCATCGCGCTGCTGCCAACCACCCTCGACCAGGCTTCGCTGATCCGCAATCTCTACCAGTTCTATTGCTACGAGTCCTCCGACTGGGAGCAGGAAGACGTCGAGGCGGATGGCCGTTTCTACATCCACGAGGAGCACCTGCAACGCTACTGGCAGGACGACGGCTGGGGCGCGTATCTGGTGCTGGTGGACGGATTCATCGCCGGCTTCGTCCTGGTCGAGCGCAGCGAACTGCCTGGCATCGATGCGCAGGAACTTGCCGACCTGTTTATTTTGAAGAAGTACCGTCGCCAGGGCATCGGCCAAGCGGTGGCGTTGCAGTTGCTGAGTGGCGAGGGTGACTGGCTGCTGCGTTGCTACGCACAGGATCTGCCCGCCGTGGCTTTCTGCAATGCCGTGCTGGCGAGCCTGCCGCGGCCGGTGCAGGCTATCGCCTTGGGGGATGAGCCGGACTTGCTCAATTTCCTGGTGACCGGCACCCGCCATTGAGGGGGCGCCTTTTCGTTGGTGCGGATAAGGGATAGTGCCATTTTTGTGATGTGCTTCACAAAATGCTCGCGAGCGGCATAATGCCACCATCGCTTTCCAAGACCCGGCCGCCGCTTGCCGGGGTCCCTTTTCATGCGCTTCGAAGGTTCAGGTAAAGTTCATGTCGCTCGCAGCAAACCCCGACATCATGTACCGGCTGTTGATCCAGAGCGTGGTGGATTATGCCATCTACCTGCTCACCCCTGAAGGTATCGTCGCCAACTGGAACCCCGGCGCCCAGCGCGCCAAGGGGTACCGTGCCGAGGAAATCGTCGGCCAGCATTACTCGTTGTTCTACACCGATGCCGAGCGCGTAGCCGGGTTGCCGGCGTTAAACCTGGAGCAGGCGCGCAGCACCGGACGCTTTGAAGAAACGGGCGCACGCCTGCGCAAGGATGGGACGGTCTTCCACGCCCATGTGGTCATCGAAGCGGTGTACGACGATGCCGGGCAACTGGTGGGTTACGCCAAGGTCACCCGCGACATTTCCGAACGCCACCGCCAGGAGCTCGAACTGCTGCAGGCCAAAGAGCTGGCCGAGCAGTACAGCCAGGAAATGGCCAAGCTTTCGCAGTTTCTCGATTCGGTGATTGCCAACATTCCCGCGAGCGTCATCGTCCAGGACCTGGAAAGTCAGCGCATCCTGTTGGCCAACCAGCAGGCCGAACGCCTGTTCGGCGGGCCGCAGCGCAGCATGATCGGCCAGTTGCCCAAGGAATGCCTGGCGCCGGCTGCCGGTGACTACCTGGAGCAGCAATTCGTGCGGGGTGCCCGCAGCACCAAGGGACACGCCGCCGAAACGCGCGTCGAGACCGCCCGTGGCCCTCGCACCCTGCGCAGCCGTACCCTGCTCAGCCAGAGCCGCGAGGGGCAGGCCGATTACGTGTTGTTCGTGGCTGAAGACGCCACCGAAGAGCTGGCCGCCCATGCGCAGATCCATCACATGGCGCACCATGACGCGCTCACCGGGCTGCCCAACCGTACGCTGTTCCACGAACGGCTACGCCAGGCCCTGTTGCGCGGCAGCGAAAACGCCAAGCTGACGGCTGCCCTGTGCCTGGACCTGGACAACTTCAAGAACATCAACGACTCCCTTGGCCATGCGTTTGGTGACAAGTTGCTACGCGAGTTGGGCAAGCGTCTGCGCCGCGAACTGCGTGAGCACGACACCTTGGCCCGCCTGGGGGGCGACGAGTTTGCCGTGGTGCTGACGGGCCTGGAGGGGCGGGATGCCGCGTGTAATACCGCGCAGCGCCTGATCAAGGCCATCAGCCCGCCATTCCAGATCGAAGGGCATCAGTTCGTGGTGGGGGTGAGCATCGGCATCGCCATCGCGCCTGATGACAATGACCAGGCAGAGCAACTGTTGGGTTACGCCGACATGGCCCTGTACCAAGCCAAGCGTAACGGCCGTAATCGTTATGAATGCTTTGATGTCGAACTGGACGTTGCCGCCCGTCAGCGCCGCCTGGTGGAAACCGACCTGCGCACAGCGCTGCACCTGGGGCAGTTGCAGCTGCACTACCAGCCGGTAGTCGATCATCAGACCAGCAGCGTTACCGGTTATGAGGCGCTGCTGCGCTGGGAACACCCGACCCGTGGCATGGTCATGCCGATGGACTTCATCCCCATTGCCGAAGAAACCGGGTTGATCCACGAGCTGGGCAACCGTGCGCTGAATCTGGCCTGCCAGGAGGCGGCCAGTTGGGACAGTGAGCAGACGGTGTCGGTCAACCTGTCGGCGGTGCAGTTCAAGAACGGCGATCTGGTGCATACCGTCGCCCTCGCGCTGGCCGACTCGGGCCTGCCGCCGCAGCGGCTGGAGCTGGAAATTACCGAGTCGGTACTGCTGGGCAACAGCGAGGAAAACGTGCGCACCTTGCGCGCGCTGAAAGACCTGGGCGTGTCCATTTCACTGGATGACTTTGGTACCGGCTACTCATCGTTGGGTTACCTGCGTTCGTTCCCGTTCGACCGGATCAAGATCGACAAGTCGTTCGTGCATGACATGTGCGACAGCCGCGAGGCCATGTCGATCATTCGCGCCATTACCGAGCTGTCCAACAGCCTGATGATCAAGACCACGGCCGAAGGCGTGGAGTCGGAGGAGCAGATGCGCCGGCTCGCAGCGGAAGGCTGTTCGCACTTCCAGGGCTTCTTTTACGGGCGGCCGGCACCGGCGAGCGAGCGGTTGAAGCAGGTCATCACGCAAGAACAATGACTTGCGCGGCGGCCTCAGCTGTTCCAGTCCGGGGCAAACGGCGGGCTAACCACGCGCTGGTCTTTCGGCAGCCCGGCAATGGCTGCGCGGTCTTCGTCATCCAGCTGCACGGTCAACGCAGCCAGGTTGGCCAGCTGATTTTCGCGGCTGCTGGCTTTGGGGATCGCCGCCACGCCGTCCTGGTCCAGCAGCCATTTCAGCGCGACCTGGCTGGGCAGTACGCCATGCTTGCGGGCAATCGCCTGGATCACTGGCTGCGCCGCTGCCTGGCCGCGCGCCAGCGGGGTGTAGGCGGTGAGCAATAGGTCATGGCGGCGAGCGAAGTCGAGTAGCGGTTGCTGGCTGAGCAGAACATGGTATTCCACCTGGATCGCCGACAACGGCGCGCCCAGGGTTTCCACCACCTGGTGCAGTAACCCCAACGGGAAGTTGGCCACGCCAATGTGGCGCGCCTTGCCTTCGTCACGCAGGGCTACCAAGGTGTCGATGCTGCGGGCCAGGTCCCAGTCTTTGCCTGGCCAGTGGATGTGGAACAGGTCGACCTGTTCGGTACCCAGCGCACGCAGGCTGTCTTCCAGCGACTGACGCATGGCGTTGGGCTCCAGGCGGTCCCACCAGACCTTCGTGGTCAGGTGGATCTGCTCGCGTGGCACGTCGCTGTCGCGCAGCGCCTGGCCAACGGCTGCTTCGTTTTCGTAGGCGGTGGCAGTGTCGATATGCCGGTAACCCACGTCCAGTGCCTGGCGCACGGCCTGGGTGCATTCACTGCCGGTCATTGGCCAGGTGCCCAGGCCGATGGCGGGCAGGTCCAGGCCGGTGCGGGTGCTGAGCCTTTGCATGTAAATTCCTTGTAGGGTGGGCAGGGGTCGGTCGATGGTCGGCGATCGACAGTGCACGGGCCATGCTTACAAGGTGAAAAGTGGTCGATCACCGAACAGAAATTGCACTTGGCCGGGGCAAGCGGCAAATGAACTTCCTTATGCTGCGGCATCTCTTCTAGAATCCCAGCTGTTACATCCGCTAGGCAATGCCTGCGCGGTCTTCCTTGGGCGGGGCATGTTGCCGCGCCGTCATCGAGAGAGCCATGAGTTCCAGCACACCGCTGTCCGGCGTCAACCAACCCCTGCGCGGCATCGCTTTGGTGGTGGTGGCGACGTTCCTGTTTGCCAGCCACGATGCCTTGTCCAAATTCCTGGGTGGCCTGTACCCGATAGTCATGGTGGTGTGGGCGCGTTATGTGGTGCACACGCTGCTGATGGCCGGTATCTTCCTGCCCAAGTCTGGGCTCAATGTATTGCGCACACGTCGGCCGGTACTGCAGACCCTGCGGGCCCTGAGCCTGCTGAGCACCAGCCTGCTGTTCACGACCGGTTTGCAATACCTGCCACTGGCCGAGGCCACGGCCGTCAACTTCCTTGCCCCGGTGCTGGTCACCGCGCTGTCGGCGCCGCTGCTCAAAGAGCGAGTGACAGTGGGGCAGTGGGTGGCGGTGGTCATGGGCTTTATCGGCGTGCTGGTGGTGGTGCACCCGGGTGGGGCGATGTTTACCCCGGCCATTCTGTATCCGTTCGGTTCGGCGTTGGGCTTCTGCTTCTATCAGTTGCTGACGCGCATTCTGGCGGCGCATGACAGCCCGACCACCAGCAACTTCTATGCGGGGCTGTGCAACACCTTGGCAATGAGTGCGCTGGTGCCGTTCTTCTGGGAAGTGCCGCGCTGGGACCATGCCCTGTTGATGCTGGCACTGGGGGGCTTTGGCATGACTGCGCACCTGCTGCTGACCCAGGCCTTCCGCCATGCAGCGCCGGCGTTGCTGGCGCCGTTCAGCTATTGCCAGATCGTGTTTGCCGGGTTGCTTGGCTTCGTGGTGTACAGCCAGGTGCCAGATACCCTGAGCCTGGTGGGGATTTTGGTGATCTGCCTCAGTGGGCTTGGCGCAGCGTGGATGCAGCGCAGCAAATAGCAGCTGCGTACTTCAGGCTTTACGGCCGGTAGCAACAGCGTTGTGCTGCGAAGCGGGCATCACGGCGTGGCCATGAACTGCAGGATGCGGTCGCGCAGCCAGCGCTCGGCGGGGTCGTTGTCCTGGGCGCCGCTCCAGACCATCGACAGCTCGGCCTCGGTGATGTCGAACGGCGCTGGGTCGGCGCGCAGGCTGCCGTCGTCGGCGAGGGCACAAGCGGCATAGTCCGGCACCGTGGCGATCAGCTCGGTGTTGCGCAGCAGGGCGCGCAGGCTACCGAACTGCGGCACCGCCAGCACCACCTTGCGGCAGCGACCGATGCGTGCCAGGTCGAGGTCGATGTTGCCGCTCATGTCACCGGAAAACGACACCATTACGTGCGGGCGGGCGCAGTATTCGTCGAGGGTCAGCGGCCCCGGGCGGTCGTCGGCGCGCAGCACCCGTACACCGATGTCGCGCAGCTTGCGGCGTTTGGCGGTGGCCGGCAGGTCGGTGGTATAGCTCACACCTACCGAGATCTCGCCGCTGGCAAGAAGGCCCGGCATCAGCAGGAAATTGGCTCGCCGCACTACCACGCTAATGGCGGGGGCTTCTTCACGCAGGGCCTGCAGCAGGGCCGGAAACAGGCCGAACTCGGCATCGTCAGAAAGGCCCAGGCGGAACACGTTGCAGCTGTTGGCCGGGTCAAACTCGCGGGCGCGGCTGATGGCGGCGGAAATCACGTCCATGGCCGGGCCCAGTTCAGCAAAGATCTGCATGGCCCGTGGGGTGGGTTCCATGGCCCGGCCGCTGCGGATCAGCAGCGGGTCGTCGAACAGCTCGCGCAGGCGGGCGAGGGCGGCGCTGACGGTGGATTGGGTGATAAACAGCTTTTCACCCACGCGGGTCAGGTTGCGTTCGATCATCAGGGCTTCGAACAGTACCAGCAGGTTCATGTCGACGCGGCGCAGGTCATTGCGGTTCATGAGGGCTCGGCGTCCTGGGCAAAGGGTATGGCTGTGTATTGAAGCAGGGTGCAGGGCCCTGTGCCTTGTATGGATGTGCCGGCCTCANCCGATACAGGCCTGCGCCTGACAGAGCCAGCCTATCAGGCTCCAACAGCCACTCTATTAGAACTCTGCCCAAGCTCGGCTAGTCTTTCTCGTGGCCCCGCGAATTCCGCGACAGGGCAGCGCGTCAGCACCTGCGTGCAAGACCGTGCCCCCCCGCCGTGACAGCTTCGCAAGCCCCGTGTACACCTGATGAGGGGTAGTACGAGCCCACCCGCTCGGCTGAAAGAACACTGGCATAGACCGGAAATCTGGATAACCGACCCAAAGGTACCCGCAGATGTCGAACGAATCGAAATGCCCGTTCCATCAAACCGCAGGTGGCGGCACCACCAACCGTGACTGGTGGCCTGACCAGCTCAACCTGAGAATTCTTCACCAGCATTCCTCCAAGTCCAGCCCCGACCCGGACTTCGACTATGCCAAGGCGTTCAAGAGCCTCGACTTCCAGGCCCTGAAGAAAGACCTGACTGCCCTGATGACCGACTCGCAGGATTGGTGGCCGGCCGACTTTGGCCATTACGGCCCGCTGTTCATCCGCATGGCCTGGCACAGCGCGGGCACCTACCGCATTGGTGATGGCCGCGGTGGTGCGGGCTCTGGCCAGCAACGCTTCGCTCCGCTCAACAGCTGGCCGGACAACGTCAGCCTGGACAAGGCCCGGCGCCTGCTGTGGCCGATCAAGCAGAAGTACGGCAACAAGATTTCCTGGGCCGACCTGATCGTACTCACCGGTAATGTTGCCCTCGAGTCCATGGGCTTCAAGACCTTCGGCTTCTCCGGCGGGCGTGCCGATGTGTGGGAGCCGGACGAAGACGTGTACTGGGGGTCGGAAAAGGTCTGGCTGGGCGGCGATACCCGTTACGGCAAGGATCAGGTCAAGGCGCAGCCGCCGGGGCAGGGTGACCTGGTGGCCGAGCCGGCCAAGCATGGTGAAGAGCAGAATCGCGACCTGTCGGCCGAGCGTAACCTGGAAAACCCGCTGGCCGCCGTGCAGATGGGCCTGATCTACGTGAACCCGGAAGGCCCGGAAGGTAACCCCGACCCCGTGGCCTCGGGCAAGGACATCCGTGAAACCTTTGGCCGCATGGCCATGAACGATGAAGAAACCGTGGCCTTGATCGCCGGTGGTCACGCGTTCGGCAAGACCCATGGTGCCGGCCCCGCCGACAACGTCGGCCCCGAGCCGGAAGCGGCAGGCCTGGAGATGCAGGGCCTGGGCTGGCACAACACGTTTGGCTCCGGCAAAGGCGGGGATACCATCACCAGCGGCCTGGAAGTGACCTGGACCTCCACCCCGACCCGGTGGGGCAACGAGTACCTGAATAACCTGTTCGACTTTGAGTGGGAGCTGACCAAAAGCCCGGCCGGCGCGCACCAGTGGCGGCCGAAAGACGGCAAAGGCGCAGGCACGGTGCCCGATGCACACGATCCCGGTAAAAAGCACGCACCGTCGATGTTGACCTCCGACCTGGCATTGCGTTTCGACCCCATTTACGAGCCAATCGCTCGCCGCTTCAAAGAAAACCCTGACCAGCTGGCGGATGCTTTTGCCCGTGCATGGTACAAGCTGATCCACCGCGACATGGGCCCGCTGGCGCGCTATCTGGGCCCGGAAATGCCCAATGAAGAGTTGCTGTGGCAAGACCCGTTGCCCAAAGCTGACCCATCCACGATCAGCGAGCAAGACATCGCGACCCTCAAGTCCAGGATCCTGGCCTCGGGTTTGAGCGTGGGCGAACTGGTCTCCACCGCCTGGGCATCCGCGTCGACCTTCCGCGGCTCCGACAAGCGCGGTGGTGCCAACGGCGCACGTTTGCGCTTGGCGCCACAGAAGGACTGGGCTGCAAACCAGGGCGTGGACAAGGTGCTGGCGGCATTGGAGAAAATCCGGGGCGAGTTCAACAACGGCGGCAAAAAGGTTTCCCTGGCCGACCTGATCGTGCTGGCCGGTACCGCGGCAGTCGAAAAAGCTGCCAAGGATGCGGGTTACAGCGGCAGCGTAGGGTTCCGCCCGGGCCGAGTCGATGCGTCCCAGGAGCAGACCGACGTCGAGTCGTTCGCCGTGCTGGAACCGCTGGCCGACGGCTTCCGCAACTTCACCAAGGCACGCTACAGCGTCAAGGCCGAGAAACTGTTGCTGGACAAGGCGCAGTTGCTGACCCTGACCGCGCCGGAGCTGACCGTGCTGATCGGTGGCCTGCGGGTGCTCGGTGCCAACCATGGTGGCAGCAACCTCGGCGTGTTCACCGACAAGCCGGGGACGCTGAGCAACGACTTCTTCCGCAACTTGCTGGATATGAGCGTGGAGTGGAAACCGACCTCAGCGGACAACGAAACCTTCGAAGGCCGCGACCGCAAGACCGGGCAGGTGAAGTGGAGCGGTAGCCGGGTCGATCTGGTGTTCGGTTCGCATGCCCAGTTGCGGGCGTTGAGCGAGGTGTATGGCAGCAGTGATGGGGGTGACAAGTTTGTCCGCGACTTTGTGGCCGCCTGGCAGAAGGTCATGGAGCTGGACCGCTTTGATTTGAAATAGCGTTGCCTGGCGGGGGGCGCGCTCAGCGCCCCCTTGGCCAGTGGTTATCCCGCCAATTCCAGGTCGGATAGATACAAAAGTGTCCTCGTCGGTTCTGTTGCAATGCTTCTCAGGCGGCCGGCCTGAACAGCGTGCTCACAACGACAAGGAACCCCGACCATGCAAATGCCCAAGACCCTGAAAATTCGCAATGGCGACAAGGTACAACCAACCTTCTCCGCTCAGGAATACGCTGCTCGCCACGCCCGGCTGCGGGCCTATATGGCCGAGCAGGACATTGAGGCGGCAATCTTCACCTCGTACCACAACGTCAACTACTACAGCGATTTCCTCTACTGCTCGTTCGGCCGCCCCTATGCGCTGGTGATCACCCAGGACAAGGTGGTCTCGATCAGTGCCAACATCGACGGCGGGCAACCTTGGCGGCGCACGGTCGGCACTGACAACATTGTCTACACCGACTGGCAGCGCGACAACTATTTCGTCGCCATCCAGCAGGCGTTGCCGCTGGCCTCGCGCATCGGCGTGGAGTACGACCACCTGAACCTGCAGAACCACGGCAAACTCGCCGCCTGCTACCCCAAGGCCGAGCTGGTGGACATCGCTGCGCCGTGCATGCGTATGCGCATGATCAAGTCGGCCGAGGAGCAGGCACTTATCCGTCACGGTGCACAGGTGGCCGACATCGGCGGGGCGGCAGTGGTCGAGGCCCTGCGTGAGCAGGTGCCCGAGTACGAGGTGGCACTGCATGCCACCCAGGCGATGGTGCGCGAAATTGCCAAACGCTTCCCCGACGCCGAGCTGATGGACACCTGGACCTGGTTCCAGTCCGGGCTCAACACCGATGGCGCACACAATCCGGTCACCAGCCGCCGTGTGGGCAAGGGCGAGATCCTCAGCCTCAACTGTTTCCCCATGATCGCCGGCTACTACACCGCGCTGGAGCGCACCCTGTTCCTTGACCACTGCCCGGACGAGTACCTGCGCCTGTGGCAGGCCAACGTCGAAGTGCACGAAGCCGGGCTGAAACTGGTGCGCCCGGGCATGCGCTGCAGCGATATCGCCCGCGAACTGAACGAGATCTTCCTGCGCCACGACCTGCTGCAGTACCGCACCTTCGGGTATGGCCATTCGTTCGGCACGCTCAGCCATTACTACGGCCGCGAGGCTGGGCTGGAGCTGCGCGAGGACATCGATACCGTGCTGGAGCCGGGCATGGTGGTGTCGATCGAGCCGATGATCATGCTGCCTGAAGGGCGGCCGGGGGCGGGCGGTTATCGCGAGCACGACATCCTGATCGTCAACGACAGCGGCGCCGAGAACATCACCAGGTTCCCGTATGGGCCGGAGCACAACATCATTCACAAATAAGCATCGGCGTCGGCTGCTTCGCGGGCAAGCCCGCTCCTACAAAGATTTCACCGTTGTCGTAGGCGCGGGTTCACCCGCGAAAAGGCCGGCCCAGACAACAACAAGATCCCCGTATGACCACCAGACCCTGCCTCCAATTAAAAGAACCAGAGGGTACCCGTCATGTCCAGCACCACCCTAGACCCATCCGCCATCGCCGGCCCCGCGCACAACGCCGAACGCCAGGCGCTGCGCAAGGCCGCCCGGGCCAGCTTCATGGGCAACTTCGTCGAGTGGTTCGACTACGCCGCCTACGGCTATCTGGCCACCATCATCGCCGCCACCTTCTTCCCGCAAACTGACAAGACCACCGGCCTGCTGGCTACCTTCGCGGTATTCGCGTTGTCTTTCCTGGTACGCCCGCTGGGCGGCATTGTCTGGGGCCATTTCGGCGACCGACACGGTCGGCGCAACGCGTTGTCGTGGTCGATCCTGATCATGTCGGTATCCACCTTCTGCATCGGCTTGTTGCCGGGCTATGCGCAGATCGGGCTGTGGGCACCGGCCTTGCTATTGCTGATCCGCCTGGTACAGGGGTTTTCCGCCTCGGGTGAGTACGCCGGGGCCGCTGCGTTCCTGGCCGAGTACGCGCCGCCTGGGCGGCGTGGCTTGTACACCAGCATCGTGCCGGCCAGCACAGCGGCGGGGTTGTTGTTCGGTGCGGCGTTCGTTGCGGTGCTGCATGAGCTGCTCAGCAGTGAAGCCCTGCATGAATGGGGCTGGCGCCTGCCGTTCCTGCTGGCGGCGCCGTTCGGCCTGGTAGGGCGCTATATCCGCATGAGCTTGCAGGACACGCCCAAGTTCCTGGAGATGGAGCAGCGCCTGGAAACCAAGGCCGGCATGGCCACGACGCCGCTGCGCGAACTGCTGGGCCAGCACCGGCGCAGTCTGGCGATCGGCATGGGTGTCACCTGCCTGAATGCGGTTGCGTTCTACCTGTTGCTCAGTTACATGCCGACCTACCTGTCCAGTGAAATGGGCATGAGCGAGCGGGATTCGTTCATCGCCTCGACGGTGTCGCTGGCCACCTATATCGGCTTGATCTTCCTGATGGGGCGGCTGTCAGACCAGTTTGGTCGCAAGACCATGCTGGTGGTGGCCTCGCTGTTGTTCCTGGGGTTGACCGTGCCGTTGTTTCGCCTGCTGGACGGCCAGCCGCTGCTGGTGATTCTGGCCATCCAGATCCTTTTTGGTGCGATGCTGGCGATGAACGACGGGACCTTGCCGTGCCTGCTGGCCGAAATCTTTCCGACCCGGGTGCGCTTCAGCGGGTTTGCCCTGAGCTTCAATGTGGCCAATTCGCTGTTTGGCGGGACTGCGCCGTTCATTGCCACCTGGCTGATTCAGGTGACGGGCAGCAAGCTGGCCCCGGCAGGATACTTGCTGGCGGCAGCACTGGTGGCGCTGGTGGCCATGCTGATGTGTCGGGAGACGGCGCACGCGGCCCTTGAAGATTAGTTGACCTGCACTGGCCTCTTCGCGGGCAAGCCCNGGACCACCGATGTGCGTGTAGGCGCGGGCTTGCCCGCGAAGAGGCCAGCAATGCCAATACCTGACCCCCGTCAGTGGAGAGAGGCCTGCCGCCGCTCCCCTAAAGGCGACAGCCCGAAGAACCGGCTATAACTCTTGGAAAAATGCGCAGGCGAACTGAAGCCGCAGGCCAGCGCTACCTCACGCACTTGCACGTCGCTGCGCAGCAGTAACTCCCGCGCCCGTGATAGCCGCAGCTCCAGGTAATACTGGCTGGGCGTGCGCTGCAGGTACTTGTGGAACAGCCGCTCCAATTGGCGCACGGTCACGTCGTTGAGGCTGGCCAGTTCCTCCAGCCCCAGCGGCTCCTCGAGATTGGCCTCCATGATCGCCACCACCTGGCTCAGTTTGGGCTGGGCGCTGCCGAGCAGGGTACGCAGCGGCACACGCTGCCGCTCACGCTCACCGCGTACGCGGTCGCACAGCAACAGCTCGGCGGCCTTGGCCGCGATGTCCTGGCCGCCCGTGTCGCGGGCCACCAGTTGCAACATCATGTCCATGGCTGCCACGCCGCCTGAGCAGGTGTAACGGTCGCGGTCCAGTTCGAACAGCTGGCTGGAGATCACGATACCGGGGAAGTGTGCCTGCAACGTCGGCAGGTCTTCCCAGTGGATGGTGCAGCGGTAACCCTTGAGCAATTCGGCCTTGGCCAGCAGGTAGCTACCGGTGCAGATACCGCCCAGTGGCAAGCGCTGGCGGGCCAGTTGGCGCAACCAGTCGATCAATGGGCGGTTGCTACGGCTTCGGTCGATCGGGTTGGCGCCGACCACCAGCAAGGCATCCAGCGCGGGGGCGTTGGTAATGTTGTAGTCGGGCAGTACGCGCATGCCGTTGCTGGCCACCACCGGCGCGTCGTCTGCGGCGATCAGCACACTGCGATACAGTGGCTTGCGCGCGGCCAGGTTGGCCATGCGCAGGGTCTCTACCGCCGACGCAAGGCCGATGGTGGTGAAACTGGGCAAAATCAGGAAGCCAAAGGTCTTTGCCGAACAATTCTTTACACTAGACGGCGATAGGTTTGCAGAAGCGGGGTGGACCATTGCGCTGTTCCTGTGCAAGCTGAGGCCTGGTTGGGCAGGGGCAGTGAGAAAGCAGAGCCTCGCGTGGTTCTTGTTGTTATGGGTCGTTGCCGGGTCGATCATACACCCCGGATGCAGCGGCCAGGAATGGCCCCGCCGGCTGGCTGGGCCGACAGTGATTGCACAGAGAAGGTGAGCGTCAGTGAACCCCGAAACCATGCTGGCGGGCTTGCCAGGCTACGCCATGGCCCCCGAAGCGATCCAGGTGCTGCCCGATGCCAGGGCTTACCGCGCCTGCCTGTTCGAGCGCATCCGTACGGCGACTCGGCGCATCGTTATCGTCGCGCTGTACCTGCAGGAGGATGAGGCTGGCCAGGAAGTCCTGGATGCCTTGTACCAGGCCAAGGCCGAGCGGCCAGGCCTGGAGATCACCATCGTGGTCGACTGGTTCCGCGCCAGGCGCGGGCTGCTGGGGGCCGGGCGTCAGCCGGGCAATGCCGCCTGGTATCAGGCCCAGCGTCAGTTGCGCGGGCTGGACATCGCGATTCATGGCGTGCCAGTGCAGACCCGCGAACTGTTCGGGGTGCTGCACCTCAAAGGCAGCATCATCGACGATTGCGTGATCTACACCGGCGCCAGTCTGAACAACGTCTACCTGCATCGTTTCGACCGCTATCGCCTGGATCGCTACCACCTGTTCCAGTCACCGGCACTGGCTGATGCCATGGTCGGCCTGGTTCAGCGTTTGCTGCACCATACCGCCACACCGCGCCTCGACCTGCCGGCGCCACCTTCTACCCGCAGTTTGCGCGGTGACATTCGGCGTTTGCGCGCACGGCTGCGGCGCATGGCCTACGAGGTACCGGCCAGCGTGACGGGGCAGGGCCTGCAGGTGATCCCGCTGCTGGGTGTGGGCCGTGGCAATCCACTGAACCGGGCGCTGTGCGCCTTGCTGGCAGTGGCGCGCACGCAGATCATCATCAGTACGCCGTATTTCAACCCGCCACAGGTCGTGATGCGCGAACTTGACCATGCGCTGGCACGGGGGGTTGGGGTGGAACTGATTGTCGGTGACCGCACCGCCAACGACTTCTACATCGCCCCTGGCGAGCCGTTCAGTGCCAGTGGTGCATTGCCCTATCTGTATGAGGACAACCTGCGCGCCTTTGCCCGCCGCCGCCACGCCGCGATTGCCAGTGGCCAGCTGCAAGTACGCATCTGGAACGACCCGGGGCATACCTTCCATGCCAAGGGTGTGTGGATCGATCAGCGTTATTCGCTGCTGACCGGCAACAACCTGAACCCGCGCGGGTTCAACCTGGACCTTGAGAACGGCCTGCTGATCGACGACCCGCAGGGGCAATGGCTGGCGCCACGGGAAGCGGAGTTGAGCGAACTGCGGCGCTTTGCGCCGAGAATCGGTTCGGCAGAGGCGCTGGGGGAGAAGGCCGAACATCCCAAGCAAGTGCGCAAGTTTCTGCGTCGGTTGCGCTATAGCCGGTTGGAACCGTTGATCAAGCGGGTGCTCTGACATCGCCTGTACGGGCCCTGTCGCCAGCAAGCCAGCGACAGGGTCAGAGTGGTGCGCACCGCGCATTGATGTCATTATGATATTGCTGCCCACGGCCCTTTGTCAGGGGCTGGATTACAATGTGCAGGCAACACTGCAAGGCCCCTCTGAAACGTGATCACGGTCGCAGACAGTCGGGCCTTTTCCCGTTAACCAGACAGGCCAATGCGTATATGGCATTAGATCCACCCACGATGCTGACTATTACAGTCGCTTTGGCCGCTGCGGCCGCCTTGTATTTGGCGATTGAATGGCGGAGTGTGCGCGAACCCTCGTTGCTTTACTGGAGTGCGGGTTTCGCCACGATTACGGTTGGTAGCACTCTGGCATTGTTGCGCGGGATCGGCTTGCTGTTCATCGGTATCTGGTTCGCCAATGGCTTGCTGGTGGTGGCCCACGTTTTTTTCCTGATCGGCGTGCTGCGCTTCACCCAGGAGCGCTTGTCACGTGCCTGGTTGATGATCGTGCTGGTCTGGTTCGCCTTGCTGCTGCTGCCCGTGGGCCCGCAGTGGTCGAAGGTGATGCTGATGGTCAACTCGTTGTTGGTGGCCTCGCTGACGCTCAAGGCCAGTTTCCTGCTGCGGCCACATGGTAAATCCCTGAGTGTCGGGGCCGTGCAGCTGCGCTATGTGTTGCTGATCCATGGGCTGTTCTATGTGGCCAAGGCGGCCATCGCGATCACGCCAGGCACGCTGATTGACCTGGCGACCTTTGGCGGGCTGATCATTCAGGTTTCGCTGGTGGAAGGCGCGATGGCGATCATGCTGATTGCCTTGTCGATGACCGGCACCGTACGTTACCGGCGTGAAGAGCGGATTGCCCGGCTGGCCGCCCGTGACCCGCTGACTGCGCTGTACAACCGGCGTGCACTGGAGGTACGGGCGGGGCATTTCTTCAAGGACGTGAGCCCGGCGCAACCTGGGGCATTGCTACTGATCGACATCGACAACTTCAAACTGGTCAACGACCTGCACGGGCATATCGCCGGCGACCGTTTGCTGATTGCCTTGAGCGAGATGATTCGTACGGCGCTGCCCGAGCGCTCGCTGGCGGCGCGATTGGGCGGGGATGAATTCGTCATCTTGCTCAGTGGCGCGAGCAGTGAACGGGTTATGGAACTGGGTAGTGGGCTGCGTGAGCAGTTCCAGCAGTACGCCGACAAGACGGTGCCTACGCCCCAGGCGGTGACCTTGAGCATTGGTGCCAACGTGTTCGATCAGCCGCCGGCGAGCCTGGCGGCGTTGATCGAGCAGGGGGATGTGGCGTTGTACCAGTCCAAACGTGGGGGGCGCGACAGCATTCGGTTTTTCGAGCGGACGGTGGTTGAACTCCGGCAGTGAGCGAATCACCTAGGTGGGTGAGCTCTCATATAACCCATGTGGGTGATCCGTACAGACGCTCCCGTCACCCGGCCCCCGCGTTTGACGGGCATCCATGCCCGTCATCAGCAAAACAGCGTGGTCAGGTTGCCACCTGATAGCACGGTACATACGCCGCGCCGCCGGGCAGCTTCATCCGGTGCTGGTCGACGAATGCCTGCAGCAGCCGGCCCAGCGGGTCCAGTACGGCGCTGTCACCGTGGATCTGATACGGCCCGTGTTCCTCGATCAGGCGGATGCCTTTGTCCTTGACGTTGCCTGCGACAATCCCGGAAAACGCCCGGCGCAGGTTGGCCGCCAGTTCATGGGGCGGCAGCTCGCGACGCAAGTCCAGGTCGGCCATGGCCTGGTGGGTCGGGTCGAACGGTCGCTGGAAGCTCTCCTCGATCTTCAGCAGCCAGTTGAAGTGGAAGGCATCGTTGCGCTCGCGGCGGAACTGCTTGACCGCTTTGAGGCCTTCGACCATGTGCCGGGCGACTTCCGCCGGGTCATCAATGATGATTTCGTACAGGCGATGGGCCGCTTCACCCAGCGTGGCGCCGACGAAAGCGTGCAACTGTTGCAGATAAGGCTCGGCGCTGCGCGGGCCGGTGAGCACCACCGGGAACGGCAGGTCGTGGTTGTCCGGGTGCATGAGGATGCCCAGCAGGTACAGGAACTCCTCCGCCGTGCCGGCACCGCCTGGGAAGATGATGATGCCGTGGCCGACACGCACGAAGGCCTCCAGGCGCTTCTCGATGTCTGGCAGGATCACCAGTTCGTTGACGATTGGGTTGGGCGCCTCGGCGGCGATGATGCCGGGCTCGGTGAGGCCCAGGTAGCGGCTGCCGTGCATGCGTTGCTTGGCGTGGGCGATGGTGGCGCCCTTCATCGGGCCTTTCATCACGCCCGGGCCGCAGCCGGTGCAGACATCCAGCTTGCGCAGGCCCAGTTCGTGGCCGACCTTCTTGGTGTACTGGTATTCCTCGGTGCTGATCGAGTGGCCGCCCCAACACACCACCATCTTCGGCTCCACGCCCGGGCGCAAGGTACGCGCGTTGCGCAGCAGGTGGAAAACGTAGTCGGTGATGCCCTGGGAGCTTTCCAGGTCGATGCGCTGGCTGGCCAGCTCGCTTTCGGTGTAGACGATGTCGCGCAAGGCGCTGAACAGCATTTCACGGGTGCTGGCGATCATTTCGCCATCGACGAAGGCGTCGGCCGGGGCGTTCAGCAGCTCCAGGCGCACGCCGCGGTCCTGTTGGTGGATACGCACCTCGAAGTCTTTGTAGGCCTCAAGGATAGTCTTGGCATTGTCGACATGGGCGCCAGTGTTGAGGATTGCCAGGGCGCACTGGCGGAACAGTGTGTAGAGGCTACCGGTACCGACTTCACTCAGTTGCTGCACTTCACGTTGTGACAGCGTCTCCAGGCTGCCTTTGGGGCTGACGGATGCATTGATGACATGGCGTTGAGGCATCTAAGTCTTTCCTGTGCGGGTAAAACATCCTTCTTTGACACCACCATACCGAGAAATGTGGACGGCAACGAGGGGGGCTGTGAAAAACCTTGAGACCGGGCGGCCTGCTTCGCGAGTAAACCCGCTCCTATACAGGTACAGCGCAAGCCTTGATGGCGGTGCGGACCTGTGTCGGAGCGGGTTTACCCGCGAAGCAGCCGACTCGGTCTCCCGTCAGCCCAACAGCTTCTGCACCCCCAGGGTAATCGCCAACCCCCCGCCAACCAGCCACAGGTTGAGGATCGCCCCGGTCGCCAGCGCCCGTGGCCCGGCCTGGCGAATCTGGCTGAAGCGGGTCTCCATGCCCAACGCCGTCATGGCCATGGTCAAGGCAAAGGTGTCCAGGCTGTTCACGGCCTGGGTCACGCTGCCAGGCAGCACTTGCAGCGAATTCACCAGTACCAGTGCCAGGAAGCCAAAAGCGAACCAGGGCATGGCAATGCGCCCGTTGCCCTGCGCCTGGCCAGCCTTGCGCGAACGGCTGATCCACAGGCCCACCACCAGCAGTACTGGCACCAGCAGCATGACCCGGGTCATCTTGACGATGGTGGCGACATGCGTGGCTTCGGGGCTGACATTGCTGGCCGCGCCTACCACCTGCGCCACTTCGTGGACTGTGCCGCCCAGCAACAGCCCGGCGCCCATGGTATCCAGATGCAGCCAGCCGGCATTGATCGCCAGCGGGTAAAGGAACATCGACAAGGTACCGAACAGCACCACGCTTCCGACTGCCATGGCGCTTTTATGGGGGGNCGATTCAAATGCCAGCACGGCGGCAGCGCCGCAGATAGCGCTGCCGGCGGCGGTGAGCAAGGCGGTATCGCGGTCGAGCTTGAACACTTTCATGCCACACCACAGGCCGATCAGCAGGGTACTGGTGACTACCAGCACCGACACGATAAGCCCCGACCAGCCGACTTCGGCAATTTCCTGCAGGCTTACCCGCAGGCCAAAAAATGCCACAGCAATGCGTAACAGGCCGCGAGCGGAAAAATTGATGCCTGCCGCCCAGCTTGCCGGTACGCCGTCACGCAACGCGTTGCCATACAAGGCACCTGCGACGATACCCACGATCAGCGGGCTGATGCCCAGGTTGGCGATAGCGGGCAGGGCCGCCAGTTGAGTGACTGCGACCGCGAACAGCGCGACGAAAAGAATGCCATTGAGCCGCCCTCGGGTGGAGAGGGTAGGGGCAAAGGCAGGGTTGGACGGAACCGTGGCCATGTGAGTCCTCCGGAAAAGGTGTTTCGACAAGGCCTACGTTAATCTGGTTATAAGCTTATAAAAAATCGTAATTTAGGATGGCAAATATCCGTTTAGCTGATATTTTTGAATCATGACCCCAGAACAGCTGATAACATTTGCCACGGTTGCCGAGCACGGCAACATCAGCCATGCCGCTCAAGCCCTGCACCTGTCGCAGCCGGCGGTGTCCGGCCAGCTCAAGCTCTTGCAGGAGGCGTTTGGCGAACCCCTTTACCAACGTGCCGGCCGCGGCGTGCGGCTGACAGCGGCCGGTCAGCAGTTGCTGGCGCATGCCGAGCGCCTGCGCGAAACCTTCCGCCAGGCCCAAGCATTGCGCGAGGCCATGCGCGGGCTGGAGCGCGGCACCTTGCGCATCGGCGCCAGTACCACGCCCGCCAGTTACCTGCTGCCTTACCTGATCGCCGATTTTCACGGGCGTCATCCGGATGTGCTGGTCAGCACCTCGCATGGCAACACGGCGGAGATCGTCGCCGCCCTGGACAGTGTTGATATTGCCCTGATCGAGGGGCCGCCCGGGCAGGAGTTGCCGTTGGGTACGCAAGTGACGCCGTGGCGCGAGGACGAGATCGTGGCGATTGTGCCCCGTGGGCATCCCCTGGCAAGCAGTGACCAGCAGACACTGGCGGCGCTCGGCACCTACCCCTTGGTACTGCGTGAACGCGGCTCGGGTGTGCGGCAGATCGTCGAGCGGGCGTTTGCCCGTGATGGCGTGGCAATGCGAGTGGCGCTGGAGATCGCTGGCGTTGAAGGGGTAAAAGAGGCGGTCCGGGCCGGGATGGGGGTTGGCTTTGTGTCGGCGATGTCCATTCGTCATGAAGATGGGGCGCTGCACCGGCTGCAGGTTGCGCCGCAGGCGCTGGTGCGGCGTTTTTCCATTCTGTTGCCGCATGGGGCTACGCCTTCGCGGGCTGCCTCGCGGTTTCTTGAATTGTGTGTTGCCATGCAAGAGGTGGGTTGACTGTGCTGGCCTCTTCGCGGGCGTGCCCGGTCCCACAGGTTACAGCACAGATGTTGAAGACTGCGCTGTACCTGGACTGCCCGCCAAAATTTGAAAGCCTGCGCGCTGCGCTTGCTCAGCCGCTTCGCGCAATTGCGACCCTCTGACGGCGGTACTTGAGAGAGATGTTTGGGGGCTTCTGAGCAATGAGGATTGGCCAAATGGATCGGCGTCGGGGTCATTTTGCTCGTGCGATTAGCACAGTCAGGTCGTAGGTCAACACCGAACCGGTGCCGGCTACCTGCACAGCAATCGCGAGCGTGACCCAGCCGCAATCGTCTCGACGAGCGTGCTGTGAGACATTCATCACCTTTGCCGTCAGGCTGAGCCTATCTCTCGGCTTCACAGGTCGATGCATGATGAAGTTTTCAATGCGGTGCCCGGCCACGACATGCGTCACCGAAAACAGCGCATCACACAGCATTCGCTGAGCCAGTGCGAAGGTATGCACGCCGCTTGCACAATGTACGCCCAGGGGGCTGGAAAGCGCCTGAACGGGATCAGTGTGCATGTATAGCGGATCGTATTGCTTTGCGAAGGCGATGATTTCGTCTTGCGCCAACGCTTCATCTCGATGGTGTGTCCACGCCTGGCCGACAGAAAACTGCTCCCAGAACATCTCGCTGGCACTCATGGAAAGGGCCTTAAACAGGTGGGGTGACTATCCTGGATGCAGGGGCGAGAATGAAGCAATGCCCGCTTACCTCAGGTGTTGTGACCTCTCTGGGCGGTAATCCAAAACGTGTTGCAATAAAAAACAAGGGGCGTTGACACCTGGCACAGTGATATTGGTACGGTAGATCTTCTACGGGTGTGTCTGCTTTGCAAGGCAGCCTTTGGTATCGAGTTAGCAACGGAGCCCCAGATGGAGTTTTCTGCCCACAAAGGCACTACGTCGATCAGCCTCGTGCGGGACGCACTTCAAGGAGCAGAACTGCGTGGCCTGGATGTTGCTACTGTGCTCAGCCACGCGCATATTGATCCACGCCTGCTGGACCAGCGCTATGCCAGGGTACCTGCTGGTACGTTCTCCAGATTGTGGATTGCGTTAGCGGATTTGCTCGACGATGAGTTTTTTGCGGCAGACAGTCACCCTCTTCGCAGAGGTAGCTTCAAGCTGATGGCGCAGTTGGCCCTCGGCTGCGACACCATTGGACAGGCGCTCAAGCGGATTCTGGCGTTTCTCAGGACTGCCCTTGATGACATCTATGGGTCGGTGGAGTGCGATGGAGAGTATGCTGCAATTGTCATCCATGATCATGGTGAGTCGCGAAGGGCGTTTTGTTATGGTGCCTGGCTGGTCCTCGTGCACGGTCTGCTTTGTTGGCTGTGCGACAGGCGCATCCCTGTTTTGAAGTTATCGATGCGTCCTCCTCAGCCAGAGGACGACAGCGACTATCGAATGCGTTTTTGTGAGGAAATCGAGTGGCGGGCCGAGAGAACCTCCGCTGTTTTCGAGAAGAATGTTCTGGAGTACAAGGTTTGCCAAACGCTCAGCACACTGCCTTTGTTTTTGAAGGGAACGCCAAGTAACTTCCTTGTGAAATACCGTAACGACGACAGCACGAGCATTACGATCCGGCGGCGACTAAAACTGCTCTCTCCACACACATGGCCTGAACTCGATGAACTCGCACGCGACTTGAGCATGTCCAGTTCCACCCTACAGCGAAGGCTCTACGCTGAGGGTTTCACCTACCAACGGCTCAAAGATAATCTAAGGCGGGATATTTCCATCAGTCTGCTCTGCCGGGCAGGTATGACGGTGGATGGCGTTGCGTCAGAGGTTGGCTTCATTGAAACCAGTGCGTTCCACAGGGCATTCAAAAAATGGACGGGTATCACCCCTGGTGCTTACCGACGCTCGTTGCGTAGCCCTCGAGGGGACTAGTCCTCTGCGCTTGGGCCGATCACCCGCTGATTGAAGCCATCTGGTTTTCCAAAACTGCCCGTTCCGGTCAAGCAGAATGATGCCATTGGGCATGGTTGGCGCTTGCCATAAGGCCTACGATTTTTCTCGGGCGCCGTCTAGTTGGTGCCTCTCAACTCTCCCGACTCACACGCGGAACCATGCGTACCTGTGCGTGTGGTCGAGTTGTGCCAGATCGCTATACGTATGTGGACTTCAAAAACACAACAATAAGATTGAAGGAGACACGGTATGAGTGCTTTGAATATTTACACGTTGACCGAAGAGTCGAAGTTTAACCGCTTTCATGGAATTATTCTGTTCTGGTGCGTGTTAATTCTGATTATCGATGGCTACGACTTGGCAGTGGTGGGGGCTGCCTTACCGGCCATCATGGCCGATATGCAAATTGACGCAACCAGCGCCGGGGTAATGGCTGGCTCAGCATTGTTTGGGACAATGCTGGGCGCCATTTTTTTAGGCACATTGGCAGATCGAATTGGCCGGCCGAAAATGATCGCGATCTGTGTGGCGCTGTTCAGCGTTTTCACCGCTGCGGCAGGGTTCACTGACAGCCCGCTGACCTTCAGTATCATGCGCTTTATCGCCGGCTTGGGCATCGGCGGTGTGTTGCCCATCTGTACGGCGCAGATGGGTGAGTTCTCGCCCTTGAAAGTTCGCACCCGGCTGGTGACCATCGTTTTCGCAGGCTATTCGGTGGGCGGAATTCTGGTAGCCCTGACGGGTAAACAACTGATCGAAAGCTACGGTTGGCAATACGTGTTTTACGTGGCCGTCCTGCCAGTGGTTTTGATTCCTTTCATTCTCAAGTCAATGCCCGACTCTATCGGCTTTATGTTGAAGCAGGGTCGACAAGACGAGTTGAAAATCATCGCGCGTCGCCTTCGTCCTGACCTTGTGATCACGGATGACACGCAGCTCGTCGGCAATCCTCAGATTATCTCTGCTCAAGATAAGCCAGTACGAAGCCTTTTCCTGGAAGGCCGTGGATACAGCACGGTCATGATCTGGATGGCATTCATGACTGGGCTGTTCATGGTGTATGCGCTCAATTCGTGGCTCACCAAGTTGATGGCCATGGCGGGTTTCAGCCTCGGTTCAGCCCTGAATTTCGTCATCGTGTTCAACCTCGGTTCGATCTTCGGTGCAATTCTGGGTGGATGGCTTAGCGACAAATTCAGCATCAAACACGTCTTGGTGGTGTTCTATGTCGTGGGCGCGGTTGCACTCACGTTGCTGGGATATACCCGCTCCACCGAACTGCTCTTTGTCGTCGTGTTCATCGTGGGTGC
The DNA here is from genome assembly GCF_052044625.1 of Pseudomonas sp. 22515. Lineage (NCBI taxonomy): Bacteria > Pseudomonadati > Pseudomonadota > Gammaproteobacteria > Pseudomonadales > Pseudomonadaceae > Pseudomonas > Pseudomonas sp. 22515. The sequence goes on from NZ_JBQENN010000028.1 coordinate 34,236, forward strand.
CTCGACCCTTGGCACCCAGCTTCTGGCCTATGCATACGCCGGCGATTTCTATCCCTCCACCATCCGCTCGACTGGCGTCGGTTTTGCCTCGGGCGTCGGTCGCGTCGGGGCGATTGTCGCGCCTGTTTTGATTGGTGCCTTGGTGTCGATGGCGTTGCCGCTGGAGCAGAACTTCATGGCAATTGCGCTCGCCGGCCTGGTAGGGGCTGTTGCAGTGACCATGATCAACCAATCTCGCTCGGACTCGGCTGTAGTGAGGAAGAAGGCCACGGTTGCCCATGAGCTGACCTGACCATAATGCTGAGAGAAAGGTGCCAGGTATGCTTATTGATCGCTTGCGCAAATCACCGGTAGGTTCGGACGAAACTGCCCGTTTGATCGACTGGGCAATCGTCTCACGTCGGAGCATCAGGTCGTTCCTCCCAACCCCAGTTCCGCGGGAGGAAATTGAAGCGGTTCTGAACGTTGCTCGCTATAGCGCAACAGGCGTCAACCTGCAGCCCTGGAACGTGCATGTTGTTACCGGCGATATGAAGGCACGGTTGTCCGCAGCACTGACTGAGGTTGATGACCATCCGGCTGATGACCAACGCTTTTCTGATCCCTACGCGTATTACCCCAGGGAGTGGACATCTCCCTACATCGAACGGCGCAGGGAGGTAGGGTGGGGGCTCTATAGCTTGTTGGGCATCAGTCGAAGCGATAAACAAAGGATGCACGAGCAACACGGCCGGAATTATCGCTTCTTCGGGGCGCCTGTTGGCCTGTTCTTCACAATTGACCGCGTGCTTCAGGAAGGGAGCCTGCTGGACTATGGCATGTTCCTGCAAAGCCTCATGATTGCCGCACGGGGAAGAGGCTTGCACACCTGCCCGCAGGCAGCATTCCTTAAATATCACAGCATCATCACTGAAATGCTGGCAATACCGAAGAGCCAAATGCTCGTCTGTGGGATGAGCTTGGGTTATGCCGATGATGGCAGCATTGAGAACACGTTGGTTACTGGCCGTGAACCCGTGCGTGCATTCACGACCTTTCACTCAGAATAAAAAACCTGGCGTGCGCCCTGTCCAAGTTTAGCGCCGGGCAGGGTGATACTGTTTCGATCATTCCGCAAAAGCGGGCCTTCACCCATTTGTAGGATTGGCATTGCATGGGGCGCTTCGCTGCGCTCCATGTTCAAGCACACAACAAGAACAAGGTGCCTGTGATGTCTATTGCTTTAAAAAAATCGTTGGCTTGTTCAGCAGCATTGCTGGTCGCGCCTTATGCTTCTGCCGCGTTCGTGGAAGACTTCAAAGGCAGTCTCGAACTCCGTAACTTCTACTATAATCGCGATTTTCGCAATGATGGCGCCACTCAGTCCAAGCGCGATGAGTGGGCGCAAGGCTTTATTTTGAACTTGCAATCGGGTTTTACAGAAGGGCCCGTGGGCTTCGGTATTGATGCGATGGGCTTGCTGGGGGTGAAGCTTGATTCCAGCCCGGACAGAACGGGATCAGGGCTGCTGGCCTACGATTCCGACAGGCAGGTTGAGGATGAATACGGTAAGTTCGTGGCCACCGCCAAAGCAAGGATGGGTAAGACGGAGTTGAGGATAGGGGGGGTAAACCCTCTGATGCCTCTGCTCTGGAGTAATAACAGCCGCCTGCTGCCTCAGGTCTTTCGCGGTGGTTCGCTGACCGTCAACGACATCGATAAATTGACGGTAACGGCTATAAGGGTCAACGCCGTGAAGCAGCGTAATTCCACCGATTTCGAATCACTCACAGCCACGGGCTATGCCCCGGTTGAGGCGGATCACTACAACTACCTGGCATTTGACTTCAAGCCCACGAAGGACATGACCTTCAGCTTGCACGCCGCCGAGCTTGAAGACCTCTACACCTCCTACTTCGCCGGCATTAAAGTCATCAAACCGTTGGGGGAAGGCAATGTGATCGCGGATGTTCGCGTGTTCGATGCCAGCGAGACAGGCTCCAAAAAACTGGGTGAGGTGGACAACAGAACGCTGAGTAGCTACTTCGCCTACAGCATCAAGGGACACACCCTCGGTGGCGGTTACCAGAAGGCTTGGGGCGACACCTCGTTTGCGTTCGTGAACGGCACGGATACCTACCTGTTCGGCGAATCGCTGGTCAGTACATTCACTGCCCCTGAGGAGCGGGTGTGGTTCGCAAGGTACGACTTTGATTTCGCTGCGTTGGGTGTACCTGGCTTGCTGTTCACCACCCGGTACATGAAAGGTGATGATGTTGATCCTGATCTGCTGAAGAGCCGCCAAGCCGCTTCACTCCGCCTTAACGGGGAGGAGGGCAAAGAATGGGAGCGGGTCACTGATATCTCTTATGTCATTCAGAGTGGGCCGGCGAAGGGTGTTTCGTTCCAATGGCGAAACTCCACGAACCGCTCGACCTACGCTGACAGCGCTAATGAAAATCGCTTGATCATGCGTTACACCTTCAACTTCTGAATAGCGAAATGGGCCGGCCTTCTGGCGCCGGCCCACTTTTTGCCATTCACTCCCAATCGACGGGTTCGCTGTTTCCCGCCTGAATTGCACCAGGCGTTCGGACGCCTGCACCCCGCCGTTTCATCTTTTGCTGCGAAAGGCCAGTACCGATCAAGCCACTGCTGCCAGCTTGGCGCTGGTCTGCCGACGACGGTAGGCACTGTCTCGGCTCGCCAGCCACCAGTACAGCGGCGAGGTGATCGCCAACCCTACCAGCCACGACAGGTCAGCCCCGTTGATGTGCTCGGAAATCGGCCCGACGTACAGCGGGGTGTTCATGAACGGTATCTGCACCACGATACCCACAGCGTAGGCGATCAGGGCCTGCGGGTTGTAGCGCCCATAGATCCCACCATCGACCTGGAAGATCGACTGGATGTCGTAGTCACCTTTGTGAATGGCGTAGAAGTCGATCAGGTTGATCGCCGTCCACGGCACCAGCACCACCAGCAGTACCAGCACCATGTCAACGAAGTGGCCGATGAAGTCTGCCGAAGCGAACACCGCTACCACGCAGCAGGCCGACAGCACGATCAGCGACAGCACTGCACGGCTTTTGGCGGTGGGGATCCAGCGGTAGGCGAACGTTTGCACCAGGGTGATGATCGACAGCACCGCGCCATACAGGTTGAGGGCGTTATGGCTGATCACACTGAGCAGGAACAGCACCAGCATGATCGGGCCGAGCGTGCCGGTGGCCAGCTTGACCGCGTCCATGGTGTCCATGCCGGCCGGGATCGCCAGCACGGCCACGGCGCCGAAGATGAACGACAGGCTTGAACCCAGGGCCGAGCCCAGGTAGGTGGTCCAGAAGGTCGAGCTGACTTTGACATCTGCCGGGAGGTAGCGCGAGTAGTCCGACACATAGGGCGCAAAGGCGATTTGCCACAACGCCGCCAGCGACACGGTGGCCAGCCAGCCGGCCAGGTTGAAACTGCCACGGGTGAGGAAATCGTCGCTTTGTACATGGGTGAAGATGTAGCCGAAGCCGACCACGATACCGATACCCAGTACCCAGGTGCCAATGCGATTGAGCACGTGGATGAAGCGGTAGCCGATGATGCCGATGATGCCTGAACCCAGCGCCCCGATGACGATGCCCACCGGTACCGGAACGGCGTCCACCACGCCATGCAGTGACTTGCCGGCAAGGACGATGTTGGATGCGAAGAAGCCGATGTACATGACACCGGCGATCACCACCACCAACAGCGCACCGAGGGTGCCGAACTGGGCGCGGCTCTGGATCATCTGCGGAATGCCCATTTGCGGGCCCTGGGCCGAGTGCAGGGCCATCAGCACCCCGCCGACCAGGTGGCCGACAAGGATGGCGACGATGCCCCATACCAGGTTCAGGTGGAACAGTTGCACACCCAGCGCGCCGGTGACGATGGGCAACGGCGCGATGTTGCCGCCGAACCAGAGTGTGAACAGATCCCTTACCTTTCCATGGCGGTCTTGCGGGGGCACGTAGCCGATCGTGTGTTTTTCTATCAGGGGTGCCGAATTGGCTGCACTGGTCATGACTGACTCCAAGGCAAGGTAGGGCATTGGGAACTGCCCGGGGGCGTGCCGGCGGTGGGCGACGCGTTCTTGTTGGAGCGATGATGAGGGGCGCGGGGATAACGAGAAATTAGTAAATATGTGCCCATAAGCGTTAAAAAAACTAAGGCTGACAAAAGCTTAAGCGGGTGACGGTAGCAAGGAGAGTGCCAGCTGGCTGAAGGCCTTGGGGTAGAGGGGCGGCGGGGGTGGCAACCGGATCACGGTGGGCTGGGTTGGTGCGATGTGCGCGTTTTCAGGGCAGATGAAAGGTTGCCTGGGCCGGCCTCTTCGCGGGNCCCGCGAAGGGGCCGGCACACGAAGAAACAGCTACATGGGTAGCAGCCGATCCTGAAGCACTTCCTTCATCACCAAGGTCGAGCTCAAGCGTTTCACATTGGGAATACTGGTCAGGTGCTCGTCATACAGCTTCTGAAACGCCGGCAGGTCCTTGGCTACCACATGCAGCAGGTAATCCGGGTCGCCGAACAGCCGCTGCGCTTCGACAATCTGCGGGATCTGCGCCAGTGCCGTTTCAAAGTCCGCCACCGGCTGGCGGGTTACCTCGCGTAGCGTCACGAATACCAGCGCGGCAAAGTTCAGCCCAAGGGCGCTCGGTGCCAGCCGTGCGTGATAGCCCAGAATGGCTCCGGACTCTTCCAGTGCCTTTAAGCGCCGATGACAGGGTGACAGGCTGAGCCCCACACGGTCGGCCAGCTCGGTTACCGACAGGCGCCCGTCTTTTTGCAGCTCGGCAAGGATCTTTCGATCAGTTCTATCCATTGGGAAGAATCTTCCAATTCATGAATGCCAAGGGGAAATATACGAAAGAATATCCCCGAGCGAAATCCGTAATCTTTCGACATCCCAATGCAGTAGATAAGGAAGATTCAAGTGGCTATCAGTGTGCTGACGGCGTTCTGGGCGGTGTCGATGCTGTTCGTGATTACCCCGGGTGCAGATTGGGCGTATGCCATCTCTGCAGGCATGCGCGGTCGCTGGGTGATGCCAGCGGTGGCGGGAATGTTGTCGGGGCATTTCCTGGCCACGCTGGTGGTGGCGGCCGGGGTTGGCAGCCTGCTGGCTGGTCACCCGTTGGCGCTGACCTTGCTGACCCTGGCGGGGTGCACCTATTTGCTGTGGCTGGGCGGTAACCTGTTGCTCAGCCCATCCTTGCCGGCGGCCGGGCAGGGCGGCGCGGGGGAGTCGGGCTCGCGCTGGGCGTTGAAGGGTTTTTGCGTCAGCGGCCTGAACCCCAAGGTATTCCTGCTGTTCCTGGCCCTGCTGCCGCAGTTCACCGACCCGCAGTCGAGCTGGCCCGTACCGTTGCAGATCTTGTTGCTGGGGCTGGTCCACCTGTGCAGTTCGCTGGTGATCTACACGCTGGTCGGCTATGGCGCCAAAGCGGTGCTGAGCACCCGGCCGGGGGCGGCAAAGCTGGTTGGGCGGGTGTCGGGGATGGCGATGATTACCGTCGCCCTGGGCTTGATAGCCGGGCAAATGACCTGAATTTATCGGTTCAGAATGACTTCAGATACACTCGCTGCACCCTCATGCACAACCAGGAAGTGCCCCATGCCCGAAACCACGCAACTGCTCACGTTCGCCCTGATTTGCCTCGGCATGGTCCTGACCCCAGGGCCGAACATGATCTACCTGATTTCCCGCTCGATCTGCCAGGGCCGTCAAGCCGGGTTGATTTCGCTTGGCGGTGTGGCTCTGGGCTTCGTCATCTACATGTTCTGCGCGGCAATGGGCATTACGGCGCTGGTGATGGCAGTACCCTTTGCCTACGACGCGCTGCGCATCGGTGGCGCGCTGTACCTGTTGTACCTGGCCTGGCAGGCGCTGCGGCCGGGTGGCCAATCGCCGTTCCAGCTCCGTGAACTGCCCGCCGACAGCCCGCGGCGGCTATTCACCATGGGGTTTGCCACCAGCCTGCTCAACCCCAAGATTGCCGTCATGTACCTGTCGCTTATGCCGCAATTCATCGAACCGGGCCACGGCAGCGTGCTGTTGCAGTCGCTGGTGCTGGGTTCGACGCAGATCGCCATCAGCGTTACGTTCAACGCGCTGATTGCGATAATGGCCGGCTCCATCGCCGTGTTCCTGGCTGGCAGGCCACTGTGGCAACAGGTTCAGCGTTGGTTGATGGGAACGGTGCTGGCGGGGCTGGCGGTGCGCATGCTGGCAGAAGGGCGCCGTTGATCGTCCATTGCGACAAGTATCAGTGGCCGAGTACTTGCCCGAGCATCTGGCACACCTGTTCTGCCGAGTAGGGTTTGGCCAGGAAGGTGAACCCTTGGTGCCCGCCTTCGGCAATCGCATCGCTAAAGCCCGAAGTAAGGATCACCGGCAACTGCGGGCGCTGGCGGCGAAGTTCGCGGGCCAGTGCCAAGCCACCCATGCCGGGCATGACCACATCGGAAAACACCGCATCAAAATCACCTGCCGGGCCAGTCAACTGCGCCAGCGCTTCTTCTGCCGAACGCGCATAGCTGATTTGGTAGCCGTGGTCCTCGAGGAACTGAGCCGTGAAGCTGCCCAGGTCGGGGTTGTCTTCTACCACCAGTATTCGTCGCCGCTCGCCCTGTACCTGCTGCTGGCTGCCGGCCGAGGCGTCTTCGGGCAAGGCCGCAGGTGAGTCCTCCTGCGGCAGGTACAGGGTAAAGGTGGTGCCCTGGCCGGGGATGCTGTTCACCTGTACATCGCCCCCGGATTGCTTGGCGAAACCGAACACCTGCGACAACCCGAGCCCGGTACCTTCACCCGGGGCCTTGGTGGTGAAGAACGGGTCGAAGATGCGCTCCAGCAACTCGCTGGCAATACCGACTCCGCTGTCGCTCACCGATATCGCCGCGAACGGGCCAGGCAGCGAAGGCTGGCCGCGCAAGGCAGGCAGGCACTGGTCGGCCTGCAGGCGCAGCTGCAAGGCACCTTCGCCTGCCATGGCATCGCGGCCATTGAGCATCAGGTTGATCACCGCGGTCTCCAACTGGCTGAGGTCGGCGCGGATGTGGCAGGGCGCTTGCGGTAACTGCAGCTCGACCCGGATGCGCGCGCCAGTGACGGTGTCGAGCATGTCGGCCATGGCCTCCAGCCGAGGCCCGGCCTCGAACACCTGTGGGCTGAGGGCCTGGCGGCGGGCGAAGGCCAGTAGCTGGCCGGTCAGTTTGGCACCACGGTCGACCGTGTCGGACATGGTCTTGAGGTAGCGCTCGCGGCGCTCCTCGGCGAGGTTGGGGCGCTGCAGGAAGTGCAGCGACGAGCGGATGATGGTCAGCAGGTTATTGAAGTCGTGGGCTACGCCGCCGGTCAGCTGGCCAATGGCTTCCAGCTTCTGGGCTTGGCGCAGCACGGCCTCGGTGTGCAGCAACTGAGTGGTGCGTTCTTCGACGCGATGTTCCAAGGTGGTGTTGAGCGCTTCCAGGGCCGCCATCGCTTCGCGCACTTCGGCATGGGCCTGGGCCCGTTGTATATGTGCCCAGCATCGCTCGGTCACTTCGCTGATCAGTGTTTGCTCGTAGTCGGTCCATACCCGGGGTACGCGGTCGTGAATCGCCATCAGCGCGGTCAGCCTGCCACCCTTGATCAGTGGCATGCAAATGGTGGCCGTAATGCCGATGGCCTGAAAAGTCGCCGCCTCGTCAGTGGCCAGTTCGCGCAGGTTGTCGTTGATTACCAGGGCCAGGCCGCTGCGCAGGCGGCTGACCGCCAGGCGGCCGAAGTCATGCAGGTGATAGTGGCCCACCAGGCGTGGTGAGCCGGGTGTCACCGCATCGCCGCAAATGGTGAAACCGTCCTCGTCGGGGTCCATCACCGCATAGGCGCAGCTGGACAAGCCAAGGTGCTCGACCAGCATGCGGGTGGTGATGGCCATGATCTGGTCCGGGTCGGTCGCCTCGGTCACGGCTCGCCCGAGGGTATCGAGAAAGTTCAGGCGCTGGTTGGTGACCACGCTGGCGGTGGTTTCGGTGACCGTGTCGAGCATGCCCAGTATCTCGCCATCATGGCCGCGAATCGGGCTGTAGCAGAAGGTAAAATAGGCCCGCTCCAGGCCGCCGTTGCGGTCGATCATCAGCGGGAAGTCTTCGATGTAAACCGCTTCGCCGGCCAACGCGCGGGCCGCCATGCTGCTGATTTCATCCCAGGCTTCGTGCCACACGTCGCGGAAGGGGATGCCCAAGGCCAGGGGCTTGCGACCGAGAATCGGGGTGAAGGCATCGTTGTACAGGGTGATCAAGTCCGGGCCCCAGAGCACGGCTTGCGGAAAGCGCGAGGCCAGGCACAGAGCCATCGTGGTTTTCAGGGCGTCGGGCCAATGTTCCAGCGGGCCCAGTGGGGTGGTGGCCCAGTCGTGGTTGCGGATGCGTTCGGCCATTAGCCCGCCGCCATCTAGCCATCTAGCCATGTGCTTTGCCGGTCCTCTTTCTCAAGGCCCTTAGGGTGCACCGAGAATAGACCGTTGGCGAGGGTTTTGTGAGGGGCTGTGCCACTGCACGAGCCTCGGTAACTGCGCAATCCGGGTGAGTGCAGGTTCACCCGCGAAGAGGCCGTACCGGCTAGCGCATGAAGTGCACCTTGCCGGTGTCATCATTGCCCATGTAAATGCCATACACCCCGGCCTGCCGCTCGAGGATGTAGCGTTCGAGAATTTGCCGGATGGCCGGGTAGTAGATCTCATCCCAGGGGATTTCATCCGGCTCGAAGAACTTGTACGCCAGCGTCTCAGGCCCGTACTGCCCGGTTTCTTCGGTGACGATGGCTCGGAAGATGATGTAGACCTCGCTGATCTTTGGCACGCTGAAGATCGAATACGGCGAGACGATGTCTGCACGTACGCCGCTTTCTTCCCATACCTCGCGCAGCGCCGCCTGCTCGGTGGTTTCGCCAGCTTCCATGAACCCCGCAGGCAAGGTCCAGGTGCCGGGGCGAGGGGGAATGGCGCGCTGGCACAGCAGGTACTTTCCATCGCGCTCGATGATGCAGCCGGCGATGATCTTGGGGTTGATGTAATGGATGTAGCCGCAGCCGGTGCAATGCAGGCGTTCGTGGGTATCGCCTGTGGGAACGCCCCGGGCCAGTTCCGTGGTGCAGTGCGGGCAGTAGCGCGGGGCATTGGGCATGATCAGCGACCTATGCGGGGTTCCTTCAGGGCCAAGGGTTCGACAATGTCGCGCACCTTGGCGTTGTCATCCTGCTTCTGGCGCAGGTATTCCAAGGCCACCTTGGCGGCGGCGCGGACGTGGTCGACCGAGGCCTGGTGGGCTACCAGCGGGTCACCGCTCTTGATTGCCTCGACGATCTTTTCCATTTCGCGGTTGCTGGCGCCGCGGCGGTTTTCCTGCGATACCGAGGTGGCGCGCAGGTAGCTGATGCGTGCTTGCAACTGGCGCAACTGCTGGGCCGCCACCTGGTTGCCGGAGCCTTCCAGCAGCACATCGTAGAAACCTTGTACCGAATCCAGTACCTGTTGCAGCTCACCTTCTTCCAGTGCCTCGCGGTTCACTTCCAGCGCGCGTTCCAGCGCACGGATGTCCTTGGCCTTGGCGTTGAGGGTGAACAGTTGCACGATCAGGCCTTCGAGCACACAGCGCAGCTCATAGATGTCACGTGCGTCTTCCAGGGTGATGATGGCCACGCGTGGGCCTTTGGCGTCGGCGAACTCCACCAGGCCTTCGGACTCCAGGTGACGCAGCGCTTCACGTACCGAAGTGCGGCTGACGCCGAGACGGTCGCACAGGTCGCGTTCGACCAGGCGGTCGCCGGGCAGCAGGTGAAAGTTCATGATAGCGGCGCGCAGCTTGTCGAGCACGATTTCGCGCAGAGTAACGGGATTGCGGTTGACCTTGAAGCTGTCGTCGAGTGGCTGGCGTTTCATCAGGTGCGCTCTTTATGAGGCTGTTGCGCCAACATCGCGGAATGCCTCGAACCGAGGCTTTCCATGCAGTGGTTCGAACAGCCCGTTGTTAACGGGTTTGCTCCGCATCGGCTTCGGCAAAGGCTTCACGGGCCAGGCGGAAACTGTCCACCGCCGCGGGTACGCCGCAATAAATGCCGACCTGGAGCAGGATTTCGCGAATCTGTTCACGGCTCAGGCCATTGCGCAGGGCACCGCGAATGTGCAATTTGAGCTCGTGGGGCCTGTTGAGCGCGGAAATCATGGCCAAGTTTATCATGCTGCGCTCTTTCAGCGACAAGCCTTCACGGCCCCAGACGTGACCCCAGCAATACTCGGTGACCAGCTCCTGCAACGGTTTGGTGAACTCATCTGCGTTCTGGATCGAGCGGTTGACGTAGTCCTCGCCCAGCACCTGGGTGCGGATTTTCAGACCCTTTTCGTACTTTTCATTGCTCATGTGCAGTACTCCGGCATAAAACAGGGGCCGCAACCGAGGGTGAGACGATTAGCGCGACCCCTGAAAACAGGGTCATCGGTGTTGGCTTTTTCGCGGGATTGCCCGCTCCCACGGGTTCCAGGATCTGTGCGATACCTGTGGGAGCGGGCGAGCCCGCGAAGCGGCCAACACCGACTTCAAGATGTATCAGCCAAGCGGCGGCAGGGCGCCGAGCTTGCCTTTGTGGTAGACCATCGGGGTCACCGGCTCGGCCGGCAACACCAGGTTCTTCACCGCGCCGACAATGATCGCGTGGTCACCGCCGTCGTACTCGCGCCACAACTCGCACTCGATGATCGCCGTAGCCTTGGCCAGCAGGGGGTTGCCCAGCTCGCTCAGGTGCCACTCCACGCCCTTGGCCTTGTCCTTGCCCTTGCCTGCGAAGGCATAGGCTTCGGCGGTCTGGTCGGCGGACAGCAGGTGGATGGCGAACTGCTTGCTGTCGCGCAGGATCGGGTAGGTGTCGGAGGCGTAGTTGGGGCAGAACAGCACCAGCGCCGGGTCGATCGACAGCGCGCTGAATGCACTGGCGGTGATGCCGACGATGCCGCCGTCGGCGTCCAGGGTGGTCACTACCGTGACGCCGGATGGGAAGGAGCCCATCACGTCTTTGTAGATGCCGGGTTCGATCATCTCGTGTTCCTCTTAGCGCATCACGAACGGGTCGGGCATCGGCGCGGTGGACAAGTTGATCCACACGGTCTTCAGCTCGGTATAGGCCAGCACCGAATCGATGCCGCTCTCACGGCCGTAGCCGCTGTTCTTGAAACCACCTATCGGTGCCATGGCCGACACGGCACGGTAGGTGTTGACCCAGATGATCCCCGAACGCACGTCGCGGGCCAGGCGGTGGGCACGGCCCAGATCGCGCGTCCAGATGCCGGCAGCCAGGCCGAATTGCGAGTCGTTGGCTATGGCCAGCGCTTCTTCTTCGGTCTTGAAGCGGATCACCGCGGCGACCGGGCCGAACACTTCTTCCTGCATGATGGTCATCGCGTTGCTGTCGCACTCGAACAGGGTCGGCTCGTAGAACCAGCCGTCACCTTCAACGTCGGCACGCTTTCCGCCCATGTGCAGTTTTGCGCCTTCGGCCTTGGCTGCTGCCACCAGGCCTTCGACGACTGCCAGCTGTTGCGCGGTGGCCATCGGGCCCATTTCGCTGGCGTCGTCCTGCGGGTTGCCGATGCGGATGCGCTTGGCGCGGGCAATCAGGCGCTCGACGAACACGTCGAAGATTTCATCCTGCACCAGCAGGCGCGAACCGGCCACGCAGCTTTGCCCGGACGCGGCGTAGATGCCGGCCACGGCGCCATTGATGGCGCTGTCCAGGTCGGCGTCGGCGAAGATGATGTTCGGCGACTTGCCGCCCAGCTCCAGCGACAGCTTGGCGAAGTTTTCGGCACTGCTGCGCACCACGTGGCGGGCGGTGGCGGCACCGCCGGTGAAGGCGATCTTGCGCACCAGCGGGTGGCGGGTCAGCGCCGCGCCGGTGCTGGGGCCGTAGCCGGTGACCACGTTGACCACACCGGCCGGGAAGCCGGCCTCAAGGGCCAGTCGGGCCAGCTCGAGGATGGTTGCCGAGGCGTGCTCGGACGGTTTGAGCACGATGGTGTTGCCGGCAGCCAAGGCCGGCGCCAGCTTGATCGCGGTGAGGTACAGCGGGCTGTTCCACGGGATGATCCCGGCAACCACGCCGATTGGCTCGTGCACGGTGTAGGCGAACAGGTCGGGTTTGTCCAACGGCAGGGTGCCGCCTTCGAGCTTGTCGGCCAGGCCCGCAGTGTAGTGGAAGAACTCCGGCAGATAGCCGACCTGACCGCGGGTTTCGCGGATCAGCTTGCCGTTGTCACGGCTTTCCAGCTGGGCCAGGTGCTCCTTGTTCTCGGCAATCAGGTCACCCAGACGACGCAACAGCTTGCCGCGCGCGGTGGCGGTAATGCTGCGCCACGCCTTGCTGTCGAAGGCACGCTGGGCGGCCTGAACGGCCAGCTCCACATCGGCTTCATCGGCGTCGGGCAGTTGCGCCCAGGCCTGGGCGGTGGCCGGGTTGAGGCTGTCGAAGGTCTTGCCGCTCTGGGCATCGCGCCATTGGCCGTCGATGCACATCTGGAAACGAACGAGGGTCATGCAACAATCCCCTTGGCGGATTCGGTGAGGGTGCGGGCTTGGGTGAGGAAGTCCAGCAGCATCTTGTTGACTTCACGCGGTGCTTCCACTGGCATCATATGCCGTTGCTCGGCGAGGACCACACTGCGTGCGCCAGGAATGCTGGCGGCGAGCTGGCGGGTCATGGCCGGGGTGGAGCCCGAGTCGAGTTCGCCGGTGGCGATCAGCGTCGGCACCTGGATACTGCCCAGGTCGTCGGCGCGGTACATGTCCTGAGTGGCGAACAGCGAATAAGTGGTGTGGTAACCCTGCGGGTCGTTGCTCGCCAGCACCTGGCGAATGGCGGCGACCTGCGCCGGGTTGGCAGCCTTGTATTCACGGCTGAACCAGCGGTCCAGGGCAGCATCGACGTTGGCGTCTGGGCCCAGCTCCGCCGCCTGGGCAGCGCGGGCGATCACCCCGGCACTTTGCTCGGGGGTGCGGTTGAACACGCTGTTGAGCACGACCAGTGCAGCCAGGCGCTGCGGGTAATTGAGGGCGAACGCACGGGCAACCAGGCCGCCCATGGAGAAGCCGATCACGGTGGCTTGTGCAATTTGCAGGTGGTCAAGCAGTTCGGCGAGCTGGTCGGCATAGCCTTCCAGCGGTGTGTCGGCGGCCGGTACGCGGCTTTGACCGTGGCCGAGCATGTCGTAGGCGATGACGCGGTAGTCGTTGGCCAGGCCAACGAACTGACCGCCCCACATTTCCTTGTTCAGGCCCACGCCGTGGATCAGCACCACGGGTTGGCCCTGGCCGACATCCAGATAGCTGGTGCCGGCAGGTGTGCGTTCAGCGACAGGCTGAATCATGGAGGGCGCTCCTTGAAGGTCGGGCGCGGCGGGTAAGCACGCCACGCCCCGGCCCGTCTTGGTTGTTGTTATTGAGCGTTGGCTTTTTCGGCAGCCAGTTCTTCCAGGTCGATGTAACGGTTGCCGATGCGCGGGTGCAGGCGGCCGCCATCGGCTGCGCCCAGGACCACGACGATTTCATCGGCACGCGGGGCATCTTCGATCTGCATTTCCAGGGTGATGTAGTGCGAACGCAGGCCTTCGTCGTCCTTCTGCATCATCGGGATCTGGATCGAAGTGCCTGGGCCGCCGCGCTTGTTGGTGAAGCTCAGGTAGCTCTTGGCCTGTACCGCCTCGCGGTAGTGGTTGCCGAAGCGCAGGGTATGGATGACGGCCGAGGCGTGCTCGATTTCGCCATCGGCGCCGACGACGGCGGCCTTACCGTAGGCCTCGATCTTGTCGGCGCCGCCAATGGCAGCAGTCAGGCGCTCGACCATCAGGGCACCCAGCTCCGAGCAATTGGCGCGAATTTCCGGCTTCAGGTCTTCAACGAAACCGCGACCGGCCCATGGGTTCTTGATCACGACGGCCAGGCCGACCATGGTCACCGGCTTGTCGGTGGCTTTGCCGCCTTCGATGCGGGTCTCTTCGGAGTAGGTGACGATCTTGCGGATTTCGAAACTCATGGATGGCTCCTGGTGAGGGTTATCAGCTCTTGTTGTCTGATGGTATACCATAATATTTGTTGTGCAAGAGGTGTCAGGAAATTTCTCTTGTCGGGGGACGAAAGGTGGCCTGATGCCTTGATTTCTCTATTGTCTGTACTGGCCTCTTCGCGGGCTTGCCCGCTTCCACAGGGACTGCACAGGTTTCAAAAAAAAGCCCGCTCACGCAGGCCGAAGGGGCCCACGGGAGCGGGCGCGTCCCGCAATGATTCAGGCAATGGGAATTCAGGCGAACGCCGGCACCACTTCCTTGATGAACAGCTCGAGCGACTTCTTCTTCTCGGCGTGGGGCAAGCTGTTGTCGCACCAGAAGCTGAACTCGTCGACGCCCAGTTCCTGGTAGTACTTGATGCGTGCGATGATCTCTTCCGGCGTGCCGATCATGGTGTTCTTGCGGATGTTCTCCAGCTGGAACGCCGGCACTTCGGCGAATTTCGACTCCGGGCTCGGCTCCAGAAAGCCATTCACCGGGGTGGTCTTGTTGCCGAACCAGGCATCGAAGGTGCGGTAGAAGCGCGAGATCGCCTGGGCGCCGACCTTCCAGCCTTCCGGATCAGCCGGGCTGTGCACATGGGTGTGGCGCAGCACCATCAGTTGCGGGCGCGGCACGTCTGGGTTGTTGTCCAGGGCGGCCTGGAACTTGTTCTTCAGGTCCAGCACTTCTTCGTCCCCCTTCATCAGCGGGGTGACCATGACATTGCAACCATTGGCAACGGCAAAGTTGTGCGAGTCCGGGTCGCGGGCGGCGATCCACATAGGCGGCGTGGCGTTGAACGGCTTCGGTACGCTGGTGGAGGTCGGGAACTTGTAGACTTCACCGTCGTGGGCGTAGTCGCCTTCCCACAGCTTGCGCACCACCGGCACCATCTCGCGCAGCGCCTTGCCGCCGTCGGTGGCCGGCATGCCACCTGCCATGCGGTCGAACTCGAACTGATAGGCGCCGCGGGCCAGGCCCACTTCCATGCGGCCGTTGCTGATCACGTCGAGCAGGGCGCATTCGCCAGCGACGCGGATCGGGTTCCAGAACGGCGCGATGATGGTGCCAGCGCCCAGGCGGATCTTCTCGGTGCGCGCGGCCAGGTAGGCCAGCAGTGGCATCGGGCTTGGCGAAATGGTGTATTCCATGGCGTGGTGTTCGCCGATCCACACGGTGCTGAAACCGCCGTCTTCGGCCATCAGGGTCAGTTCGGTCAGGTCTTCGAACAGCTGGCGGTGGCTGACCTGTTCATCCCAACGTTCCATGTGTACGAACAACGAAAATTTCATGGGTTTTTCCTCAACGCTTGTTATTGCCCGTCAGTCAATCGGGCTTCAGTGTGGGAGCAGGCTGCGTCCAACTGCAGGCTTCAGGCAAAGGCCGGCAGGCTGGCCATCTTGCCGCGGCAGTACACCATCGGCCGTGGCGCTTCGGCAGGGACGATCAGGTTGTGTACCTTGCCGACCATGATGGCGTGGTCGCCACCTTCATATTCACGCCACAGTTCGCATTCGATGACGGCGGTGGCACCGGCCAGGATCGGGTTGCCCAGTTCGCTCAGGGTCCACTCGATGCCGCTGGCCTTGTCCTTGCCCTTCTTGGCGAACGCGTAGGCTTCGGCCTGCTGTTCACCGGACAGCAGGTGAATGGCAAAGCGCTTCTGCTTGATCAGTACCGGGTAGGAGTCGGAGGTGTAGTTGGGGCAGAACAGCACCAGCGGCGGGTCCATCGACAGGGAGGAGAAGGCGCTGGCGGTCAGGCCGACGACCGAGCCGTCGTCGTCCTGGGTGGTGATGACGGTAACGCCGGACGGGAAGGAGCCCAGAACGTTCTTGTAGACAGTTGCGTCGATCATCGGGAGTACCTCTGAAGGGCTGCGGTGGTCCGCGGTTTTTATCGTTGATGTGTCTGATGGTATACCGTAATACCTATTTTGCAAGCGGAATTTTCAACCCTGCGTTTTCGCGATGAACGGCCCAAAGCCACGAAAAACGTGGCCTTGAGCGGTGAGGCGGTTTGTCGCAGGGGTTTTGCAAGCGGATCAGTGGCCGCTTTTTCATGCGGATCAGTGTTGTCAAAAGTTTGGAATACCATAATATGGTCCGCAGCTGAGAGGCCGCCTTGATGCGGTTTCCTTACAAAGATAAAAACGACCTTTCGAGCTGAAAACCATGTCCCAACCGTCGTCGCAACACCAGTTTGTCGAGAATCACACGGTCGATTACGTTCCACCTGCCGAGCGCCATGGGAAGGCGCGCGACCTGTTCACCCTCTGGTTCAGTACCAACATCGCGCCACTGCCTATTGTGACCGGCGCCATGGTGGTCCAGGTGTTCCACCTGAACCTGTTGTGGGGCCTGATCGCCATCGTGCTGGGCCATCTGGTCGGGGGCGTGGTCATCGCCCTGGCCTCTGCACAGGGGCCGCAGCTGGGCATTCCGCAAATGGTGCAGAGCCGTGGCCAGTTTGGCCGCTACGGTGCCTTGCTGATCGTGTTCTTCACCGCGCTGATCTATGTCGGCTTCTTCATTTCCAATATCGTCCTGGCGGGCAAGACCATTCACGGCATCGCGCCGAGCGTGCCGATGCCCGGCGCGATCGTGATCGGTGCCCTGAGTGCGACTGCCATTGGCGTGATCGGCTACCGCTTCATCCATATCCTCAACCGCATCGGTACCTGGGTGATGGGCTCGGCGTTGCTGGCCGGTTTCATCATGATGTTCGTCCAGGATCTGCCGGCTGACTTTTTCAGCCGTGGCGCGTTTAACCTGTCGGGCTTCATTGCCACCGTGTCGCTGGGTGTGATCTGGCAGATCAGCTTCTCGCCGTACACCTCTGACTACTCGCGCTACCTGCCCCGTGAAGTGGGCATTGCCAAGCCGTTCTGGGCCACTTACTTCGGCGCCACCCTGGGCACCATCCTGTGCTTCAGCTTTGGTACGGTGGCGGTGCTGTGCGTGCCGGAAGGCACCGACGCAATGGATGCGGTGAAGCAGGCCACCGGCTGGCTGGGCCCGATCCTGATGGTGTTGTTCCTGCTTAACATCATCAGCCACAACGCCCTCAACCTTTACGGCGCCGTGCTGTCGATCGTGACCGCGATCCAGACCTTCATGGCCGAGTGGACGCCGAGCATCAGGGTACGGGTGATACTGGCCTCGGTCATTCTGGTGGGCTGCGGGATGGTGGCACTGAATGCCTCGGCGGACTTCATCGGCCAGTTCATCGGCCTGATCCTGGCGCTGCTGCTGGTGCTGGTGCCGTGGGCTTCGATCAACCTGATCGATTTCTACCTGATCAAGAAGGGCCAGTACGACATCGCCTCGATCTTCAGTGCCGACGGCGGCATCTATGGCCGCTTCAACCACCACGCGATCATTGCCTATGCCTGCGGCATCCTGGTGCAGCTGCCGTTTGCCAATACTTCGCTGTATGTGGGGCCGTACTCGAACATTGTCGAAGGGGCTGACCTGTCGTGGCTGTTCGGCTTGCTGGTGACCGTGCCGCTTTACTACTGCCTGGCGACGCGGGGGAAGGCTGTCGAGAAGGCGGGGCGGGTGGTAAGCGTCAACGACTGATAGACCGCTGTTGCTGTAGCCGGGGCTGCAATGCGGCCCCGGCTGTTTTGGATCAAACCTTGAACTGCGCCACCATCCCGTTCAGGTCCACCGCCAACCGCGACAGTTCCTGCGCCGCCGCACTGGTCTGATTCGCCCCCGCCGACGTTTGCATCGCCAGGTCACGAATATTCACCAGGTTCCGGTCCACCTCGCGTGCGACCTGCGCCTGCTCCTCCGAGGCACTGGCAATCACCAGGTTGCGCTGGTTGATCGAGGCAATGGCCTCGGCAATCACCTCCAACGCCTGCCCTGCGCTTTGTGCCACTTCCAGCGTACCCGTGGCGCGACCCTGGCTGCTGTGCATTGCTGTCACTGCCCGCTCGGTGCCGTTCTGAATCCCGGCAATCATCTGCTCGATCTCTGCCGTCGATTGCTGGGTACGGTGGGCAAGGGCGCGTACCTCGTCAGCCACCACGGCAAACCCACGTCCTGCCTCTCCGGCCCGTGCCGCCTCGATGGCGGCGTTCAGTGCCAGCAGGTTGGTCTGCCCGGCAATTGCACCAATCACGTCCAGCACCCGGCTGATCTCGTTGGCGTTGCTGGCCAGTTGTTCGATCTCGGCCGATGTGCCGGTCACATCCGCTACCAGATGCTGGATGGATGCCAACGCCTGGTTGACCTGGTCGCGGCCATCGCGGGTGGTCTGGTCAGCGCCCTTGGATGCATCAGCAGTGCTGACCGCGTTGTTCGCCACTTCCTCGACTGCCGCAGTCATCTGATTCACCGCCGTGGCGGCCTGGTCGATTTCTGCACTTTGCTGATGCAGGCCGCGGCTGGTGTCTTCAGTGACAGTGTGCAGTTCTTCCGAGGCTGAGGCCAGTTGGTCGGAAGACGCGGCGATCTGGCGAATGGTATCGCGCAGGCTGCCCTGCATCCGGCTCAGGGCGCGCAATAGCATGGCCGGCTCATCGCGGCCGGTTACCCGTATCTCCCGGGTCAGGTCGCCGGTCGCCACGCGCTCGGCCACAGCCAGTGCATCGGCCAGCGGCACGACGATACTGCGGGTGAGCACGGTAGCGATGGCTGCAAGGGCCAGCATGATCACCACCAGTGAGGCAACCAGCGCAGTGAACGCTTCGTCCGCTACGTCGCTGCTGCGCTGCGAGGCTTGTTCGGCACCTGTGCCGTTATAGGCGATCAACGCTGCCATGGCCTGCATCATGCTGTCGGCGTGCTGAGTCAGCGGGCCGCTGATCTGCTGCTTGGCGTCGTCCATGTGCCCAGCTTGAATGTCTTGCAGCACGCGGGTCTGTAATTCGAAATAGTGCTGATAAGCCGCGCTGAAGGCATTGAACAGGGCGCGGTCATCGGCAGCGATGATCGTGTCGGCATAATCCTTCAGCGCATTATTCAGCTCGGTATTGATGCCGTTGAGCATCTGCAGGTTGCGCTCGCGGTCACTGGGGTTGTCGTCCAGCGCGGCACGCAAGGTGACGGCGCGGGCACGCCCGAGGTTGGCGCTGATGTCACCGAGGGCTATTACGGCCGGCATCCAGGTCACCCGGATTTCATCCGTGGCTTTGTCCATCTGCCGGGTTTCGTAAAGTGCGATCAAGCCCATGAACAGGACCAGGATGCCCAACAGGGCGAACACGCTTGCAGCGCGAATGCCGATCTTCAAATTCCGTAACTGCATGGAATGCTCCTTGACGGTGGCGTGCAGGCCTCAGGAGCTTGGGTGGATGGCCGGGTCACCGGTATGGCGCCAGGCTCTTGATGCGCTGCGGAGTTGTTTGTGTGTCTCACCCTCGTGACTTTTTTGATTTCAATGATGCCATATGGCCATCATTATTGAACAGCCATTCAATGTAACGGCCAAAACTGACAAAACCGCCAATTGTTGACGGTTTTGTCAGAAAAATGCCGTTAAACGATGGCGATCATTGGGTCCGCCGCAGCCAGCGCCAAGGCGCGGTCAGCCGCTGGCGGATAAATCCATACCGAGTTGATCTGGCGCTTGAGGGCCTTGCCTTCCTGGCCGTGCAGCTTCAGTTCGCGCTCCCAGCCTTCGCTGAAGGCGGCGCCCCAGTCGCCCAGGTCCAGGCAGGTGACGTATTTGGGCTGGCGATACAGCACCGGCTGCAGGCCGAGCAGGTCGGCGGCGGCGTTGTTGCCGGCGTGGCGGCCCATGGGGATGGCGTGCTGGCACGTCATCAGGGCATGGTTGCCCAGGTCATCCACCGCAGCCCAGGCGGTGTCGCCGGTGGCATAAACGTGCTCCTGGCCCAGCACTTTCAAATGGCCATCCACTTTCAGCCGGCCGAAGGTATCGCGCTCGCCGGCAACGTGCGCCGTCAACGGGCTGGCCTTGACGCCAACGGTCCAGATTACCGTGTTGCTGGCGATGTGCTCGCCGTTGTCCAGGGTGACTCCCGCAGCATCGACAGCCACCACCGAAGCGCCGGCCAGCCATTCGACCCCGGCCTGTTCACACGCGGCAACAATCGACGGTGTGATCCCTTCACCCAATGCCGCCCCCACTTGCGCACCACGGTCGACCACCACTACCCGCAATGCCGCGTCGGCCCCGAGGATCGAGCGCAGGCGAGTAGGCATTTCGGTTGCGGTCTCGATGCCGGTGAAGCCGCCGCCGCACACCACCACGGTATTGCGAGTTGGCGAAGCGGGCAGGGCGGCCAGATCGACCAGATGCTGCTCCAGGCGCATGGCCGATTCCATCTGGTCGACATCGAACGCATGCTCCGCCAGGCCTGGTACTGCCGGGCGGGCAACCTGGCTGCCTGCGGCCAGGATCAGGCGGTCGTAGGCGATGCGCTGTGGCTGGCCGTGGGTGTCGGTATAGCTGACGCTGCGACCTTCGGTGTCGATGCTGTCGGCGTTGCCCGGGAAGAAGTGAATGCCCACGGCCTCGAACAGTTCACCCAGAGGCGCCTTCATGCCATGCACGTCGGCCTCGTAAAAGCGCGGACGAATGCGCAGTTCCGGCTGTGGCGCCAGCACGCTGATGCTGAGATCGGCACGTTGCGCCTGGTCGAGTAGGCGGGCAGCGCTCAGGGCGCTCCAGACACCGGCAAAGCCGGCACCGATGATCAGGATGTTGGATTTCATGAAGGTGCTCCGCAAGGTTCGAAGAGGGCATCGGGGGCCAGCTGTATGGCCTTCGAGTAACTACGACTATATCGGTCGTAGTTGCCTTCGGCAAGGGCTTTTCCCTTTGCGGTGGAGCTACCTTTTGACACCTTGTTTTGTCAGTGCCGGGGTATCGGCGTAACATGTACGACAAAATCGGTCGGAGATTTGAATGTCGCTTTACAGTGCTGGCGTGGAATACGGTATCCATTGCCTGTTGTTTTTAGTCGACGAGCGCGGTGAAACTCGTGATTCCAGCGTGCGCGACCTGGCCGAGTTGCAAGGCGTGCCGCAGGAATACCTGGCCAAGGTCTTCACCAAGCTGGCCCGTGCCGGGCTGGTGGCGGCCACCGAAGGCGTGCGCGGCGGCTTCCGCCTGGCGCGGCCGGCGGCGCAGATCAGCGTGCTGGATATCGTCCATGCCATTGATGGACCGAAGAAGATCTTCGATTGCCGCGAGGTGCGCGAGCGTTGCACCTTGTTCGACGGCTCGCCGCCGCGTTGGGCGACCGAGGGTACCTGTGCGATCCACGCAGTGATGCTGGGGGCGCAGAAGCGCATGGAAGAATCATTGGCACAGCAGACTGTGCTGGACCTGGCCATGCGCTTCGGGCGCAAGGCCCCGGCTGAATTTGGCCAGCAGGTCGATGCCTGGATGGGTGAGCGGCGGGAGGCCAAGGGGGCTGGGGATATTCCGGTAGACCAGGTGTGAAGGGCTTGCCCGAACCGGCCTTTGCGCGAGTAGGGAAGTACGCCGATCAGCGCCCTTCGTGTTGGCGCCGATAGGCCCCAGGCTGCACCCCCATGGCCTTGGCAAACGCCCGGGTAAACGCCGCCACCGACTGATACCCCACCTGCGCACCCACTTGCTCCACGGTATTACCCGCCCGCAGCAACTGGCTGGCATGGCGCATGCGCAGTGCCAGCAGCACCTGCCCTGGCGATTGCCCCGCCAGTTCGTTGAAGCGCTTGAAAAACGCAGACCGCGATAAGCCGGTGCAGGCGGCCATGCTCTCCAGCGTCCAGGCTTGCCCCGGTTGTTCGATCAACTGCTCCAGCAGCCCGGTAAACGCTGGCTGGCGAACGAGGGCGACAAGCCCGCCCAGTGACTGCCCGGCAATGACCTGCTGGCGCAGCACGTACAGGAACAACAGGTGCGTCAAGCGCTCTAGCAACGCCTGCGACGGGCCGGCGGCCCGCCGGCATTCTTCCAGAATGAGCTCGAACAGCGCCCGCGCCGCACTGCCGGCGGGGTCTTCGGCGCGCAGCAGGATCCAGTCGGCCAGGCCTTCGACAATCAGTGAAGACAGGCCGGACTGGAAATGGAAGAAGCCGCAAACCAGCCCGACGCCGTCGCTGGCTTCGCTATCCAGCGACTGCATGGCCTGGCGCGGTTGGGCACAGGCGTCGACCGGGTCCTGATCGCTGGACAAGCGATAGGCAAGGTCGCGCAACAGGAATACGGCATCTCCCTTCTCCAGGCGCACCGGTTGCGGCTGGCCGTCAATGTGCAGCCAGCAATGCCCTTGCACCACCAGGTGAAAGCTGGCGCGGCCCATGCCCTGGGTGCTGGCATGCCAGCCACCGCAATAGCGCCCGACATGAAACAGGCTGGCATCGAGCTCCAGGCCCTCTAATAACCAATCGACAAGGTGGCTGGACGAAATCATCTAATACAAAGACTCAGGAACAAGGAAAGGCGACTGATGAATATGGAGGGTAGTTCTTATAACCAACAGACTGTAGTGACACTCATCAAAGGAGATCACTGCATGTCCTCGCGCATTACTTTACACACGCTGCAGAGCGCCCCGGAAGCGGCACGGCCGTTTCTTGAGAATGCCCAGAAGAATTCCGGCTTCATCCCCAACCTGCTCGGCGTGCTGGCCAACGCCCCGGCGGCGCTTGAAACCTACGTGACCGTTTCGGCACTCAATGGCAAGTCCGAGCTTGGCCTGGCCGAGCGTGAAGTGGTGCAACTGATCGCGGCCACCCAGCATGGCTGCGACTTTTGCGTGGCCGGCCATACGGCCGTCGCGCTGAACAAGGCCAAGCTGCCGCAGGAGGTGGTCGATGCTCTGCGTGCCCGTGGCGAACTCCCCAACGCCCGCTACGAAACCCTGGCCGCCTTTGCCCGCGAAGTGATCGCCACCCGTGGCAATGTCAGCGAAGCCACCTACCAGGCCTTCCGTGAGGCCGGCTTCAGTGAAGGCAACGCCTTGGAGGTGATTCTGGGCGTAAGTCTCGCAACCCTGTGCAACTTTGCTAATGTTTTCGCCCAGACGCCACTCAACGAAGAGCTTGGCAAATACCGCTGGCAGCCTTCTGCGTAGCCCACCTGTGATAATGGCCCTTACCAGGCCGTTGTAGGAGCGGCCTTGTGCCGCGAACGGGCCGCAGAGCGGCCCCGGCGTTATCAAAGGAGCAAGACCATGCAAGATTGTGCATTTCGACACTGGCTGGATGCCAATGCCGAGGCCATCGACCGGGGCCTGTGCGAACCGCAGCAGGTGCTGGCGCAGATCGCAGAATCGCAGCTGTTGCGCACGGGGGTCGACCCAGCGCTGGGCGGTACGGGCGGGCAGGTGACCGATGCGGTCGAGGCCATCGCCGCCATTGCCAGCCGCTCATTGGCTGCGGCTTTCGTCTGCTGGGGCCAGCGTGCCTTCATCGAATACCTGCTGCACAGCCCCAACCAGCCCCTGCGTGAGCGCCTGCTGCCGCGCCTGTTGACCGGTGAATTGGCCGGTGCCACCGGGCTGTCCAACGCCATGAAGTTCCTGTCCGGTATCGAAGCGCTGCAGGTGCGTGGCCGCCCGGCAGCCGATGGCTGGCACCTGGAAGGGCGACTGCACTGGGTGACCAACTTGCGTAAAAGCGGCTTCGTGGTGGCGGCGGCCATCGAGGATGAAGCCGGCGGCGCGCCGTTTGTGCTGGCCATTCCTTCCGACGCTCAAGGCCTGGAGCGCTCTGATGATCTACAACTGATGGGCCTGCAGTCGAGCAACACGGCAGCACTGGCTTTTCACCAGGTGCCGCTGGCCCGCGACTGGTTGCTGCATGAAAATGCACGCGAATTCCTGCCACGGGTACGTCCGGCATTCCTGGCGCTGCAATGTGGCATGGCCATTGGCCTGGCGCGACGGGCGCTGGAAGAGGTTCAGGCGCACCTGCATGGCCGAGCCTCGTTCCTCGACGAAGCCCGTCAGGTGCTTGGCGAACGCCTGGAAAACACCGTCAGCGAACTCAAGCAGGGCTTGCTCGAAGGTCGCTTCCAGCAGCAGCCGGCGGCCTTGTTCAAGCTGCGCATCATCCTGGCTGAAAGTGCTGCCGACGCGGTACAACTGGAATTGCAGGCCAGTGGCGGCAAGGCATACCTCAGCGAATACGGCGAAGGGTTTGCCCGCCGCTGGCGGGAGTCGGCCTTCGTGCCGATCGTCACGCCCAGCCTGGTGCAATTGCGCGCCGAGCTGCAACGCCAGGCGGGCGTTGCATGAGCGCAGTGTTGCTGGAGGCCCGTGACATCCGCCTGGGCTACCCGCGTGAGGGTGGTTGGCAACAAGTGCTGGCGCAGTTCGACCTGCAGTTGGCGCCAGGTGAAGTCGTGAGCATCCTTGGCCCCAGTGGTGTGGGCAAGTCAAGCTTGCTGCGGGTGCTGGCAGGCCTGCAGCAGCCTGGCGGCGGTAGCGTGAGCTTGCACGGCCAGCCGCTGCAGGGGCCGCACCCGCGTCTGGCGGTGGCCTTTCAGGACCCAAGCCTGCTGCCATGGCTGAGCCTGGAGAAAAACGTCGCCTTCGGCCTGGACTTCGCCCGTCAGCCCAAGCTGGCGGATGCCGAACGCCGTGCACGCATCGACCATGCGATTGCGGCTGTGGGCCTGGCCCACGCGCGTGGCCAGTACCCGGCGCAGTTGTCTGGCGGCATGGCCCAGCGCACCGCGCTGGCCCGCTGTCTGGCACGCCAGCCCGAAGTCTTGCTGCTGGATGAACCCTTCGGTGCGTTGGATGAGGTGACCCGCGCCGACATGCAGCAGCTGCTGCTGCAACTGATCGCCACGCACAAGACCGCGGCCGTGCTGATCACTCACGATATCGACGAAGCCCTGCTGCTGTCAGACCGGGTTCTGCTACTGGGCAACCACCCAGCGCACATCCTTGGCCAGTGGCACATCGACCTGCCGCAACCGCGCACGCAGAGGGTCGAAGAGCTGGGGGCCTTGCGCATAGACATCCTCAAAACCCTTCGGCGGGCAAGCCGCACAGTCGAACCTACCCCAACCCCTTTGCCCTCGGAGGCTGTCCATGTGCATGGATGACTGCTGTTCTTCTTCTTCGCGTCGTGACTTCCTCAAGCTCGGCGCCATGCTCACTGCTGCCGGTGCATTGCCGTTGCTGTCGAGCTTGCAGGCGCGTGCCGCTGCCGAGCCGGACGCGCCGGTGCGCATCGGCTACCTGCCGATCACCGATGCCACGCCGCTGCTGGTGGCACATAACAACGGCTTGTTCGAGGCCGAAGGCATCAAGGCCGAGCGCCCGGTGCTGCTGCGCAGCTGGGCGCAGGTGATCGAGGCCTTCATTTCCGGCCAGGTCAATGTCATCCACCTGCTTTCGCCGATGACGGTATGGGCGCGCTATGGCAGCAAGGTGCCAGCCAAGGTGGTGGCCTGGAACCACGTGGGCGGTTCGGGCCTGACTGTTGCGCCGGATATATCCGACGTGAAACAGCTCGGTGGCAAGACAGTGGCCATTCCGTTCTGGTACTCGATCCACAATGTGGTACTGCAACAGTTGCTCAACGACAACGGCCTGACGCCCGTGTCGAAGCCGGCCAATGCGCAACTGGCCGCCAACGAGGTCAACCTGCTGGTGCTGCCACCGTCCGACATGCCACCCGCTCTGGCCAGCAAGCGCATTGCCGGCTACATCGTTGCCGAGCCGTTCAACGCACTGGCCGAGAACCTCAAGGTGGGCCGCGTGCAGCGCTTTACCGGCGATGTATGGCGCAACCATGCGTGCTGCGTGGTGTTCATGCACGAGCATGACCTGAATAACCGCCCGGAGTGGTCCCAGAAAGTGGTCAACGCCATCGTCAAGGCCCAGCAATGGACCCGTGACCATCGCACCGAAGCCGCCGCACTGCTGTCTAGGGCGGGCCCCAACAAGTACACCCCGCACGAGCCTGCGGTGCTGACCAAGGTCCTGGCGCCCGCCGCCGAAGACCGTGCTGGCTACATTGCCAGTGGCGCCATTCGCCATCAGCAGTGGGACGAAAAACGCATCGACTTCCAGCCATACCCGTTCCCGAGTTACACCGAAGAGCTGGTCAAGCGCCTGAAAACCACCTTGATCGAAGGCGACAATGCGTTCCTTGGCGGGCTGGATCCGGCGTATGCCGCCCGCGACCTGGTCGACGATCGCTTCGTGCGTAATGCCATCGCGACAGTAGGTGGCCCGTCGGTGTTCGGCATTGCCGACAACTTCGAGCGTAGCGAGGAGTTTGCGGTCTGATGCGCACCCATGTCGTACATGCCGGCCTTGGGCTGGTCGGGTTGCTGGCCTTGTTGCTGTTATGGTGGGCCGGTGTAGCACTGTTCGGCCAGGCCGACGGCCTGTCGGCGCGCTTTTCGCCGGCGGCAACCCTGGCCAGCCTGGTCGAGCTGCTGGGGCAGGGCGAGGTCTATGGGCATATCTGGGTCAGCCTCAAGCGCATCCTGATTGGGCTGCTGCTGGCGCTGCTGATGGGTGTGCCGCTGGGCTTGCTGGTAGGCAGCTACCGGCACCTGGAGGCGGCGACCACGCCAGCATTCCAGTTTCTGCGCATGATATCGCCATTGTCGTGGATGCCTGTGGTGGTGATGCTGATGGGCGTGGGTGACCAGCCGATCTACTTCCTGCTGGCGTTTGCCGCGTTGTGGCCGATCTTGCTGAATACGGCGGCAGGGGTGCGTCAACTGGACCCGCGCTGGCTGCAACTTAGCCGCAGCTTGAGTGCAACGCGCTGGGAAACCTTGTGCAAGGTGATCGTGCCGGGGGTAATCGGTCACGTGCTGACGGGCGTGCGCCTGGCCATCGGTATCCTGTGGATTGTGCTGGTGCCGTGCGAAATGCTTGGGGTGAGTGCGGGGCTTGGGTATTTCATTCTTGATACCCGCGACCGGCTGGCGTATTCCGAACTGATGGCGATGGTGCTGCTGATTGGCGTGCTGGGGTTTGTGCTGGATGCCCTGGCGCGTGGGCTGCATCGGCGCTGGGTGCATGGCTGAAAGGCCAATGGGGCTTCTTCGCGGGCTCGCCCGCTCCCACAGGTACATCACCGGCCTTGGGCCTTACGGTATTCCTGTGGGCGCGGGCAAGCCCGCGAACAGGCCATTGGATCAATGCACGGTCTTGCGCTGGCGCACACATTCCTGGGCCTGAGCGGTCAGCTCATCCAGCCGCTCATCGCGCATCTGCTCCGCTTCGATCATTGCATCCTCACCCTGCTGGTTAAGCAGATAGGTGTGAATCTGCAGCACTTCAGCGGTCTGATAAATCGGCGCAATGTCCAGGCGCCCGATCAGCGCACCACTGGGCTGGCCGGTACTGCTCATCAGCACCTGCGGTCCATTGGCGGCCACCACTTGCATGCCCATCGCCTCGAACCACGGCACCTGGTTGGCAAAGGCGTTCAGCTCCACGCAGGCATGGCGCGACCGCAGGTCGCCCAGCAGAGCACGGGCGATGCCCTGGCGGCGATGGCTGGCGCACACGGCCAGAAAGGCCAATGCACAGGCCCGCCCATCGTCCTGGGCTGGCAGCGACAGCGCAAAGCCCAGCAACTGGTCCGGTGCTTCGGCATCCAGCGCCAAGGTAAGTGCCACCGCCAGACCGCGGGCGCCGTCCAGCGCTTGCAGGTACTGGTGGACTTCCATGCCGACGCCGTACTGGTACAGCGGGTACAGCGGGTTGTCGACGGCGATGGCGACACTGCTCAAATCGCCAACATTGTGAATGACCAGCTCGCGGATCTGGTTCTGGAAAGATTCGGGCGGCACGCTGTCGAGGCGGCTCAGGATGAACATCTGGGGGCTCCGGCGGATGAGAATACGACCCGCGCTGTGTTGGCGCGGGTTGTACAGTCTAACCGTTTTTGCCGTATCAGCCGTGTGCCTGTAAGGCACCGAGCATCAGGTCGAGGTTTTGCACGGCAGCACCAGAGGCACCTTTGCCCAGGTTGTCGAACACTGCGGTGAGCAGTACCTGGCCATGCTCGGGGTTGGCGTACAGCGCCAGGCGCAGGTCATTGCTGCCGTTCAATGCCTCGGGGTCGAGGTTTGCCGCAGCGCCGCCCTGATGCAGAGGCATCACCTGAACATGGCGGGCACCCTGGTAATGCCGTTCCAGGCAGCCTTGCAGCTGCTCGGCGCTGACCTGTCCAGGCAGCAGGCGAAGCTGCAGCGGAATGCTCAGCACGATGCCTTGGCGGTAGGCGCCATAGCCGGGCATGAACATCGGCCGCGCCGACAACCCCGCGTGCTGCTGGATCTCCGGTACGTGCTTGTGCGCCAGCTCCAGGCCATACAGCTGTAGCGCCGGCGCTTTGGCGGCGCCGGGCTGTTCGTGCCGCTCGACCGCCGCGCGACCACCGCCGGAGTAGCCAGACACGGCGTGGATGTTCAGGGGGTAGTCCGCAGGCAGCAAGCCAGCCTTGACCAGTGGGTGCAGCAGCGCGATGGCGCCGGTGGGATAGCAGCCGGGATTGCTGACACGCGTACTTTGCGCGATGCGCTCGGCTTGCTGTTCGTCAAGCTCCGGCAGGCCATACACCCAGCCTGGTGTGGTGCGGTGCGCCGAGCTGGCGTCGATCACCCGCACCTGTGGGTTGTGGATTGCGGCCACGGCCTCGCGGGCGGCGTCGTCGGGCAGGCACAGCAGGGCGATGTCGGCGCTGTTGATCGCTTCGCGGCGGCGTTGCGGGTCCTTGCGCTCGGCCTCGGGGAGGGTCAGCAGGCGAAGATCGCTACGGCCCTGCAGGCGGGCATGGATCTGCAGGCCTGTGGTGCCTTGGTCGCCGTCGATGAAAACAACAGGGGTGTGCATGCTCGGGGTCCGGTTGGGGAAAGATAGCCTATGCTCGCCCGTAGCGTTGGTAATGAAAATTTGAATATGATGATCGATACATTCAGGTTTTCTGAATGAGTTTTGAAACGCGTGGTGAACCTGTGGGTTTACCCGCAAAAGGGCCGGCTCTGAACAATGCGCGAAATCAGCCTCGACCGCCTCCGCACATTGGTGGTCATCACCGACCTGGGCTCCTTTGCCGAGGCCGCCCGCCAGCTTAACCTGGCGCCGCCCACCATCAGCTTGCACGTGGCCGAGTTGGAGGCGCGTATCGGCGCCCCGTTGCTCACCCGCACCCGCGGCCAGGTGCGGCCTACCGTCATCGGTGAAACACTGCTGGGGCGTGCCCGACGCCTGCTGGCGGACGCTGACTTGGCGCTGGACGAAGTACGCCGGCAGGTCGAAGGGTTGACCGGGCGTGTGCGGCTGGGCGCCTCCACCGGTGCCATCGCCCATTTGCTGCCGCAGGCGCTGGCGCGCCTGCGTGTGGAGCACCCGGGGATCGATGTGCAGGTTCAGGTGCTGACCTCCCAGGCGTCGCTCGCGCGCTTGCGTGAGGGCACACTGGATATCGGCCTTGTGGCCTTGCCGCAGGTGGCCGGCAAAGGGCTGACGGTTACCCCCTGGCGGCGCGACCCGATCCTGGCGTATGTGCCGGCCGACTGGCAGCCACCGGTCAGGATCACCCCGGCCTGGCTGGCGCAACGGGCGTTGATTCTCAACGACAGCACCACCCAGCTGTCGCGGGTTACCGGCGAGTGGTTTGCAGCGGCGGGGTTGTACCCCGAACCGCGGATCGAGCTGAACTACAACGATGCGATCAAAAGCCTGGTCGGCGCCGGGTATGGAGCGACCTTGTTGCCGCAGGAGGGGGAGGCGACCGAACTGGACCGGCGCATTGCCCGCCGACCGCTGCGGCCGGGGTTGTGGCGGCAGTTGGGTATTGCTTGTCGGGAAGGGCAGGTGGAGCGAGCCACGGGGTATGTGCTGGAGGCGCTGGAACGGTTGCTGTAGGGGCGATTGCGCTGCGGCAAGACCTGTAGCAGGTACGCACGTTCCAGCCCCGACGCCTTGCCAAACTCAGAACCAGCGATCGTTCTTTTTGCGCCCACGGGTCAGTGCCGGCAGGATCAGCCCCGCCAGCAAGCCTGCACCGGCAATGCTGCCGCCATACACCATGTAGCGCATCATCACCTGCTTGTTCTCATCCCCCAGGCGTGCCTGGGTATCGCGCAGGTCCGACTGGCTCTGATCGAGCTGCTCGTTCAGTGCCTTGTTGCGTGCCTCCAACTCGTCAATCAGTTGCTTGCGCGAATCAAGCGTTTCCTGCATGCCCTGTACGCGGTTCTTCCAGCTGTCGTCGATGGTCTTCAACTGCCCGGTCAGTTCGGTGACCTGGGCATCGAGCAACGGCAGGCGCTCGTTCTGCCCGGGCACTGCCTGCAGGTCGTTGCTGAGGATCCACACCACATCGCCGTTCTGCCCGCGCACCTGGCTGTAATTGCCCTGGCTGCCGAGCAGGGTCAGCTTCTGCCCGGACTTGAGCGTGCCGACAATGCGGTGCCCGTCGGTCGGGCCGCTGCGCACGTAGGTGCTCAGGCTGTCACTGACCCAGCGTGCGTCGCTGGCAGGCTCTTCGGCGTGCACGGGGGCGGCAAGGCCCACCAGGGCGGCAATCAGGCCGATGCGCAGGGCAGGGAGGGCGGAAGCATTTGGGCGGGAATCGGGCATGTTGGGTCTTCGCTGAAACAGGACAAAAAGTAGGCCCGGTGACTGGGCCGATGAACCGGTCGGTGAGTTGACCGTCAGCGAAAGACCGTTTTTTTGTCAGCAGGTTCACTGCCTAGTGTCGGAAATGTCTGCAGAATGTTGCTGTGCCCGCCCCAGAGCGCTGCGTTGCCGATGACGCAATTGTAATGCGCCGATCACCTTGGCGTTATCTGCCGGCCGTCAATCTTGGCCCGCCGACATAACAACAAATGCGACGTTCAAGGAGCATCGGATGACGTGCAGATCACCCCTGACACTGGCTGCTTGCCTGGCGCTGGCCGGCGTTGGCAGCCAGGTTGTTGCTGCAGAAAAAAGTGCGGACGGCTTCATGGAGGGCAGCACCCTCAGCGTGCTTAACCGCAACTTCTACTTCAACCGCGATAATCGCGATTCTGTGGCCCCCACACACAACCCGAGCAAACAACCTGACAACGGCTACTCCGAGGCCTGGGGGCACGCCGTGATTACCCGATTCGAGTCGGGCTTCACCCAGGG
This sequence comes from Pseudomonas sp. 22515, assembly GCF_052044625.1. NCBI lineage: Bacteria > Pseudomonadati > Pseudomonadota > Gammaproteobacteria > Pseudomonadales > Pseudomonadaceae > Pseudomonas > Pseudomonas sp. 22515. The sequence goes on from NZ_JBQENN010000028.1 coordinate 65,400, forward strand.
CACCGTAGGTGTTGGCCTGGATGCGTTTGCCATGCTTGGCCTCAAGCTCGACACGGGCGGCGGCCGCAACGGCGGGCGCAGTTCTTTCGACGTATTGCCGGTTGACCGCGACGGCCAGGCGCGTGACGAATACACCAAGGTGGGGGGCGCGGCCAAGCTACGACTGTTCGACACGGTACTGAAGGTGGGTGATGTGTTCCCAGCCAACCCGGTGGTGGCGGCTGGCGACTCGCGGCTGCTGCCGGAAAGCTTCCGTTGGGTGACCCTGGAGAACACCAGCATCAAGGACCTTACCCTGCAAGCCGGGCGTCTGCATGCCATGAGCCAGCCGATGTCCAGCGACCTGCGGGAGAACTTCGTGACCTTCTATGGCGGCCCGGTCGATTCGCCCTGGATCGCCTATGGTGGGGGGGATTACAGGCTCAATGAGCATGTCAGCGTCAGCCTGTTCAGTAGCCGGCTCAAGGACGCGTGGAACCAGTACTACGCCGGCACCAGCCTGAGTTGGCCACTGAGCGAGGCGCTGGCGCTGATTGGCGGTTTCAACTATTACAAGGCTGTGGATGAAGGGCAGCAGCGCCTGGGCGCCTTTGACAACGACATCTGGAGCGCCAAGCTGGGTGTGCGCTTTGGTGCTCACACCCTGGCCCTGACGCACCAGCGCAACAACGGCGACGACGACTTCGACTACCTGCGCCAGTCCGACTCGATCTTCCTCGACAACTCCATCCAGTACAGCGACTTCAACGCGCCCAAGGAGCGTTCGTGGATGCTGCGTTATGACCTGAACATGGCTGCCTACGGCGTACCCGGGTTGTCGTTCATGACACGCTACGGCAAGGGTACCGATGCTGACTACTCCAATGCCAACGCCACCTACATGCGCCGTGACGTTGCGGGCAACCCGCTGACCGACCAGAAACGCTGGGAGCGTGACATCGAGGTGAAGTATGTGGTGCAGACGGGCGCGGCCAAGGACCTGTCGTTGCGGGTTCGCCAGGCCACCACCCGGGCCACGGCGTTCGAGTCGGACCTGGACGAAGTGCGGCTGATCGTGGAGTACCCGTTGTCGATTCTGTGATTCCACCTTGGCAACCTTGTTGCTCCTTTGGTTTGGGTGGATTTTCTGGCGCTCCGCTTGGGGCGCTTTTTTTATCGGCTTGATCGCCTATCAAACCTGCATTTGCATCAGGTGGTCAGGTGCTACCGGTACGCCGGGGCTATGGGGCTAGACTCAAGGCTCACCTTCGATCTTGGAGCAAGACCATGACTGCCAAGAACACCGTCTGCCTGTGGTATGACCACGCTGCCGAAGAGGCGGCGAACTTCTATGCCCGAACTTTCCCCGATAGCCGGGTGGTCGCTGTGCACCAGGCACCCGCCGATTACCCTTCAGGCAAGCAGGGCGATGTGATCACCGTGGAATTCACGGTAATGGGTATCCCGTGCGTGGGGCTCAATGGTGGATCGGCCTTCAAGCACTGTGAGGCATTTTCGTTCCAGGTCAGTACCGTGGACCAGGCAGAGACCGACCGCTTGTGGGAGGCCATTGTCGGCAACGACGGCGAGGCCAGTGTTTGCGGCTGGTGCAAGGACAAATGGGGGATTTCGTGGCAGATCACTCCACGCATCCTCATCGAAGCCATCGGCCACCCCGACCGTGCGGCGGCCAAGCGTGCGTTCGAGGCCATGATGCAGATGGGCAAGATCGATGTGGCGAAGATAGCGGCGGCGTTGAAAGGTTGAAGCGGGTCTGTGTTTCAGCAGGCGCGGCCTCGAATCGCGAACGGGCTGCGTGGCAGCCCGTGGTTTTCGGGTTGACGCCGTCAGTTGCTGGTTACTTCGGCCTCTGCCGCTGTCTTGGCCGATGCCTTCTTCTCCTGCACCACAATGTAGAACTCCTCCCCATGCTTCACCGCCCCATACAGTACGGCCTTCTCGATCAGCTCGTTGCCGCGCAGGTGGCGCAGCATCATCGGGTCCTTGCGCAGGTCGCGGTACAGCGCCAGGCATAGCAGCACCATCACCACCACGAATGGCAAGGCCACGACGATGGTCAGGTTCTGCAGCCCGGTCAGTGCCTCGCCAGGGTTACCTGGGTCGCCGATCGCCAGCATGATCGCCGCCACCGTACCGGTCAGCGTCCCCCAGAAAATCACTGTGCGTCGCGATGGCGCGGTGGTGCCGTGTTCCGACAGCGTGCCCATCACCAGCGAGGCGGCATCGGCACCCGAAACGAAAAAGATGCCCACCAGGATCATCACCAGCACCGAGGTTGCCGACGCCAGCGGGTAGCTGTCCAGCAACTGGTACAGCGCGTGGTTACTGTTGACCGCACCGTTGGCCAGCTGGAAGGCGCCCTCGCGCACGGCCTCGATGGCGGCGCCACCGAAGATGGTGAACCACACCAGGCTGACCAGGCTTGGCACCAACAGCACCCCGGTAACGAACTGGCGAATGGTGCGACCGCGGCTGATGCGGGCGATGAACATGCCCACGAAAGGCGTCCAGGAGATCCACCAGGCCCAGTAAAACACGGTCCAGCCGGCCAGCCAGCTGTTCATCTGCTCGCCGCCGCTGGCGTTGGTGCGGGCCATCATTTCCGGCAGCATCTTGATGTAGATGCCGAGCGAGGTCGGCAGCAGGTTGAGCATCAGCAGCGTCGGCCCGACCATGAACACGAACACCGCCAGCACCAGTGCCAGCACCATGTTGGTGTTGGACAACCACTGGATACCCTTGCCGATGCCCGACACCGCCGAGGTTACGAAGGCAATGGTCAGCAGGGTGATGATCGAGATGTAGAACAGTTTACCGGGGCTTTCGATCCAGCCGTTGTACTCCAGGCCGCCGGCAATCTGCAGCGCCCCAAGGCCCAGCGAGGCGGCCGAGCCGAACAGCGTGGCGAAGATTGCCATCATGTCGATCAGGCGGCCGAGAGGGCCGTTTGCGTGCTTGCCGATCAGTGGCCGGAAGGCGGCGGAAATCAGCTGCGAGCGGCCACGGCGGAAGGTGCCGTAGGCGATTACCAGGCCGACGATGGCGTACATGGCCCAAGGGTGCAGGGTCCAGTGGAACAAGGTGGTGGCCATTGCCACCTGCATCGCTTCGCTGGTCTGCCCGCTGGCCGAGCCGGGCGGCGGCGAAATGTAGTGCGACAGCGGCTCGGCCACGCCGAAGAACATCAGGCCGATGCCCATACCGGCGCTGAACATCATTGCTACCCAGGACACCGTGCGAAATTCTGGCTGTTCGCCATCACGGCCCAGCGGCACTCGCCCGTAACGGCTGGCGGCCAGCCACAGCACGAACACCACGAACAGGGAGGAGGTGAGCACGAAGAACCAGCCGAAATTGAGAATGACCCAGGATTGCGCGCTGGAGGCGCTGCTGGCCAGGCTGACCTGGTTGAGGAAGCCCCAGAGCACGAAGGCGATGGCCAGAAGGCTGGTGAAACCAAAGACAATCCAGTCAAGCTTGCCCTCGAAATGCCGGTCCTGGCGGGCTTCTGCGGTTTTCGAGGGGTCTGTGACGCCAAGATCGAGTGTTTCGGGGATGTGTTCCTTTGCCATGTATGATGAGGCCCCATTGTGTCTGCCTGAGCGCGCAGGCTTGTTGTTGTGTGGGCTGCCGAGCGCGATGACAGCCTCGGCGGGGTGGATTGCTGGCGGGATTATCCTGCGCAGCAAATGGCGGCTCATGTCCCCATAACGTCCTGGGGCGTCCATTACGCGACTTGGCAAATACTTTTAGTTCTGGGAGCAGTGGCCCTTTCTGCCTCGGCTTCTGGTACCCTGATGGGCATAACCCGGGCCCGCACATACGAGCATCGTAGAAGCGCTGCTGCTTGTGGGCCTGGCCGCACCAGGAAACGGAGATTCGTCATAATGGCCACTGACCGTGTGAGCCTGATTCATTTCGATAAATTGAGCATGAGCCCTGCCGCTGCCGATCGGTTCCAGAAAGCCCTCGACGCGCTGGAAGCGCTCAAGCTGCAGGACCGTTACGTGTATCTCATTGCTCCCTATCTGGGTGATATCGCTGACGCCTCCGACGCCGAGCAACTGGCCACAGCCCTCGAGCAGGGCTTGCGCGTAGTCGAAGAGTTGCTGGCAGCCAGGTCGGTAACCAAGGTCAAGGCCGAGGAAGTGCGCCAGGTGTTCCACAGCGCAGGCGAACGTGCGCGAGCAGAGCTGCCTGGCTGAGCAGTGGCATGGCCAAAGACATCGACAACCCCTGCGTCTCGTTATGCCAGCTCAACAGCGAACTGTGCGTGAGCTGCGGCCGTACCCGTGACGAAATCCGCAAGTGGCGGGGCATGAAGCGGCCCGAGAAAATGGCCACTGTGCAGCGGGCGGCGACGCGAATGAAGGCTATCGCCAAGAAGGCGGCCAAGCGGCAGAATGCCAGCTGAACCTGCATGCAATTCACGCAGCCTTTCCTGATTGTCTGCCGAGCCTGAAATGGATTCTCACTCGCTGTTCGCGTTCACCTTGGTCGCCGCCATCGCGATCGCCAGCCCCGGCCCTGCCACCTTGATGGCTATCAACAACAGCCTTGCCCATGGCCAGCGCAGCGCGATCTGGTCGTCGCTGGGCAATGGCACAGGCCTGTTCTGTTTGTCGGCTGCGGCCATGTTGGGGCTAGGCGCACTGCTGGCCAGTTCTGAAGTACTGTTCAACGCCGTGAAGATCCTGGGGGCGGGCTACCTGTTCTACCTGGGCGTGCGACAACTGCTGAAGAAGAGCCCGATGCTGGAGCAGGGGGCCGCAGAGCGTGCGGCCAAGGTGCGACCCACGCCGCTGAAACTGTTCAAATCGGCCTTCCTCACTGCAGTCACCAACCCCAAGGCGACCATGTTCTTTACTGCGCTGTTCCCGCAGTTCATCGACCAGGGCGCTGCGCTGTTGCCGCAGTTCCTGACCTTGACCGGGATTTTCGTGGCCTTGTCGCTCACTTCGCTGAGCGCGTATGCCGCCTTGGCTGCGCGGGCCAAAGGGGTGCTGACCCGGCCGTCGCTGTCGCGCTGGGTGAACCGGGTGGTGGGCACCACCTTTATCGGTTTCGGCGCGGCGATCCTGGCGATGCGACGGCAGGGTGCCTGAAAAAAACCACGTTGTCGCCTGCCGTGCAGGCCCTTACTGTCTGTCCTTCGGCAGATTTTTCAACTGAACGATGAAAGGCTCGTCTGCGGGTTGCTGATGGTCCAGACTGTCCACAGCGCGCAGACGATAGCTGCAGGCGGCCACAGTGGGTGGCAGCCTTTGGCTATCACGCCGGGTCGCCGGGTGTTTCATGTGCCGAGGGTCGTAGATGATCGAGCGTTGCTTTCGCCACGTCTTGCTCCTGGTGTGCCTGTCACTGCTGCCCCTGGCTGCGGTGGCGGATGATGCATGCTTACGGCTGACCGCCACAGGTAACCCGGAATACCCCCCCTACCTGTGGCGCGACCCGCTAGACCCTCAACGATTGATCGGTGCCAATGCCGACCTGCTCAAATACGTGGGCAAGCAGTTGGGGCTGGACATAGAGGTGGTTTACGCCGGGCCGTGGTCGCGAGCCCAGGAAGCCGTGCGCACTGGGCGGATCGACTTGATGGCCGGGTATTTCCTGACCGAGGCGCGCCGGCAGCATGTGGACTTCATCCCCCCGCCATTTTTGCGCACCCCTAGCGTCATCTGGGTGCGCCAGGACAATGCTTTTGCCTACCAGCAATGGGCCGACCTCAAAGGCCGCAAGGGTGGCACTCTGGTCAACAACAGCCACGGCCAACAATTCGATGAATACGCCCAGGCCAATCTCACCCTCGAAGCGGTGCCCACTGCCAGGCAGGCGTTCGAGAAGCTGATGCACAAGCGCAGCGATTACGTGGTGTACGAGCAGTATCCTGGCATGGCGCTGGCACGCACATTGGGCATCGCAGCCACTGTGCAGGTGTTGCAGCCACCGGTGTCCAGCGAAGGGTTGTACCTGGCAATCTCACGTGAGTCGCCTTGCAACCGGCCACCGCTGCGTGAGGCGCTGGCGCGGGAGATGGCGAAGATCGTTGGCGGGGCCTTGCCCGAACAGTGGTTGAAACAGAATCTGGAGCGGTGGCAGTGACAGAGTGGCTCATGTGCTGCGCGGTCTTTGTTGGGGGCAGCCTCGCGTCGGTACATGTGCCACTCCAATTCAACGCATATGCAAGATGATGGGGCTGCTGCTGGCCGGGTCGGTATGCCCACGCAGCTTGCCTACCGCCTGCGCATCCACCGCACCACCCTGGTTGCCCCAGGCCGTACGCACAAAGCTGAGCACGTCGGCAATCTCCTGATCACTCAGCTGTTCGCGCAAAGCCGGCATGCGATAGGCGTCCGGCACCCCTGCAGCCACCACCCGCTGCGAACCATTGAGTGTGATATTGATTGCCGAGGCGCTCTCCTTGGCCAGTGCCGAGATTGCCCCGGCCAAGGGCGGCATCCATTCGGCCTGGCCCTTGCCGTCCAGGCCGTGGCATGACGCACAGCGTGTCACGTAGGTGCGCGCTCCTGGGCTGTCCAGCCGTGTGGCTAGCGATTCGGCCTGGTATTGCCATGGCGCGCCGTCACGTTGAGGGTCGCCGGGCAGCGACTTCAGGTAGTGGGCGATGGCGGCCAGGTCGTCGTCACGCATGAATTGCGTGGAGTTGTTGAACGCCTCGGTCATCGAACCATATACCACTGCATGCCGGTTGCGACCGGTCTTCAGGAACTGCGCGATCTCGGCCTCGCTCCAGCGCCCCAGCCCGGTGTTGTGGTCGGCACGCAGGCTGGGTGCATACCAGCCGTCGAGCAGTGCGCCGGACAGGAACGGCTTGCCGTTGTCATCCAGCGCCTTTTCATTGAAGGCCAGGCCGCGTGGCGTATGGCAACTGCCGCAGTGTCCGGGGCCCTGGACGATATAGGCGCCACGGTTCCACTGTGCATCCTGCCCGGCCTGGGCGGTGTAAGGCGTGGTGGCGGCGAACAGGCCGTTCCACAAGGCGATGGGCCAGCGCAGGTTCAGCGGCCAGGGGATGTCGCTGCCCAGGTTGGCCTGCCGCGCCGGTTGCACGCCGTGCATGAAGAATGCATACAGCGCCTTGACATCATCATCGCTGAGCTTGGCGTAGGACGGGTACGGCATAGCCGGGTACAGGCGTCGGCCACCCGGCGCGACACCCTGGCGCACGGCGCGGTCGAAGTCAGCCAGGGTATAGTTCCCGATACCGCTGTCGCGGTCGGGGGTGATGTTGGTGGCGTGGATTGCCCCCAGCGGGGTGGCCATTTCCAGCCCGCCGGCGAACGGTTTGCCATCCGGCAGGCTATGGCAGGCCACGCAGTCACTGAGCCGGGCTACGTATTCGCCTCGGCTGACCAGCGCCGGGTCGGCAGCAGTGGCCTGTGCATCGGCAAACGGCGATGCGGGTTCACGGGTGACATACCAGGCCAGCAGGCCCGCCGCGACCAGGCACGGCAGCGCCAGCCAGCCAGCGGTTCTTGCGAAACGATGGGTCATGAGGCGTCCCTTGTGCGATCAGCTGAAGGTGTGGCGGCTCAATGGCAAACTGCGCACGCGCTGGCCAGTGAGCTGCGCGACCGCATTGGCCACCGCCGGGGCAACGGCGGGCAGCGGTGGTTCGCCGATGCCGCCCATCTTCGCCCCGCTTTCGATGATGCGCACATGCACCCGGGCCATGCGCGAAGGCGGCAGAATCGGGTACAGGTCATAATTGCGCGCGCGCGGCTTGCCATCCACGTACACCGCTTCTTCCACCAGCGTCTGCGACAGGCCCAGAGCGACGGCGCCGTTGACCTGATGCTCGATGATCGCCGGGTTGACGATGCTGCCTGGGTCGATGGCTTGCCAGATGTCGTGCACCCTGACCTGGCCGTTGTCGATGGAAACCTCGGCAATGACCGCAGCCTCCGAGCCGAACGGTGAGGCCATGGCCACGCCGCGTGCGCGCTTGCTGCCGTCCTCGGCGGTGAACGGTCCGCGCTTCCAGCCGCCGGACAAGTCGGCCACTGCGTTCAGCAGGTTGGTCAGTCTCGGGTTGTCGCGCAGCAGGTGCAGGCGCAGTTCAAACGGGTCCTTGCCACCTTTGTCAGCCAGTTCGTCCAGGAATGATTCGTAGAAGAAGTCGTTCAGCGAGTTACCTACCGAGCGCCAGTAACCGAGCATGGCCGGGCCTTTGACATAGATCTGGGCAACGCGCTTGTTGGCGATGGCGTAGGACTTGCCTGACAGCCCCTCAAGCGCGGTCGGGTCGATCTTCTCCCCTTGTTTTCCAGCAAGGGCCTCGGTTGGGCCCTCGGTGGCGCTTACCGCTTCGAGCGCCACTGGCATACCGTCTGCGTCCAGCCCGGCGCGGAACTTCACCACTGCGACGGGGCGCAGTACATCGCGCAAAAACTCCTCCTCGCGGCTCCAGATAAGCTTCACCGGCCGGCCAACCGCTTTGGCCAGGGCAATGGCCTGCGGGTAGGGGTTGGCAGAGTCGTACAGGAAGTGGCGGCCAAAGAAGCCGCCCAGCAGCGGCGAGTGCAGGTTGATTTGTGCAGGCTCCAGGCCGGTGCGTCTGGCAATGTCGTCACGGAACATGTCCGGGGCCTGGTTGGGCAGCCAGACGTCGAGGCTGCCGTCCGGGTTGAAGCGGGCGAGGGCGGACGGTGGCTCCAGCTGGGCATGGTTCAGGTACTGGTTGTGGTAGCTGGCCTCGACCTGGGTTTTGGCGTTGGCCAAGGCGCCGGCAATATCCCCTTCGTTCTCTTCATCACGGGATGGCCCTTGCACCGTCGCGAGGTGTTCGCGCCAGGCGTCGCTGGAAAAATCGGCCGGCATCGGTCGCACTTTGCTGTCGGCGGCCGGTTCTTTCCAGTCCACCTGCATCGCCTCCACTGCACGCTTGGCGTGCCACCAGCGCTCGGCGACCACGGCCACGGCGCCTGGCAGCTGATGCACAGAATGTACGCCTTTCATGGCCTTGACCTGGTCTTCGTTGCGCAGGCTGCCAACCGTCATGCCCAGGCGCGGCGCATGTTGCACGGCAGCGTGGAGCATGCCGTCGACTTTGATGTCGATGCAGTACTGGGCCTTGCCGGTGGACTTGTCGTAGGCATCCAGGCGGCGTACGGGCTTTCCAATCCAGCGAAACTGGCTGGGGTCGCGCAGCTTGACGCTGGCCGGGTCGGGCACCGGCAGGTCCATGGCGCGACCGGCCAGCTCACCGTAGGGTACGGAACGTCCGGTCGTGGTATGTACTACGTTACCCGGTGTGGTAGAAAGCTCATCGACCGGTACACCCAGGTGTTCGGCGCCCGCCTGCAGCAGCATGCCCCGGGCGAGCGCGCCCAGACGGCGCATGGTGGGGTAACTCATGCGCACCGACATGCTGCCACCGGTGATGCGCATGCCGTTCTCCATCACCACGTAGGCTTCGCCCGGTGGTGCGCTATCGACCACGAAATGGGCCGGGTCGACATCCAGCTCTTCACCCACAATCTGCGCCATGGCGGTGAAAGGGCCTTGTCCGCCTTCCATGAAGGGGCTCAGCAGGCGCACCGTGCCGTCCGGGCGAATCTCCAGAAATGCAGGCACCTGGGTGCCGCGTTCCGCGGTTGCCGCAGCGGCGGCTGCTGCCTGCACGCGGGCCGAGCCCATGGGCAGGCCGAAACCTAGCACCAGGGCACCGACTGCGGTGCCGGCAAGAAAGCGCCGACGTGACAGGTTGACCGTTTCGCCCCGCTGCAGCCTGAGCAGTTCGGCGGGTGTATCGACTGGCGTGTTCATCAGGCCTGTTCCCCCTGGGCCAGGTCATGCACGGCGGCATGGATGGCGTTGTAGGTGCCGCAGCGGCACAGGTTGACCATGGCTGCATCGATCTGCGCATCGCTGGGTTTGGGCGTGTGCTTGAGCAGCGCCGTGGCTGCCATGACCTGGCCAGACTGGCAATAGCCGCATTGAGCCACCTGGTGCTCGATCCAGGCGGCGACCACCCGTTTGCCGACGGGGTCGGCTTCGATCGCCTCGATGGTGGTGACCTCACGCCCCACCACACCCGCCACCGGGGTAACGCAGGCGCGCACCACATTGCCGTCCACCAGCACCGAACAGGCGCCGCATTGGGCCAAGCCGCAGCCATACTTGGTGCCGGTCAGCCCCAGGTCATCGCGGATTACCCACAGCAGGGGCGTGTCGGCGTCCGCCTCGACCTGATAGGTCTTCTGGTTGATGCGTAGTTCCATGGTTTCACCTGCCCGTCACGGTTGTTGTCGCTGTGTTTTATCTGCATGGGGAATACGTTGTCCCCCGGTGCAGAAACGCTAGCACAGGAGGATGACCGCTGGTCTGGTGGCGGGGGTGGCTTCAGAGGATCAGGCAAGTAATCCGGCGGAATACGCAAGCCAGCTTCGAAAAATCAAGCCTGCAGTCGGCGTTGAACAGGACTTGCGCAACGAAAACCCGGATAATGCCGGCCAATTTCGTTTTGCACGCTTAAATCACGGTAATCCCGCATGGAAATCAAGGTCAATTTTCTCGACAATCTCCGTCTCGAAGCCAAATTCGATGACTTCACGGTGATCGCCGATCAACCTATCCGCTACAAAGGCGATGGTTCGGCCCCCGGCCCGTTCGACTATTTCCTGGCGTCTTCGGCCTTGTGCGCGGCTTACTTCGTCAAGCTGTACTGCCAGACCCGCGATATCCCCACCGAAAATATCCGCCTGTCGCAGAACAACATCGTCGACCCGGAAAACCGCTACAACCAGATCTTCAAGATCCAGGTCGAACTGCCCGAAGACATCTCCGACAAGGACCGTCAAGGCATCCTGCGCTCCATCGACCGCTGCACGGTAAAAAAGGTGGTGCAGACCGGCCCTGAGTTCGTGATCGAAGTGGTCGACAACCTCGATGCCGATGCCCAGGGGTTGCTGATGCCGGTGTCGGACACCAGCACCTATATCCCCGGCAAGGACCTGCCGCTGGAGCAGACCATTGCCAACATGTCGGGCATCCTCGCCGGGCTGGGGATGAAGATCGAGATCGCCTCGTGGCGCAACATTGTCCCCAACGTCTGGTCGCTGCATGTACGCGATGCGCAGTCGCCGATGTGCTTTACCAACGGTAAAGGCGCCACCAAGGAGGCTGCGCTGGCCTCGGCGCTGGGCGAGTTCATCGAGCGCCTCAACTGCAACTTCTTCTACAACGACCAGTTCTGGGGCGAAGACCTGGCCAACGCCCCGTTCGTGCACTACCCGAACGAGCAGTGGTTCAAGCCGGGCCCGCGCGACGCGTTGCCGGCCGAGATCCTCGATGAGCACTGCCTGGCGATCTACAACCCTGACGGGGAGCTGCGTGGTTCGCACCTGTATGACACCAACTCGGGTAACACGGCGCGGGGCATCTGTTCGCTGCCGTTCGTGCGCCAGTCCGACCAGCAGGTGGTGTACTTCCCGTCCAACCTGATCGAAAACCTGTTCCTCAGCAATGGCATGAGCGCGGGCAACACCTTGGCCGAGGCGCAGGTGCAGTGCCTGTCGGAAATCTTCGAGCGGGCAGTGAAGCGCGAAATCCTTGAGGGCGAGTTGTGCCTGCCGGACGTGCCGCAAGAGGTGCTGGCCAAATACCCGGCGATCGTCGCCGGCATCCAGGGCCTGGAAGAGCAGGGCTTCCCGGTGCTGGTCAAGGATGCGTCGCTGGGGGGCGAGTTCCCGGTCATGTGCGTGACCTTGATGAACCCGCGCACGGGTGGCGTGTTTGCCTCGTTCGGTGCCCACCCGAGCCTGGAAGTGGCGCTGGAGCGCAGCCTCACCGAGCTGCTGCAGGGCCGCAGCTTCGAAGGCCTGAACGACCTGCCGCAACCCACCTTCGAAAGCCATGCACTGACCGAGCCGAACAACTTCGTCGAGCATTTCATCGACTCCAGCGGCGTGGTGTCGTGGCGCTTCTTCAGCGCCAAGGCCGACTTCGAATTCGTCGAGTGGGACTTCTCCGGGCACGGCGAGGACTCCAACCAGCAGGAGGCCGCGACGCTGTTCGGCATCCTCGAGGACCTGGGCAAGGAAGTGTACATGGCGGTGTACGACAATCTTGGTGCCACCGCGTGCCGTATCCTGGTGCCAGGCTACTCGGAAATCTACCCGGTCGAGGACCTGATCTGGGACAACACCAACCGCGCCTTGTCGTTCCGTGCCGACATCCTCAACCTGCACAGCCTCGACAGCCGCTCGCTGAAGCTGCTGCTCAAGCGCCTGGACAACTGCGATGTGGATGACTACACCACCATCACCACGCTGATCGGTGTGGAGTTCGACGAAAACACAGTGTGGGGCCAACTGACCATTCTCGAACTGAAGCTGCTGATCTGCCTCGCGGTGCAGCGTTTCGAGGATGCCAAGGAACTGGTCGAGGCATTCTTGCAGTTCAACGACAACACCGTAGACCGCGGCCTGTTCTACCAGGCGCTGAACGTGGTGCTGGAAGTGCAGTTGGATGACGAACTGGAGATGGATGACTACGAAGCCAACTTCCGCCGTATGTTCGGCAATGCGCGCATGGATGCGGTATTGGGCTCGGTGGACGGCAGTGTGCGCTTCCATGGCCTGACCCCGACCAGCATGAAGCTCGAAGGCCTTGATCGCCACCTGCGCCTGATCGACAGCTACAAGAAGCTGCACGCGGCCCGGGCCAAGTTCGCCTGACAGGCGCTGCGCCCAATCATCGCCGGCAAGCCAGCGCCACAGGTATTGCACCGCTCTTGAGATTTGTGCCGAACCTGTGGACGCCGGCAAGCCAGCGCCACAGGTATTGCACCGCTCTTGAGATTTGTGCCGAACCTGTGGACGCTGGCTTGCCTGCGATAAGTCAGGCGCCGTCCTACAGCCCTTTGATCTGGGCGCCATCCTCATTCTGTCTTGCCGCGTTGCCATCCAGGCGCTTAGCGTTCTCTTCCTATCCACTTCAGGTGGTGACTATTCGGGCTTAGCAGGCCCCCCTTCGAAAGCCTCCGCCGGTGGTGGCGCTGCACGGACATTGAAAAGCTTGCAGACACAGTACCAACAGAGGGCGACGGTCAGGTTGTAGGGAAACAGCACGGCCCAGAACGGCAATTGCCAGTTCTTTTTGCCCTGCATTTCACCGGGCTCGCCGGTTCGCCAGGGGGCATAGTGGCGCCAGGCTTCTGCCGGGGTCAGGCAGATGGCGTGAAGTGGCTTGTGCCACCAGTTGGGTTCACCGGGCGGGGGGAGTTTGTCCGGGCCGTGGTCCATGAAGTGGCGCAGGTATTCCCACACTTCGGCGACATGCTTGACGCCGGGTTCGGTGGGTTCGTTGCTGTCGACCCAGAGGCAGTCTTTTTGATGCAGGCTGCCGTCTTCCCGGCGGGGGGCGAAAGCGAGGGCATAGCTGGTGCTGAATGATGAGCCGCCGTATTCGGTGCGCTTGAAAATGCCACCTCCGGTGTTGGCCCATTCGAATACGAGTACCTTGCTCAAACGTTGGTAGTAGATTTTTTGGGTTGATCGATTGAAGCAGAAAATTGATAAGCGTTTTATGAAATATAT
>NZ_JBQENN010000029.1:0-75487 GCF_052044625.1 Pseudomonas sp. 22515
CCCGCGAAAGGGCCGGTACAGGCTACAGAGCAGTCAGCCCTTGCCGCCTGGCGCCAGCATGTTCTCCGGCCGCACCCACTGGTCGAACTGCTCATTGGTCAGGTACTTCAACGCCAAGGCCGCCTCGCGCAAGGTCGTGCCCTCGCTGTAAGCCTTCTTGGCAATTTCCGCCGCCTTGTCATAGCCAATATGCGGGTTCAGCGCCGTCACCAGCATCAACCCGCGCTCCAGGTGCGCGGCCATCTGCTCGGCATCCGGCTCGATACCCGCCACGCAATGCTGCTGGAAGTTGCGGCAACCATCGGCCAGCAACTCGATGGATTGCAGCAGGTTATGGATGATCACCGGCTTGAACACATTCAGCTGCAAATGCCCCTGGCTGGCGGCAAAGCCGATGGCCGCGTCGTTGCCCAGCACCTGGCAGGCCAGCATCGACAGCGCCTCGCACTGGGTGGGGTTGACCTTGCCCGGCATGATCGAGCTGCCGGGCTCGTTGGCCGGCAGGCGCACCTCGGCCAGGCCGGCGCGCGGGCCGGAACCCAGCAGGCGCAGGTCGTTGGCAATTTTCATCAAGGCCACGGCCAGGGTTTTCAGGGCGCCCGCCAGGCTGGTCAGCGGTTCGTGGCCGGCGAGGGCGGCGAACTTGTTCGGCGCGGTGATGAACGGCAGGCCGGACAGCGCCGCCAGCTCGGCAGCGATGGCCTCGGCAAACCCCTGCGGGGCGTTCAGCCCGGTACCCACGGCAGTGCCGCCTTGGGCCAGTTCGCACACCGCCGGCAGGGTAGCGCGGATGGCGCGCTGGGCGTAATCGAGCTGGGCGACGAAGGCCGACACTTCCTGGCCGAAGGTAATCGGCGTGGCGTCCATCATGTGTGTGCGACCGGTTTTCACCAGCTGGTGGTGACGCATCGACAGCTCGGCCAGCCCTGAAGACAGTTCGGTGACGGCCGGCAGCAGCTTTTCCTGCACCGCCTGGGCTGCCGCAATGTGCATGGCGGTGGGGAAGCAGTCGTTGGAGCTCTGCGAGCGGTTGACGTGGTCATTGGGGTGCACCGGCGCCTTGCCGCCACGGCCTTTGCCGGCCAGTTCGTTGGCGCGTCCGGCAATCACCTCGTTGACGTTCATGTTGCTCTGGGTGCCACTGCCCGTCTGCCAGACGACGAGCGGGAACTGATCGTCGTGCTGGCCAGCCAGCACTTCATCGGCGGCCTGTTCGATCAGCCGAGCGATATCGGCCGGCAGGTCGCCATTGCGGTCGTTGACGCGCGCCGCGGCCTTCTTGATCAGTGCCAGGGCGTGCAACACCGCGAGGGGCATGCGTTCCTTGCCAATGGCGAAGTTGATCAGCGAACGCTGGGTCTGCGCACCCCAGTAGGCGTTCTCCGGAACTTCGACCGGGCCCAGGCTGTCTGTCTCGATACGGCTCATTCTGTACTCACTCCTGTGTAGTTCGAAATCGCAGTTTAGGCCCTGATTCGACCGAGCGGTTCCGTCGCTCGTCGTGCCACTTGAGCACATCGCCACCACGGCGCAGAATGCTCTACTCTGAGGTGCCCGCCTCCCTCTCTTTGAAGGAAATGCAATGACCCGTCTCCGTGTCCTTTGTGCCGCCGTTGCCCTGGTTTGCGCCAGCGGCCAGGTACTCGCTGCCACCGCCAGCCACAACGCTGCTGCCGAGAAATTCCTGACCCTGGCCAACGCCGACAAGCTGGGCACCCCGGTGTACATGCAAGTGCAGCAGATGTTCGCCCAGCGTTTCGCCCAGACCAAGGCCCCGGCCGCCAAGCAGCCGGTGCTGGAAAGCTACCAGGCCAAGGCCAATGCCGCGCTGGACAACGCCATCGGCTGGAACAAGCTGAAGCCGAAGATGGTCGACCTGTACACCCGGACCTTTACCGAGCAGGAGCTGAAGGACCTGGTCAAGTTCTACGAATCGCCGCTGGGCAAGAAAGTGCTACGTGAAATGCCCAAGGTCACCCAGCAGTCGGCACAGCTGACCCAGCAGAGCCTGGAGCCCGCAGTACCGGTGGTGAACAAGCTGCTGGAAGACATGACCAAAGAGCTGGACCCGAACGCAGGCAAGGCCGCCGCCCCAGCGAAGAAGTGAGTACGCAGCAATGACCATGCAACAACGTATCGAACAGCAACTGGCCGCGCTGGCGCCGCAACACCTGGAAGTGCTCAACGAAAGTCACATGCACAGTCGTGGTCAGGAGACCCACTACAAGGCCGTGATCGTCAGCGAGCAGTTCGCCGGGTTGAACAGCGTCAAGCGCCACCAGAAGGTGTACGCCACCATGGGTGAGCTGATGGGCGAGATCCACGCCCTGGCCATCCACACCTACACCGCCGAAGAGTGGGCCAAGGTCGGCGTTGCACCGGCCTCGCCCGTGTGTGCGGGCGGCGGGCACTGAAACCTTTCTGTTGTTCTGGTAGAATCCTGCAAAATCCGGGGGCCGCTTTGCGGCCCTNAGCGCCCCCATGCTTTTTCTATACCTGTCAAACCCGGTCCGCCCCTTACGAGGGCAACCACCTGGAGATTCCGTTACATGTCTCAAGCCATCGTCGTCGCGGCGCTGTACAAGTTCGTCACCCTGGAAGACTACGTCGAGCTGCGCGAGCCGCTGCTCAAGACCATGCTCGACAACAATGTCAAAGGCACCCTGCTGCTGGCCCACGAGGGCATCAACGGCACCGTATCGGGCACCCGCGAAGGCATCGATGGCCTGCTGGCCTGGCTGCGCAACGACCCGCGCCTGGTCGATGTCGACCATAAAGAGTCGTATTGCGACGAGCAGCCGTTCTACCGCACCAAGGTCAAGCTCAAGAAAGAGATCGTCACCCTCGGCGTGCCGGGCGTAGACCCCAACCAGGCCGTTGGCACCTATGTCGAGCCCAAGGACTGGAACGCCCTGATCAGCGACCCGGAAGTGCTGCTGATCGACACCCGCAACGACTACGAAGTGGCCATCGGTACGTTCAAGGGCGCCATCGACCCGAAGACCGAAACGTTCCGTGAGTTCCCGGAGTACATCAAGGCCAATTTCGACCCGAGCAAGCACAAGAAGGTCGCCATGTTCTGCACCGGCGGCATCCGTTGCGAAAAGGCCTCCAGCTACATGCTCGGTGAAGGCTTCGAGTCGGTCTATCATCTTAAGGGCGGCATCCTGAAATACTTCGAGGAAGTGCCTCAGGAAGAAAGCCTGTGGGACGGCGACTGCTTCGTCTTCGACAACCGGGTTACGGTGCGCCATGACCTGAGCGAAGGCGAGTACGACCAGTGCCACGCCTGCCGCCATCCGATCAATGCAGAGGAGCGCGCGTCCGAGCACTATTCGCCAGGTGTCAGCTGCCCGCATTGCTGGGACAGCCTGAGCGAGAAGACCCGGCGCAGTGCCATCGACCGGCAGAAGCAGATCGAGCTGGCCAAGGCCCGCAACCTGCCGCACCCGATCGGTTACAACTACAAAGCCGAGGCTTGAAGCATGTCTGCACGCCTGATCTATGTGATGGACCCGATGTGCTCCTGGTGCTGGGGTTTTGCGCCAGTGGCCGCGGCCCTGATCGCCCAGGCGCGTGAGGCAGGCGTGCCTGCCCGCTTGGTAACGGGCGGGCTGCGTACGGGCGGCAGCGCCCTGGACAGCTCCACTCGCAAGTACATCCTGGAACACTGGCAGGCGGTGGCTGATGCTACCGGCCAGCCGTTCCGCTTCGAGGGGGCCATGCCTGACGGCTTCGTCTACGACACCGAGCCGGCCTGTCGCGCCCTGGTCGCGGCACGCGAGCTGGATGCCGAGCGCGTCTGGCCGCTGCTGGCGTTGATCCAGCGTTCGTTCTACGAGCAGGGTACCGATGTGACCACCGCGCCGCAGCTGGTCGAGCTGGCCTCCCAGAGTGGCTTCGACCGTGCCGCGTTCGCCGAAACCTTCGCCCGTGCCGATACCCGCGCCGCCACCGCGGCCGACTTCGGCTGGGCCCAGGATCTGGGTATTGCCGGTTTCCCGACCTTGCTGGCCGAGCGCAATGGCCAACTGGCTTTGCTGACCAACGGCTACCAGCCGCTGGAGCGCCTGCAACCCTTGCTCGGCCGCTGGCTGCAGCAGGCCGCCTGTGCTTGATGTACCAGGGTCACCCGACCCGGTACCGGGCAAGCCATACACTGCGGGCGATCGACTGAGCTGGGCGGAAATCCGCCGCCTGGCCCTGCATCACAAGAAGAACCTCTGGTCCGCCAACCTCATTGCGTTACTGGCGGCGTGTTGCAGTGTGCCCATTCCGCTGCTGCTGCCGCTGTTGGTGGACGAAGTACTGCTCGGCCATGGCGATGCCGCGCTGAAGTGGATGAACCACCTGCTGCCGTCCAACTGGCAGGTAGCAGCCGGCTACATCGGCCTGATGCTGGCGCTCACCCTGTGCCTGCGCCTGGCTGCGCTGGCCTTCAACGTGATCCAGTCCAAGCTGTTCGCCGGGCTGGCCAAGGACATCGTCTACCGCCTGCGCATCCGCCTGATCGAGCGCCTCAAACGTATTTCGCTGAAAGAATACGAAAGTTTGGGCAGCGGTACGGTGACCACCCACCTGGTCACCGACCTGGACACCCTCGACAAGTTCGTTGGCGAAACCCTCAGCCGCTTCCTGGTGGCCATGCTGACACTGACCGGCACGGCGGCCATCCTGATCTGGATGCACTGGCAGCTGGCCTTGCTGATCTTGCTGTTCAACCCGCTGGTGATCTACTTCACCGTGCAGTTGGGCAAGCGGGTCAAACACCTGAAAAAGCTCGAAAACGACAGCACCGCGCGCTTTACCCAGGCGCTGGCGGAAACCCTCGATGCCATCCAGGAAATCCGCGCTGGCAACCGCCAGGGCTACTTCCTTGGCCGCCTTGGCCTGCGTGCCCGCGAGGTGCGCGATTACGCCGTGGACTCGCAATGGAAAAGCGATGCCAGTGGCCGTGCCAGCGGCTTGCTGTTCCAGTTCGGCATCGACATCTTCCGCGCGGCGGCCATGCTGACCGTGCTGTTTTCTGACCTGTCGATCGGCCAGATGCTGGCGGTGTTCAGCTACCTGTGGTTCATGATCGGTCCGGTGGAGCAACTGCTTAATCTGCAATATGCCTACTACGCCGCCGGCGGTGCGCTGAGCCGCCTCAACGAGCTGCTGGCGCGTGCCGACGAGCCGCAATACCCGGCCGCCAGCGACCCGTTCGCCGGGCGCGAAACGGTGGGCATTGACGTGCGCGACCTGCGCTTTGCCTATGCCGACGAGCCGGTGCTCGAGCACCTCGACCTGTCCATCGCTGCGGGTGAGAAGGTGGCGATTGTCGGTGCCAGCGGCGGCGGCAAGAGCACGCTGGTGCAGCTACTGCTGGGCCTTTACAGCGCCCAGGCCGGGACCATCCGCTTTGGCGGGGCCAGCCTGCAGGAAATCGGCCTGGAAACCCTGCGCGAGAACGTCGCGGTGGTGTTGCAGCACCCGTCGCTGTTCAACGACAGCGTGCGTGCCAACCTGACCATGGGCCGTGACTGCAGCGATGATGCGTGCTGGCAGGCGCTGCGCATCGCCCAACTGGATGCCACCATCGCCGCCTTGCCGCAAGGCCTGGACAGTGTGGTGGGGCGTTCAGGCGTGCGCTTGTCCGGTGGCCAGCGCCAGCGCCTGGCCATTGCCCGCATGGTACTGGCTGAGCCCAAGGTGGTAATCCTCGACGAGGCCACCTCAGCCCTGGATGCCGCCACCGAGTACAACCTGCATCAGGCCTTGGCGTGCTTCCTCAGCGGCCGCACCACGCTGATCATCGCCCATCGGTTGTCGGCGGTGAAACAGGCCGACCGGGTGTTGGTGTTCGATGGCGGGCACGTGGCCGAAGACGGCGACCATCAGCAGCTGATTGCCGAGGGTGGGTTATACGCCAAGCTTTACGGGCATCTGCAGCAGAGCTGATTATCTGGCTGCCTTCACCGGGCTTGTGGGAGCAACTGTCTTGCTCAATTTCTAAAAGCTGGTGCGATCCCTGTGGGAGCGGGCTTGCCCGCGAACACGGGCGAAGCCCGTGCCATCCACCGCGGTGTCTTCTTCGCGGGTAAACCCGCTCCTACAATGGCCAGCGCATACGCTGTACAAATTCCCCGATTCCTTGTCATAAAAATCCCCTCCACAGCGATGGCAAATGGCCTACGCTGTGCTTGTCTGGGTCGATTTACGCCTTATCTGCTCTGTGACAGGGACTCCATGAAGGGAAATCGCACACTCGAAGCGCCAAAGTTGCTCGGCATCACATGGCCTTTCATCGCCGTCGTGGTCCTTCAGGTGGCGTTGGGCAGCCTCAGCCTTTATACGCTCTCGGCCGTGCGCGCCTATGTCGCGGGCGAAAGCCTGTGGTCCAAGGCGCAGAAAGATGCCATCTACTACCTCAGTCTGTACGGCGAGACGCGCGACGACAGCACCTACCAACGCTATCGCCAGGCCATTACCGTACCGCAGGGTGACTATCGTCTGCGCGAAGTGCTCGACCACCCCAGCCCTGATCTGGACGCCGCACGACAGGCGGTTCTGCAAGGTGGCAACCACCCTGACGATGTCGAGCGGATCATCTGGTTCTACCGCAACTTTCGCCATGTCAGCTATATGCAGACAGCCATCGATTACTGGGACATCGGTGACGACTATCTGGCCAAGCTGGATGTACTGGCCGGTGAAATGCGTCAGCGTTTTGCCGATGGCCCGGTGGATGCCGACACCGTCAGCGACTGGAAGGCCCGCATTGTCGCCATCAACGAAGGCGTGACCCCGGCCGCCAAGGCGTTCAGTGATGCCTTGGGCGAAGGCTCGCGCATGTTGCTACGGGTGCTGCTGATCACCAACCTGCTGACCGCGATGTTCCTGATCGCCATTGCCTGGCGCCGCTCCAGCAAGCTGTTGGCCCAGCGCCAAGCCTTTGCCAGCGCCCTGCAGGAAGAAAAAGAGCGTGCGCAGATTACCCTGCAGGCCATCGGTGATGCGGTGATCACCACCGATGTCGAAGGCAGTATCGGCTACATGAACCCGGCCGCCGAGCAATTGACCCACTGGCAATCCGGGCAGGCCCAGGGCCTGCCGCTGTCGGCGCTGTTCAGCCTGGTGGACGAACACGCCGAGGAGGACGGGCGCAGCTTGGTCGAACAGGTGCTCAGCGGCAGCCTCAAGGGCGGCTCCGAGCATGCCCGGCTGATCCAGCGCCTGGACGGCAGTACCGTGTCGATCAACCTGGTCGGCTCGCCAATCGTCAATGATGGCCAGGTCAGTGGCATCGTGCTGGTGCTGCACGATATGACCCAGGAACGCCAGTACATTGCCAATCTGTCCTGGCAGGCAACCCACGACGCCCTGACCGGGCTGGCCAACCGCCGCGAGTTCGAATACCGCCTGGAGCAGGCGCTCAACGACCTGGCGCGCCAGGCTGGGCGGCATTCGCTGATGTTCCTTGACCTCGACCAGTTCAAGCTGGTCAACGACACCTGTGGCCACGCTGCCGGCGATGAGTTGCTGCGGCACATCTGCGCGGTGCTGCAATCTGGTCTGCGTGAGGGCGATACGCTGGCGCGGCTGGGCGGCGATGAATTTGGCGTGCTGCTGGAAAACTGCCCGCCCGACCAGGCCGAGCGCATTGGCGAACAACTGCGCCAGATGGTGCAGAGCCTGCACTTTGTATGGAAAGGGCGGCCGTTCGTGACCACGGTCAGCATTGGCCTGGTGCATATGGCCCAGGCCCCCGGTACCCTGGAGGCCTCGCTGCGCGCCGCCGACATGGCCTGCTACATGGCCAAGGAAAAGGGCCGAAACCGTGTGCAGGTGTACCACGCCGACGACAGCGAACTGTCCATGCGTTTTGGCGAAATGGCCTGGATCCAGCGCCTGCATGTGGCCCTGGAAGAAAACCGCTTTTGCCTCTACGCCCAGGAAATCGCCCCGCTCAAAACCTTCGAGGGCCCGGGCCATATCGAAATTCTGTTGCGCCTGCACGACGAAAGCGGCCGCACCATCCTGCCCAGCAGCTTCATCCCGGCGGCCGAGCGCTACGGCCTGATGACCGCGCTTGACCGCTGGGTGGTGCGCAATGTGTTCATGGTCATACGCCAGTGCCTGGAAGAAGGGCGTGAAGGGCCGTTGTCGACCTGTGCCATCAACCTGTCGGGGTCCAGCATTGGCGACGACAAGTTCCTTGAATACCTCCAGCGGTTGTTCGTCGAATACGCCATTCCGCCGCGAATGATCTGTTTCGAAATTACCGAAACCAGCGCCATTGCCAACCTGGGCAGCGCCATTCGCTTCATCAACGAGCTGAAAGGGCTGGGTTGCCGTTTCTCGTTGGATGATTTTTGCGCTGGCATGTCCTCGTTCGCCTATCTCAAGCATTTGCCCGTGGACTACCTGAAGATTGACGGGAGTTTCGTCAAGGATATGCTCGACGACCCGGTCAACCGGGCCATGGTCGAGGTCATCAACCATATCGGCCATGTGATGGGTAAGCGCACGATTGCCGAGTTTGTCGAAACACCCTTGATCGAGCAGGCCTTGCAGGAAATAGGCGTGGATTACGCCCAGGGCTACCTGATCGAACGCCCCCAGGTGTTCACCTGTGACAGTCTGCAGCGCCAACGGATCGCCGCCCGGCCTCTGTTGCAGCGAGCACCTGGCACGTTTCGCTAGTTGGAAATCACAAGGATCAAGGAGCTGAAAGTGATTGACGCATTCGTTCGTATCGGGCCTTTGGACCCCGCCAGTTACCCCCAATGGGCCCAGCAACTGATTGAAGACTGCCGCGAGAGCAAGCGCCGGGTGGTTGAGCATGAGTTTTATGCACGTCTACGCGATGGCCAGCTGAAGCAATCGACCATCCGTCAGTACCTGATCGGTGGCTGGCCGGTGGTGGAGCAGTTTTCGTTGTACATGGCGCATAACCTGACCAAGACCCGCTATGGCCGGCATCAGGGCGAGGACATGGCGCGGCGCTGGCTGATGCGCAACATCCGCGTCGAGCTCAACCATGCCGATTACTGGGTGAACTGGTGCCAGGCGCACGGTGTGCACCTGCACGAGTTGCAGGCGCAAGAAGTGCCGCCCGAGCTGAACGGCCTGAACGACTGGTGCTGGCGGGTGTGCGCCACCGAAAACCTGGCCATTTCCATGGCGGCGACCAACTACGCCATCGAAGGCGCGACCGGTGAATGGTCGGCGGTGGTGTGCTCGACCGACACCTATGCGCAGGGGTTCCCTGAAGAAGGGCGCAAGCGGGCGATGAAGTGGCTGAAGATGCATGCCCAGTATGACGATGCGCACCCGTGGGAGGCGCTGGAAATCATCTGTACCCTGGCCGGTGAGAACCCCACCCTGGGGTTGCGGACCGAGCTGCGCAGGGCGATCTGCAAGAGTTACGACTGCATGTTCCTGTTCCTGGAACGCTGCATGCAGCTGGAAGGGCGCCAGCAAGGCCGTATGCGGCCGGCGTTGGCTGCGGGCTGATCGCTTTCCTGTATCGGCCTCTTCGCGGGCTTGCCCGCTCCCACAGGTATGGCGCAGTCCTTGANCGAAGAGGCCGATGCAGGTTTATTGGGCGTTGAACGCCTGCCCGTTCACCCCTGTGCTGTCCGGCCCCATCAGGTACAGGTACACCGGCATGATCTCTTCGGGCAGCGGGTTGTTCTGCGGGTTCTCGCCAGGGTAGGCCTGGGCCCGCATCGCCGTGCGCGTGGCGCCTGGGTTGATGCTGTTGGCGCGCACCGGCGCCACGCCTTCCAGTTCATCGGCCAGGGTCTGCATCAGGCCTTCGGTGGCGAACTTCGACACGCCATAGGCGCCCCAGTAAGCCCGGCCCTTGCGCCCGACGCTGCTGCTGGTGAACACCACCGAAGCGTCTTCCGACAGCTTCAGCAGCGGCAGCAGGGTGCTGGTGAGCATGAAGGTGGCATTGACGTTGATGTGCATCACGCGCATGAAGTTGTCGCCCGACAGCTGTTCCAGCGGCGTACGCGGGCCGATGATCGACGCATTGTTGAGCAGGCCATCGAGGCGGCCGAACTGGCCTTCGATCATGGCCGCCAGCTCGTCGTACTGGTGTGGCAGGGCGGTTTCCAGGTTGAACGGGATGACTACCGGCTGTGGGTGGCCGGCGGCTTCGATCTGGTCGTAGACCTCGTTCAGGTTGGCCTCGGTCTTGCCCAGCAGCAGCACGGTGGCACCCAGTGCGGCATAGGCCCTGGCAGCCGCGGCACCAATGCCACGGCCGGCACCGGTAACCAGGATGACCCGGCCTTGCAGCAGGTCGGGGCGGGCGGTGTAGTCGAACATGGTTCTGTCCTTCGAGTTCGTGTGGGCGGCCGCTCCTACAAAGAGGCGGTGCCCGGTCATCGGTCTGGGTTCAGCAGCCGCACAGCGCGCTGTCGATCACTTTGCGCAGTTCCAGTGGGTGGTCCACCACCACGTCGGCACCCCAGTTGTTGGGGTTGTCCTCTGGATGAATATAGCCGTAGCGCACCGCCGCCGTGCGGGTACCTGCGTCGCGGCCAGACTCGATGTCGCGCAGGTCGTCGCCGACGAACAGCACACTGGCCGGGTCCAGGTTCAGCGTCTTGCAGGCCAGGATCAGCGGCTCGGGGTCGGGTTTGCTGTTTTTCACGTGGTCCGGGCAGATCAGCAACGCCGAACGCTCGGCCAGGCCCAGCTGCTGCATGATCGGCTCGGCGAAGCGCACCGGCTTGTTGGTGACGACGCCCCACAGCAGGTTGCCTTTCTCGATGTCGGCCAGCAGCTCGGCCATGCCCTCGAACAGCTTGCTGTGCACCGCGCAGTCGCGCTGGTAACGCTCGAGGAATTCCAGGCGCAGGGCCTCGAAGCCGTCAGCTTCCGGGTCCATGGCGAACGCAGTGGCGACCATGGCGCGGGCGCCACCCGAGATCACGCCACGGATCAGGTTGTCGTCAACGGCCGGCAGCCCGCGGTCGGCGAGCATGGCCTGGCAAATGGCGATGAAGTCCGGCGCCGTGTCCAGCAAGGTGCCGTCCATGTCGAAGAGTACTGCTCGCAAACGCATGCTTATTCCTCGCGCAGGGTCTGGATCATGTAGTTGACGTCGACGTCGCTGTTGAGCTTGTAGTGCTTGGTCAGCGGGTTGTAGGTGAGGCCGATGATGTCCTTCACCTGCAGGCCTGCATCGCGGCTCCAGGCGCCCAGCTCGGACGGGCGGATGAATTTCTTGAAGTCATGGGTGCCGCGCGGCAGCATCTTCAGGATGTACTCGGCGCCGACGATGGCCAGCAGGTAGGCCTTGGGGTTGCGGTTGATGGTGGAGAAGAACACCTGGCCGCCCGGCTTGACCATGCGGTAGCAGGCGCGGATCACCGAAGACGGGTCGGGCACGTGCTCGAGCATTTCCAGGCAGGTGACCACGTCGAACTGTTCGGGCATTTCCTCGGCCAGGGCTTCGGCGGTGATCTGCCGGTATTCCACCTGCACGCCGGACTCCAGCTGGTGCAGCTGAGCCACCGCCAGTGGCGCCTCGCCCATGTCGATACCGGTGACCGTGGCGCCGCGCAGGGCCATGGCTTCGCTGAGGATGCCGCCACCGCAACCCACGTCCAGCACTTTCTTGCCGGCCAGGCTGACGCGCTCGTCGATCCAGTTGACGCGCAGCGGGTTGATTTCGTGCAGCGGCTTGAACTCGCTTTCGCGGTCCCACCAGCGGTGGGCCAGCGCTTCGAACTTGGCGATTTCGGCGCGGTCGACGTTGCTCATTGAACAGTCCTCTGAAACTTCGCAAAATTGCGCCGGAGTATACCCGAGCGCTTGGCCGCGAGGGTCGCTATAATCGCCGGTTTTTGATATCCGAATGACGGGGAGAGGCGATGCGCGAGCGACTTTTGGCGGCGGAGAAGGTGACCGCGATCCGCTGGCAGGGCGGCGCCTTGCACCTGCTCGACCAGCGCCTGCTGCCGTCGGAGGAGCGTTGGCTGGCCTGCGACAATGTTGCGCAGGTGGCCGCAGCCATCCGTGACATGGCCGTGCGCGGCGCCTCGGCGATCGGTATTGCCGCAGCTTACGGCCTGGTACTGGCCCTTGAAGAACGGCTGGCCGAAGGCGGCGATTGGGAAATGGACCTGGAAGACGACTTTCTCACCCTCGCCGAAGCGCGTCCTACCGCCGCCAACTTGTTCTGGGCGCTGAACCGCATGCGCGAGCGTCTGCTGCGCCTGCGTCCGGAAGAAGACGTTCTGGCGGCGCTGGAGGCCGAAGCGGTGGCCATTCACGAAAGCGACCGTGAGGCCAACCTGACCATGGCCCAGCAGGGTATCGAACTGATCCGTCGTCATCAGGGCAATGCCCAGGCCCTGCTCACCTTCGGCAACGCCGGCGCCCTTGCCAGTGGCGGCTTTGGCACCGCACTGGGGGTAATCCGTGCCGGCTACCTGGAAGGCATGGTCGAGCGGGTGTATGCCGGTGAGACTCGCCCTTGGCTGCAGGGCTCGCGCCTGACGGCCTGGGAGCTGGCCAACGAGGGAATTCCGGTGACCCTGTGCGCCGACTCGGCGCTGGCGCATCTGATGAAGACCAAGGGCATCACCTGGGTGGTGGTGGGCGCGGACTGCATCGCTGCCAATGGCGACGTGGCCAGCAAGATCGGCACCTACCAGTTGGCGGTCAGCGCCATGCACCATGGTGTGCGCTTCATGGTGGTGGCGCCGAGCACCAGCATCGACCTGAACCTGGCAACCGGCGAGGATATTCCCCTGGAAGAGCGTGACGCCGACGAGTGGCTGGACTTTGGCGGTGCCCCGGCGGTACGGGATGTGCAGGTATTCAACCCGGTGTTCGACGTGACCCCGGCCGACCTGATTGACGTTATCGTGACCGAACGGGGTGTTGTCGAGCGCCCGGATACCGCCAAACTGGCCCAGTTGATTTGCCGCAAGCGCCTGCACTGATACCCCGGTAGAACGCGTACTTTGTGGGAGCGGCCTTGTGTCGCGATAGGGCCGNAAAATTGCCGGGGCTGCTGTGCAGCCCTATCGCGACACAAGGCCGCTCCCACAATGACCGTGCACTGCCGTACAGATCTCCCCACCGCCCCCGCCTTTGTGATAATATCCGGCAGTTTCCAAGACCGCCCAAAGTGGCGGCCTTCATTGCGCAGATCCATGGCACAACTCATTGATTTGTCGTAAGTCGTCGCACCCTTATGCGCTGCGGCGGCGAGCTTCGTTCGGCCCTTGATGGAGCTGCGAAGTTTCACCAGAAAAAGGAATCAGGCTTCTCATGGGCGAACTGGCCAAAGAAATCCTCCCGGTCAATATCGAAGACGAACTGAGACAGTCTTACCTCGACTACGCGATGAGCGTGATTGTCGGGCGAGCGCTGCCCGATGCGCGTGACGGCTTGAAGCCCGTGCATCGCCGCGTTCTCTATGCGATGAGCGAACTGGGCAACGACTGGAACAAGCCGTACAAGAAATCCGCCCGTGTGGTCGGTGACGTGATCGGTAAGTACCACCCGCACGGCGACACTGCGGTCTACGACACCATCGTGCGTATGGCCCAGCCGTTCTCGTTGCGCTACCTGCTGGTCGACGGCCAGGGCAACTTCGGTTCGGTGGACGGCGATAACGCTGCTGCCATGCGATACACCGAAGTGCGCATGACCAAACTGGCCCACGAACTGCTGGCTGACCTGCACAAGGAAACCGTCGACTGGGTGCCCAACTACGACGGCACCGAGCAGATCCCGGCGGTCATGCCGACGCGTATTCCCAACCTGCTGGTCAACGGCTCCAGCGGTATTGCCGTGGGCATGGCGACCAATATCCCGCCGCACAACCTCGGCGAGGTCATCGATGGCTGCCTGGCGCTCATCGACAACCCGGAAGTCACCATCGATGAGCTGATGCAGTTCATCCCTGGCCCGGACTTCCCGACTGCCGGCATCATCAACGGTCGCCAGGGCATCATCGAGGCCTATCGCACCGGCCGTGGCCGCATCTACATGCGCGCCCGCTCCGAGATCGAAGACATCGACAAGGTTGGCGGCCGCCAGCAGATCGTGATCACCGAGCTGCCGTACCAGCTGAACAAGGCGCGCCTGATCGAAAAGATCGCCGAGCTGGTCAAAGAGAAGAAGATCGAAGGCATCACCGAGCTGCGCGACGAGTCCGACAAGGACGGCATGCGCATCGTCATCGAGCTGCGTCGCGGCGAGGTGCCGGAGGTAGTGCTCAACAACCTCTACCAGCAAACCCAGCTGCAGAGCGTATTCGGCATCAACGTGGTGGCCCTGGTCGACGGCCGTCCGCGCCTGCTCAACCTCAAGGACCTGCTCGAAGCGTTCGTCCGCCACCGCCGTGAAGTGGTGACCCGCCGTACTGTATTCGAGCTGCGCAAGGCCCGTGAACGCGGCCATATCCTTGAAGGCCAGGCGGTCGCGCTGTCCAACATCGACCCGGTCATTGCCCTGATCAAGGCCTCGCCGACGCCGTCCGAAGCCAAGGAAGCCCTGGTTTCCACGCCGTGGGAATCCAGTGCCGTGCAGGTCATGGTCGAGCGCGCCGGCGCCGACGCCTGCCGCCCTGAGGACCTGCCGGAGCAGTACGGCCTGCATGACGGCAAGTACTTCCTGTCGCCGGAACAGGCCCAGGCTATTCTCGACCTGCGCCTGCACCGCCTGACCGGCCTGGAGCACGAGAAACTGCTGGCCGAGTACCAGGAAATCCTCGAGCAGATCGGCGAGTTGATCCGCATCCTCAGTAGCGCCGAGCGCCTGATGGAAGTGATTCGCGAGGAGCTGGAGGCCATCCGTGCCGAGTACGGCGATGTGCGCCGTACCGAAATCCTCAATGCCAGCCACGACCTCAACTACGGCGACATGATCCCGGAAGAAGAGCGCGTGGTCACCATCTCCCATGGTGGTTATGCCAAGACCCAGCCATTGTCCGCCTACCAGGCCCAGCGCCGCGGCGGCAAAGGCAAGTCGGCGACCGGCGTGAAGGACGAGGACTACATCGAGCACCTGCTGGTCGCCAACAGCCATGCCACCCTGTTGCTGTTCTCCAGCAAGGGCAAGGTGTACTGGAAGAAGACCTACGAAATCCCCGAAGCGTCCCGCGCTGCCCGCGGTCGTCCGCTGGTCAACCTGCTGCCGCTGGAGGAGGGTGAGCGCATCACCGCCATGCTGCAGATCGACCTCGAAGCGCTGCAGCAGAACGCCGACCTCGACGAAGAGCTGGACGAGGCTGATGACACCGTGCTCGAGGGTGAGCTGGTGGAGGCCGAGGAAGTCGACGAAGAAGACGGCGACACCCCGGAGTGGGTTGCAGAGCCGACCGGCGCGTACATCTTCATGGCGACCGCTTCCGGTACCGTCAAGAAGACCCCGCTGGTGCAGTTCGCCCGTCCGCGCTCCAACGGCCTGATCGCCCTGAAGCTGAAGGAAGGCGACACCCTGATTGCCGCGGCCATCACCGATGGCGCCAAGGAAGTCATGATGTTCTCCGACGCTGGCAAGGTCATCCGCTTTGCCGAGAGCGTCGTGCGTGAAATGGGCCGCAACGCCCGTGGTGTGCGCGGCATGAAGCTGGGCAAAGGTCAGCGGATCATCTCGATGCTGATCCCGGAGTCCGGCTCGCAGATCCTCACCGCCTCCGAGCGTGGCTTTGGCAAGCGCACCCCGCTGTCCAAGTTCCCGCGTCGCGGACGCGGTGGCCAGGGTGTGATCGCCATGGGTACCAAAGGGCGCAACGGCCTGCTGATTGGGGCTATCCAGGTGCAGGAAGGCGAGGAGATCATGCTGATTTCCGACCAGGGCACGCTGGTTCGCACCCGGGTTGGCGAGGTGTCCAGCCTGAGCCGCAATACCCAGGGTGTTACGCTGATCAAGCTGGCGGCCGATGAGACACTGGTGGGCCTGGAGCGTATCCAGGAGCCGTCCGAGGACGAACTCGATGAAGTGATCGAGGCGGACGAGGGGGGTGTCGAAGCCGAAGCGCCAGACGAAGCTGCAGGCGCCGAAGAGGCCCCGCAAGAGTAATCAAGCGTGAAACCCGAACGGGGCGACCAAGGTCGCCCCGTTTGACTGATAACAGCTGGCAAAGCCCGGCCTTNATGGCACCGGCTTTGCCGGTGTTCGCGGGCTCGCCCGCTCCCACAGGGTCGCTGCTAACCCATGTGATAGTTTTTGTTCTATTTGGCAGAGCGAGAGTGGATGTGAGCAAACGAGCCTTTAACTTCTGCGCAGGCCCTGCCGCGCTTCCTGACGCTGTCCTGCAGCGCGCACAGGCCGAGATGCTGGACTGGCGTGGCAAGGGGTTGTCGGTGATGGAAATGAGCCATCGCAGCGACGATTACGTGGCCATCGCCGAAAAGGCCGAGCAGGACCTGCGTGACCTGCTGTTCGTCCCCTCCAACT
Organism: Pseudomonas sp. 22515; assembly: GCF_052044625.1. Lineage (NCBI taxonomy): Bacteria > Pseudomonadati > Pseudomonadota > Gammaproteobacteria > Pseudomonadales > Pseudomonadaceae > Pseudomonas > Pseudomonas sp. 22515. The sequence continues at coordinate 16,426 of NZ_JBQENN010000029.1, forward strand.
ACAAGGTGCTGTTCCTGCAAGGGGGCGCCAGCCAGCAGTTCGCTGAAATCCCGCTGAACCTGCTGCCGGAAAACGGCACGGCCGACTACATCGAAACCGGTATCTGGTCGAAAAAAGCCATCGAGGAAGCGCGCCGTTTCGGCAACGTCAACGTCGCCGCCACTGCCAAGCCTTACGACTACCTGGCCATCCCCGGCCAGAACGAGTGGAACCTGACCCAAAACGCTGCCTACGTGCACTATGCGTCCAACGAGACCATCGGTGGCCTGCAGTTTGACTGGGTGCCGCAAACCGGTGACGTGCCGTTGGTGGTCGATATGTCGTCCGACATCCTCTCGCGCCCGATCGATGTGTCGCAGTTCGGCCTGATCTACGCCGGCGCGCAGAAGAATATCGGCCCAAGCGGCCTGGTGGTGGTGATCGTGCGCGAAGACCTGCTGGGTCATGCCCGCAGCAGTTGCCCAACCATGCTCGACTACAAGGTTTCGGCTGACAACGGGTCGATGTACAACACCCCGGCCACCTACTCCTGGTACCTCTCTGGCCTGGTCTTCGAGTGGCTGAAAGAGCAGGGTGGTGTTGAGGCCATGGAGCAGCGCAACCGTGCCAAGAAAGAGCGCCTTTACGGGTTTATCGACCGCAGCGAGTTCTACACCAACCCGATCAGCGTCAACGCCCGTTCGTGGATGAACGTGCCGTTCCGCCTGGCTGACGAGCGCCTGGACAAGGCCTTCCTCGCTGGCGCCGACGCGCGTGGCCTGCTCAACCTCAAGGGGCACCGTTCGGTGGGCGGCATGCGCGCCTCCATCTACAACGCCCTGGGCCTGGAAGCGGTAGAAGCGCTGGTAGGCTACATGGCTGAATTCGAGAAGGAGCATGGCTGACATGTCCGAACAGGAGCTCAAGGCGCTGCGCGTGCGCATCGACAGCCTCGACGAGAAAATCCTCGAGCTGATCAGCGACCGCGCCCGCTGCGCCGAAGAAGTAGCCCGGGTCAAGACGGCCTCGCTGAAGGAAGGCGAGAAGCCGGTGTTCTACCGTCCCGAGCGTGAAGCTGCGGTGCTCAAGCGCGTGATGGAGCGCAACAAGGGCCCGCTGGGCAACGAAGAGATGGCGCGGCTGTTCCGCGAAATCATGTCGTCGTGCCTGGCCCTTGAAGAGCCGCTGAAAATCGCCTACCTCGGCCCTGAAGGCACCTTCACCCAGGCGGCGGCCATGAAGCACTTCGGCCACGCGGTGATCAGTCGGCCGATGGCGGCCATCGACGAAGTGTTCCGTGAGGTGGCGGCCGGTGCCGTCAACTTCGGTGTGGTGCCGGTGGAAAACTCCACTGAAGGTGCGGTCAGCCACACCCTGGACAGCTTCCTCGAGCATGACATGGTGATTTGCGGTGAGGTCGAGCTGCGTATCCACCACCACCTGCTGGTGGGCGAGAATACCAAGACCGACAGCATCACCCGCATCTACTCCCACGCCCAGTCGCTGGCCCAGTGCCGAAAGTGGCTGGACGCGCACTACCCGAACGTGGAGCGCGTGGCCGTATCGAGCAATGCCGAAGCGGCCAAGCGGGTCAAGGGTGAGTGGAATTCGGCGGCGATCGCCGGCGATATGGCGGCCAACCTGTACGGCCTGACCCGTCTGGCCGAGAAGATCGAAGACCGCCCGGACAACTCCACGCGCTTCCTGATGATCGGTAACCAGGAAGTACCGCCGACCGGCGACGACAAGACCTCGATCATCGTTTCGATGAGCAACAAGCCAGGTGCGTTGCATGAGTTGCTGGTGCCGTTCTATCAGAACGGCATCGACCTGACCCGCATCGAGACACGCCCGTCGCGCAGCGGCAAGTGGACCTACGTGTTCTTCATCGACTTCGTCGGTCACCACCGCGACCCGCTGATCAAGGCGGTGCTCGAGCAGATCAGCCAGGAGGCTGTGGCGCTGAAGGTGCTGGGCTCTTATCCGAAGGCGGTGCTTTGATCTGAGGTTGTTGGGGCCGCTTCGCGCCCCATTGCGACACAAGGCCGCTCTCACAGGTGTAGCGCATTGTGGGGCGGCCTTGCGTCGCGATGGGCTGGAAAGCAGCCCCAATGGCTCTTACCGGCTGTCCAGATTTCAGAACAGGGTTCGCACCAGTGGTAAATGCAGCAAAAACCAAACCCGCGCCAATCATCAACCGCCTGGTCGTGGTCGGTCTCGGCCTGATCGGCGGCTCGTTCGCCAAAGGCCTGCGTGAAGGCGGCCTGTGCCGCGAAGTGGTCGGTGTCGACCTGGATGCCCCCTCGCGCAAGCAGGCCGTGGCCCTGGGCGTGGTCGACCGCTGCGAAGAAGACCTCGCCGCCGCTTGCGTGGGCGCCGATGTCATTCAGCTGGCCGTACCGATCCTGGCCATGGAAAAAGTCCTCGCCCGCCTGGCCCAGCTCGACCTGGGTGATGCAATCATCACCGACGTCGGCAGCGCCAAGGGCAACGTCGTGCGGGAAGCGCGTGCCGTCTTCGGTGATCGCCTGCCGCGCTTCGTCCCGGGCCACCCCATTGCCGGTTCCGAGCAGAGCGGGGTAGAAGCCTCCAATGCCACCTTGTTCCGCCGGCACAAGGTCATCCTCACGCCGCTGGCCGAAACCGACCCCGCCGCGCTGGCCCTGGTTGACCGCCTGTGGCGTGCGCTGGATGCCGATGTGGAGCACATGTCGGTCGAGCGCCATGACGAAGTACTGGCCGCCACCAGCCATCTGCCACACCTGCTGGCCTTTGGCCTGGTCGACTCACTGGCCAAACGCAATGAAAACCTCGAGATCTTCCGGTACGCTGCGGGTGGATTCCGCGATTTCACAAGAATCGCCGGCAGCGATCCGACCATGTGGCATGACATCTTCCTCGCCAACCGCGACGCTGTCCTGCGCACGCTTGATACATATCGCAGCGATCTCGACGCCCTGCGCGACGCGATCGCTGAAGGGGATGGGCACCAACTGCTGGGTGTATTCACCCGCGCACGGGTTGCCCGCGAGCATTTCAGTAAAATCCTGGCCCGCCGGGCCTATGTGGACGCTATGAACGCCAACGATCTGATTTTCCAGGCCCAACCGGGTGGCCGCCTGAACGGGCGGATCCGTGTACCGGGCGACAAGTCGATTTCCCATCGCTCGATCATGCTCGGCTCGCTGGCCGAAGGTACTACCGAGGTCGAAGGCTTCCTCGAAGGCGAAGATGCGCTGGCGACCCTGCAGGCATTCCGTGACATGGGTGTGGTCATCGAAGGCCCCAACCACGGTCGTGTGACCATTCACGGCGTGGGCCTGCATGGCCTCAAGCCGCCACCTGGGCCGCTGTACGTAGGTAACTCCGGTACTTCGATGCGCCTGCTGTCGGGCCTGTTGGCCGGTCAGTCGTTCGATGTCACCATGACCGGCGACGCCTCGCTATCCAAGCGCCCGATGAACCGTGTGGCCAACCCGCTGCGCGAAATGGGTGCTGTGGTCGAGACCGGCCCGGACGGCCGCCCGCCGCTGACCATCCGCGGTGGCCACAAGCTCAAAGGGCTGACCTACACGCTGCCAATGGCTAGCGCCCAGGTCAAATCCTGCCTGCTGCTGGCCGGCCTGTACGCCGAAGGCAAGACCACTGTCACCGAGCCTGCACCTACCCGTGACCACACCGAGCGCATGCTGCGCGGTTTTGGCTACTCGGTCGACAGCCATGGCCCGGTGGCCTCGCTGCAGTCCGGTGGCAAGCTGACCGCTACCCGGATCGAAGTGCCGGCTGACATTTCCTCGGCCGCGTTCTTCCTGGTCGCAGCCTCTATCGCTGAAGGCTCCGAGCTGGTGCTGGAGCATGTCGGCATCAATCCGACCCGTACCGGCGTGATCGACATCCTGCGCCTGATGGGCGGCGACATCACCCTGGAAAACCAGCGTGAAGTGGGCGGCGAACCCGTGGCCGACCTGCGTGTGCGCGGTGCCAAGTTGAAGGGTATCGACATTCCTGAAGCGTTGGTGCCGCTGGCCATCGACGAATTCCCGGTATTGTTCGTGGCTGCAGCCTGCGCTGAAGGGCGTACCGTGCTGCGTGGCGCCGAAGAGCTGCGGGTGAAGGAGTCCGATCGCATCCAGGTGATGGCTGATGGCCTCACCACCTTGGGCATCAAGTGCGAGCCGACCCCGGACGGCATCATCATCGACGGCGGCCAGTTGGGCGGCGGCGAAGTGCATGGGCATGGTGACCACCGCATCGCCATGGCCTTCAGCGTGGCTTCGCTGCGCGCCAGTGCGCCAATTCGCATTCACGACTGCGCCAACGTCGCCACCTCGTTCCCCAACTTCCTGGCGCTGTGCGCCGAAGTGGGGATTCGCGTGGCAGAAGAGGGCAAGTCGTGAATTCAATGGCACCGGTTATCACCATCGACGGGCCAAGCGGCTCGGGCAAGGGCACAGTCGCCGGGCTGATTGCCCGCGAGCTGGGCTGGAAGCTGCTGGACTCCGGCGCGCTGTATCGCTTGCTGGCATTCAATGCCAGCAACCACGGCGTCGACCTGACCAACGAAGAGCTGCTGACCAAACTTGCCGCCCATCTGGATGTGCAGTTCATTGCTGCCGAGCCCGGTAAGCTGCAACAGATCATCCTTGAGGGTGAGGACGTCAGCAACGTCATCCGTACCGAAACCGTCGGTGCTGGTGCATCGATGGTGGCCTCGTTGCCGGCAGTGCGTGATGCGCTGCTGGTGCGTCAGCGTGAGTTCCGCGAAGTGCCGGGGTTGATTGCTGACGGTCGCGACATGGGTACCGTGGTGTTCCCGGATGCGCCCTTGAAGGTCTTCCTCACCGCCAGCGCGGAGGAGCGCGCACGTCGCCGCTACCTGCAGTTGAAGGGCAAGGGTGAAGATGTTAGTCTGTCAAGTCTGCTGGATGAGATTCGTGCGCGTGATGAGCGCGACACCCAACGTGCAGTGGCCCCGCTGAAGCCAGCGGCCGATGCCATTCAGTTGGACTCTACCGAGTTGTCCATCGAGCAGGTGTTGCAACGTATCAGAAGCGAGATCGCCCAGCGCGACCTTATCTGATAGCCAGGAAAGCAGGCAGGGGCACCAGTCAACGTCCTGCCGGCTTTCCTTTACTTAAAACGAACCCACATTGTCTGGAATGTGGTTATGGGCGTTTGTTTCGCCCGAATCTACAGGAATTAAAATGAGCGAAAGCTTTGCAGAACTCTTTGAAGAAAGCCTGAAAACCCTCAATCTTCAGCCGGGTGCGATCATCACCGGTATCGTTGTCGACATCGACGGCGACTGGGTTACCGTACACGCTGGCCTGAAGTCCGAGGGCGTCATCCCGCTCGAGCAGTTCTACAACGAAGCTGGCGAGCTGACCATCAAGGTCGGTGACGAAGTTCACGTTGCGCTGGACGCGGTCGAAGACGGCTTTGGCGAAACCAAGCTGTCCCGTGAAAAAGCCAAGCGCGCCGAGTGCTGGATTGTTCTGGAAGCAGCTTTCGCCGCCGAAGAAGTGGTCAAGGGCGTTATCAACGGTAAGGTTAAGGGCGGCTTCACTGTCGACGTTAACGGCATCCGTGCGTTCCTGCCGGGCTCCCTGGTTGATGTCCGCCCAGTGCGTGACACCACCCACCTGGAAGGCAAAGAGCTGGAATTCAAGGTCATCAAGCTGGACCAGAAGCGCAACAACGTTGTCGTTTCCCGTCGCAGCGTGCTGGAAGCCGAGAACAGCGCCGAGCGCGAAGCCCTGCTGGAAACCCTGCAGGAAGGCCAGCAAGTCAAAGGTATCGTCAAGAACCTCACCGACTACGGCGCATTCGTGGACCTGGGCGGTATCGACGGCCTGCTGCACATCACCGACATGGCCTGGAAGCGCATCAAGCACCCGTCGGAAATCGTTAACGTTGGCGACGAAGTCGACGTACGCGTTCTGAAGTTCGACCGTGAGCGCAACCGCGTTTCGCTGGGTCTGAAGCAGATGGGCGAAGATCCGTGGGTAGCTATCACTGCCCGTTACCCAGAAGGTACTCGCGTACAGGCTCGCGTTACCAACCTGACCGACTACGGCTGCTTCGCTGAGCTGGAAGAAGGCGTTGAAGGTCTGGTACACGTTTCCGAAATGGACTGGACCAACAAGAACATCCACCCGTCGAAAGTCGTTCAGGTTGGCGACGAAGTGGAAGTCATGGTTCTGGACATCGACGAAGAGCGTCGTCGTATCTCCCTGGGCATCAAGCAGTGCAAGTCCAACCCATGGGAAGACTTCTCCGGCCAGTTCAACAAGGGTGACAAGATCACCGGTACCATCAAGTCGATCACCGACTTCGGTATCTTCATTGGTCTGGACGGCGGCATCGACGGCCTGGTTCACCTGTCCGACATCTCCTGGAACGAAACCGGCGAAGAAGCCGTGCGTCGTTTCAAGAAGGGCGACGAGCTGGAAACTGTCATCCTGTCGGTTGACCCAGAGCGCGAGCGCATCTCCCTGGGCATCAAGCAGCTGGAAGACGATCCGTTCTCCAACTTCGTTGCTGTCAATGACAAGGGCGCTATCGTCAAGGGCATCGTGAAAGAAGTTGACGCCAAAGGCGCCATCGTCACCCTGGCCGACGACATCGAAGCCACTCTGAAAGCTTCCGAAATCAGCCGTGACCGCGTTGAAGACGCGCGTAACGTTCTGAAGGAAGGCGAAGAGATCGAAGCCAAGATCATCAGCGTTGACCGCAAGTCCCGCGTTATCAGCCTGTCGATCAAATCGAAAGACGACGCTGAAGAGCGCGAAGCTATCCAGAGCCTGAAAAACGCTCCGGAAGCTGCTGCCGACACCACCATGGCTGCGCTGCTGCGCGAAGCAATGGCCAAGCAGAACTGAGTTCTGTTTGATCGGTAAAAAGGGCGACCCTCGGGTCGCCCTTTTTTTATGCTCGGCAATCAGGCGGCGCGGCGGATGGCACCGGCTTCGCCGGTGTTCGCGGGTAAACCCGCTCCTACACCGATGGCGCTGGATCACACTCGCCTCAGGCCGACGCCCCCCCCCATTGTAGGAGCGGGCTTGCCCGCGAATCAGGCGGCGCGGTGGATGGCACCGGCTTCGCCGGTGTTCGCGGGTAAACCCGCTCCTACGCCGATGGCGCTGGATCACACTCGCCTCAGGCCGACGCCCCCCCCCCCATTGTCGGAGCGGGCTTGCCCGCGAATCAGGCGGCGCGGTGGATGGCACCGGCTTCGCCGGTGTTCGCGGGTAAACCCGCTCCTACAACGACGGCGCTGGATCACACTCGCCTCAGGCTGACACGCCCCGTTGCAGGAGCGGGCTTGCCCGCGAATCAGGCAGCGCTGGCCTGCCTGAGTGGTAGACCATTCTTGAATTACTTCAATCTTGAATTTTTTTATTAAGTCAAGATCCACCCTGTTCAAATCCTTCCCAGCGTGCTACAAACTGGATAAGCAATGATCTAGCTGCTTGATAACGAAGGGAAAAATATGACGAAGTCGGAGCTGATCGAACGTATTGTCACCCATCAGGGGCTGCTCTCGTCCAAGGATGTGGAGCTGGCCATCAAGACCATGCTTGAGCAGATGTCGCAATGCCTGGCTACCGGCGATCGCATCGAGATCCGCGGTTTTGGCAGCTTCTCGCTGCACTATCGCGCCCCCCGCGTGGGCCGTAACCCGAAGACCGGCCAGTCGGTCAGCCTCGAAGGCAAGTTCGTGCCGCACTTCAAACCCGGCAAAGAGCTGCGTGATCGGGTCAATGAAGAAGACGAGGCTGAAGCCTGATCTACCAAGGAGAGAATTCTGATGCGTAACCTCAAGCGCGCCCTGGCGGCAGTGTTCGTGCTGCTGTTGGCGGCTGTGGTGCTGTTCTTCGTGCTGGAGAACCAGCAAGCCGTGTCATTGGTCCTGTTCGGTTGGGCTACGCCAGCCATGCCGGTTGCTGTTCTGGTATTGGCTGCCTTGGTCATTGGCCTGGCGGTCGGGCCGTTGCTGGGGGCTTACGGCGTGCAGCGCAGCAAGCGCAAGATCAGGGCTTCTGCCCGTCAGGCGGCACTGAACGGCAACTAAGGAAGTTTCCTACACCTACTAAAGAAAGGTTCACCTATGCATGCGTCGGCCGTCATGGAGTAATAGTCCACTTCATTTTCGGTCCAGGCGAGTGTGCGCAGCATGGAATATCCCAGCCTTTCCCATCACGGTGGTACCCGGGGTGTCACCGGGTCCTGTCACCAGCTGCACCTCGGCCCATCCACCAGTTTGCTGGTCGACTGCGGGCTGGAACAGGGAAGTGATGCGCCGCCCGGTGCAGCATCCGCCCCCCTCGGTTTTGATATCCAGGGTATTCAGGCCCTGGTCATCACCCATGTCCACCTCGACCATGTTGGGCGCATCCCTGCGCTGCTGGCAGCGGGTTACCGTGGCCCTATCCTGTGCAGCGAGCCCTCGGCCCGGCTGCTGCCGCTGGTACTGGAAGACGCCTACAAGCTGAGCATCAGCAGCGAGCCTGCGCAGGTGGCGCGCTATCTCGACTTCATCCGTGACCTTATCGTGCCGCTGCCCTTTGAGCAGTGGCACACGGTGGTTGAGTACCCTGGTCTTGCCTGCCGTATTCGCCTGCAGCGTGCAGGGCATTTGCTGGGTTCCGCTTATGTCGAGTGTGATATGCAGCATGAGCACACCAACACCCGGTATGTGTTTTCTGGTGACCTGGGCGCTTGTGGCAACCCGCTGCTGCGCCCGGTGCAGCCTCCGGAGCGTGCCGATGTGCTGGTGCTGGAAAGCACCTACGGCGACCGCCTGCACCCACAGGCAGGCGACCGCCGTCAGCGGCTGGAAGACGCCATCGACCGAGCCCTCGCCGACAAGGGCACCCTCCTGATTCCCGCATTCAGTCTTGGTCGTACCCAGGAGCTGCTGTACGAGTTGGAAGACATTCTGCACCGCAAAGCCTTGCTGAACACTACCGGTCCGGCTCCGGACGGTGAGCCAATCGACTGGTCACAGTTGCCCATCATCCTCGATTCGCCCTTGGCTCAGCGCATCACCCGCGTGTACCGGGAGCTGCACGAATACTGGAATGCAGAAGCCAGGGCGCGTGTTGCAGCAGGGCGTGATCCACTCGGCTTCAGCCAACTGATCAGTGTGGACACCCATGCCCGCCACCAGCAGGTGGTGAACTACCTCAAGAGCACTGGGCGACCGGCGATCGTGATTGCCGGCAATGGCATGTGTTCGGGTGGGCGTATCGTCAATTACCTCAAGGCCATGCTGGGGGATTCGCGGCATGAGGTGATGTTTGTGGGGTACCAGGCTAAGGGGACGCCGGGGGCGGTAATCCAGGCGAGTGAAGGGGCAGAAGGGTTTGTGCAGATTGATCTGGATGGGCAGATGTACGAAATCCGGGCGAAGGTGGTCACGGTGGGTGGGTTTTCGGGGCATGCTGATCAGGCGGGGTTGGTCGGTTTTGTCAACGCAATGTCGCGCGTGCCGGGGCGGGTTGTGTTGGTGCACGGGGAGCAGCGTGCGAAGCTGATTTTGCAGCAAGTTCTCAGGGCTAGCCGAGAAACGCATAACCCATGCTTTGAGGTAATTATTCCTGAATAAAGCGGGTTGGCCATTGAACGTTCACGCGCGCAGTTGTCTCAAACCTGCCATTTGAGTTTCGCCGCCCGACGATGCAGTTGCTAAAACGGCGGTTGAACAGCCGACTGAAGATGCGCTCTCTGGCGCTCCTCGGGGGACAAGCTACATGAAAAAAACTCTGGTATTCTACGAGCCTCAGCTCGGGTCTGGAGCCTGGATGGCCAGGAATTGCCTCGCTGGGCGCGTATATTTATTGCTGCTGCACCCGACCGCAGCGGCTGTCAGATATTAAGATACATGTAGGTTTCCTGAGGTTTGAAACTTCAAGTGGCCGTTAAGGACTCAAATATGGAATTGATCCCGGTAATTTTATCCGGTGGCGTTGGTAGCCGTCTGTGGCCAGTATCACGTGAGGCTCATCCCAAGCCGTTCATGACCCTGCCAGACGGTCAGAACCTCATCCAGAAGACTTTCCTGCGAGCCGCCGACCTGAACGGTGTGGTTGAAATCCTTACGGTCACCAACCGCGAATTGCTGTTCAAGACCGAGGACGAATATCGCACCATCAACAAGCAGAACCTCAGCCAGGGTTACATTCTCGAACCCTTCGGTCGCAATACCGCCGCAGCCGTGGCCGCTGCGGCATTGCAGCTTCTGCAGTCCCACGGCCCTCAAGTGCACATGCTCGTGCTGGCGGCCGATCATCTGATCCAGAACGAAGCGGCTTTTTCCGAAGCAGTCAGCAAGGCCGTTCAGCTGGCAGGCGAGGGTTGGCTGGTCACATTCGGCATTAAACCCCAATACCCTGAAACCGGCTTTGGCTACATCGAGGCTGCGGATGGCGGTGTGCTCGAAGGTGGGCTAAGAGTCGAGCGTTTCGTCGAAAAACCCGACGCCAAAACCGCTGAGGCCTATGTCGCTGCTGGCAACTATTTCTGGAACGCCGGCATGTTCTGCTTCCAGGTTGGCACTGTGATCGAGCAGTTCAGGGCTTACGCTCCTGATGTGCTTGAAGCTGTCGAGCGTACCCTTGAAGCCTCGCGCCGCTCTACCTCCAAAGGCTATAGCTGCCTGGCTCTGGATGCAGAGTGCTTCGCCAGCGTGCCGGACATCTCCATCGATTACGCCTTGATGGAACGCTCGAGTAAAGTGGCGACCATTCCGTGCGATATCGGGTGGAGCGATATTGGCTCGTGGAATGCTGTCAGCGAACTGACCCTGCCGGATGAGCATGGCAACCGCTTCGACGGCGAAGTGATGGCTTACGGGGCGAGCAACAACTATGTCAGCACCGAAGACCGCCTGGCTGCGCTGGTAGGTGTTCAGGACTTGCTGGTGGTAGACACGCCTGATGCACTGCTGATTGCTCATAAAGACCACGCTCAGGACGTGAAACATATCGTCAAGCGCTTGAAGAACGATGGTCACACCGCCCATTTACTGCATCAAACAGTGCACCGCCCCTGGGGTACTTACACCACCTTGGAAGATGGTGAGCGCTTCAAGATCAAACGCATTGTGGTCAAGCCCAAGGCGTCGCTGTCCCTGCAGATGCATCACCACCGCAGTGAGCACTGGATTGTGGTGAGCGGTATGGCAGTGGTGGTCAATGATGATCAGGAACTGATGCTCAACACGAACGAATCCACGTTCATTCGGGCGGGTCACAAGCACCGTTTGCAGAACCCGGGTGTAATCGACCTGGTGCTGATCGAAGTTCAAAGCGGCGACTACCTGGGCGAAGACGATATCGTTCGCTTCGAGGATAACTACGGTCGTTGCGACGCCTGATCCAGCCTCTCCAGTCGACCCCGTGGGCCTGATCCAAGCGCGGGGTCGATTTCGCTCGGCAAGCCTGTCGCCGACTTTCCCCTTTTTCGAATGGTGTTCGCTCAAGCGCCGCCGTATACAAGTGAGATGTATGTACCCACCCATTCAGACCCGCTGCTTCAAAGCCTATGACATTCGCGGCCAAGTGCCGGCTGATCTCAATGAGGATGTTGCCTATCGTATTGGTCGTGCCTTGGTGGCTGAGCTGGGTGGGCGCAGCTACGTGGTAGGTCGTGACATGCGCTTGGAAAGCCCGACTCTTTCCCAAGCATTGATGAGGGGCCTTACTGAAGGCGGCGCCGACGTTATAGATATTGGCCTTTGTGGCACCGAGGAAGTGTACTTCGCTACCAGCCACTACCAGGCCGGCGGTGGCATCATGGTAACCGCCAGCCATAATCCCAAAGGCTATAACGGCATGAAACTGGTGCGCGAGCATTCGCGACCTATCAGTGGTGACACGGGCCTCAAGGATATTCGCCAGCGGGTGGAATCCGGTGATTTGGGGACCGCAGCCCCGGCCGCAGGCAGTGTTCGCCTGGCGTCCGACAAAAGCGCTTACATCGACCACCTGCTGACCTATGTGGACCTGGCTACCCTCAAACCATTGAAAGTGCTGGCGGATCCGGGTAATGGTGCTGTCGGCCCGGTGCTGGAGCTGTTGAAGGCGCGCCTGCCACTGAAGCTCACTGTTATCAATGGGGAACCAGATGGCAACTTCCCTAATGGCATCCCCAACCCGCTGCTACCGGAAAACCGTGACCTTACACGCCAAGCTGTCCTGGATACCGGTGCAGACATGGGCATTGCCTTCGATGGTGATTTCGATCGCTGCTTCTTCTTCGACAATCAGGGGCGTTTCATCGAGGGCTACTATGTAGTTGGCCTGTTGGCTGAAATGCTGCTGGCCAAGCACCCAGGCAGCAAAATCATTCACGACCCGCGCCTGACCTGGAACACCATCAAACAGGTCGAAGAAGCAGGGGGAATGGCAATCCAGAGCAAGACCGGCCATGCCTTCATAAAAGAGCGTATGCGCGCCGAAGATGCGGTATATGGCGGCGAAATGAGCGCCCACCATTACTTCCGTGACTTTGCCTACTGCGACAGCGGTAACATCCCTTGGCTCCTGGTCGCTCAGTTGATGAGCGTAACGGGCAAAAGCCTGGGGCAACTGGTGGACGAACGTATTGCAGCGTTCCCGTGCAGTGGCGAAATCAACTACGAAGTGGAGGATGTTAAAGACACTATCGAGAAGATTCTTGCTCACTACTTGCCGCAAAACCCCAGCGTCGACCGCACCGACGGTATCAGCGTAGAGTTCGCTGACTGGCGTTTCAGCCTGCGTGGGTCCAACACCGAGCCATTGCTGCGCCTCAATGTCGAGAGCCGAGGCGATCAGGCTTTGGTTGAGCGCCAGGTTGCACAAATCGCCGGCTTAATCAGAGGTTAATTATGTTTGGCATGATCAAAGGTATATGGAGCTATCGAGGCTTCATTATCTCTTCAATCAAGAACGAATTCATTTCACGCTTTGCGCGAAGCAAACTGGGCGGGCTGTGGATGATTATTCATCCCCTGGCCCAGGTCGCCATCTATGCGCTGATCCTGTCCAACGTACTGGCCGCGAAGCTGCCAGGCATTGACAATAAATACGCTTATGCCTTGTACCTGATGGCCGGCATTCTGGCCTGGAACCTGTTTGCCGAGATCGTCAGTCGGTGCCTGACGCTATTTATCGAGCAGGGCAATATTATGAAAAAGATGCGCTTTCCGCGTATTACGCTACCGGTTATCGTGGTGGGCTCGTGTTTGCTGAACAATGTCTTGTTGTTCGCAGCAGTGATGCTGGTTTTCTCATTGCTTGGCCACTATCCGACGCTGCAGATACTTTGGCTAATCCCGTTGGTGATGATCGTCGTTGCATTAAGCGTTGGCATTGGCCTAGTGTTGGGTATTCTCAATGTTTTTCTGCGGGATGTCGGTCAGGTAGTGCCCATCGTGCTGCAGGTGTTGTTCTGGTTTACCCCAATCGTTTACATGGTCAATGTGATACCTGAACACCTTCGGGCCACCCTTAGTTTTAACCCCATGTATCCCATTGTTACTGCCTATCACGACGTACTCCTGTACGCTAAAGCGCCTGATTTGAGTCAGGCGGTTGTCATGATCGGGATTTCCTTTGGTCTGTTGTTGCTTGGCCTGTTCCTGTTTCGTCGGTCTGTGCCTGAAATGGTGGATGTACTATGAGCCTTTTGAGTGTCAGTGATGTGGGCAAAGCCTACAAAACGTACCGTTCGGAACTGCAACGAATCGCCCACTGGTTCTTTTTGCCCACTAAGGCAAGCAGTGAACACTGGGTGTTGAAACACATCAACTTTGCAATTGAACCCGGCGAAGCCATCGGCATTATCGGGCAAAATGGCGCCGGCAAGTCCACCTTGCTGAAGATGATCACCGGGACGTTGCAGCCGACCCAGGGTCGAGTACAGGTCAATGGCCGAATCGCAGCCATTCTGGAGCTGGGCATGGGTTTCAATCCAGAGCTCAGTGGCCGCCAGAACGTGTACCACGCTGCGGGTCTGATGGGTTTCGATGTACAGCAGATCAATGATGTCATTGATGACATTGAAGCCTTTGCCGAGATTGGCGAGTACTTTGATGAGGCAGTGCGTACCTATTCCAGCGGTATGCAAATGCGCGTCGCATTTGCCGTGGCGACTGCGTTCCGTCCAGAAATCCTTATCGTCGATGAGGCGCTGTCAGTAGGGGACAGCTATTTCCAGCACAAGAGTTTTGAGCGCATCCGTGAGTTCCAGCGGCTGGGAACATCGCTTTTGATCGTGTCACATGATCGTGGCGCCATCCAATCGCTGTGCAGCCGGGCCTTGCTTCTGGAAAACGGCTCCATCATCAAGGATGGGCCACCAGAGCAGGTCATGGATTATTACAATGCCCTGATTGCCGAGAAAGAAAACAGCACCGTGCAAGTCAAGCAACTGGCTGATGGCACCGTGCAGACGCAGTCGGGCAGCGGCGAGGCAACTATCGGTACCGTTGCTTTGTACGACATGCAAGGCACGCCTGTCGAGTTCGTGGCTGTGGGTGACAAAGTGACCCTGAGCGTGCAAGTAGAGGTGCACGCGCCGATCCCTGAGCTTGTAGTCGGCTACGTGATCAAGGACCGTTTAGGCCAACATGTTTTCGGTACCAATACCCACCACTTGGGCAAAGCCCAGAAGGCGCTTGAAACCGGTGAAAAACTGGAGTACCGCTTCGACTTCGAGATGAATCTGGGGCCTGGTTCCTATTCTGTAGCGGTTGCCTTGCATGCCAATGAGGTGCACATCGGCAGCAATTACGAATGGCGAGACCTGGCGTTGGTGTTCAACGTGGTCAATACCTCAAAGCCCCAATTTGTCGGCATGGCTTGGGTTCCAACAGCTGTGGAGTGCATCCGGTGAAAAAACCTTTCTATCGCGCTTTCGAGGATCGCTACCGTGGCTCCACGAAACTGATCACCGAGCGGCTGCAGGTGTATATGCCGTTCCTTCATCCGCTGTTGGCACTGGATGACGAGCATCGTGCGATTGACTTGGGCTGTGGCCGTGGCGAGTGGTTGGGTGTACTGGCCGGGGAGGGCTTCAATGCAGTTGGCGTAGACCTGGATGACGGCATGCTGGAGCAATGCCGGATCGAGGGTTATGCCGTTGAAAATGCCGACGCCGTTGCCAAGCTTAAATCGTTGGCCGACGCCAGCCAGGTGCTGGTGTCCGGGTTCCACATTGCCGAACATGTCCCGTTCCCGGTTTTGCAAGAGCTGGTAGGGCAGGCGCTTAGAGTACTCAAGCCCGGTGGGCTGCTGATACTGGAAACCCCCAACGCCGAAAACCTCATGGTGGGGACCAACAGCTTTTACCTCGACCCCAGCCATGAAAAGCCTATCCCCAACCTGCTACTGAGCTTTTTGGCGGAATACGAAGGCTTTGGTCGTAGCAAACTCGTGCGGTTGCAAGAGCTCTCACCACTACCCGCACACGAGGACATGCGCCTGCTGAATGTGCTCAGCGGTGTAAGCCCAGACTACGCGGTAATTGCTCAGAAAGATGCCCCGGAGCCGACACTTTCGGCCTTCGCCAGCGCCTTCGATGCTGAGTATGGGGTGACCCTTGAGGACCTGGCTGAGCGCTATGAAGAAAGGCTGGCTAGCAACTTCCAGCAAGTGGGCGAAAGCGTCGAAAGCTGCCATTCGGCATTGTCGCAAGTTAACCTGGAGCTGGGTCAGCACCAGGCAGCCCTTGTGGATTTGAGCCAGGAAGTCGAGCGTCATCGCGCCGAACTGGAGAGCCTCAAGCAAGTGGTGAACGGCCTGAACCACCATCTGGCCGATACCCAGCAACGGCTGGCTCTTGCTGATGAGCGTATGGCGGCGACGCAAGCCTGGATCGATAAGCAACAGGCCAAATCGCTGGTAGCTATCGTCAAACGCACAGCCAGGCCGCTTGCCATCAGGATGATTCGGTCGGTACTCGGCAACCAGGTGCTGCGACACAATGCCAACCAGTTGCTGCGCAAATTCCCCAAGCTGCACCATCAGTTGAAACTGTTCGCTCAGAACCGCGGGCTTATTGGTGGCGGTGCATTCGCATCGGCGGCCATGGGCCACGTCGGGTTCCAGGCAGTAGATTACTCGAGGGTAAGTTTTGCCGTATATCCCAAAGCGCCGCTGCTGCCTGAAGGCTATTACCTGAAGGACGAGGCTGTCGCACCGGCGTTTAATGCCGTGCGGATCACGGGGCATATCGAAGGCCATTACAGCCTCGCCATCGTCAACCGCGGCCTGGGTGTGGCGTTGTTCGACATGCTGGAGGGCAAGCTCGCGTTCCAGCCCTACCATGGTAAGGCGTACGACAATGTCATCGAGATACCAGCCTTCCAGCAGCGGCTGACAAATGCAATAGGCCAACCGTTGGATGAAGCGTTGGAAGGGGAAGTGCTGTCGATTGTTCATCACTACCCCATGATCAAGGACCTGAAAGGCGCTGGCATGCGGCTGGTCATCTTCTTCTGGGAAGAAACCGCAATCCCGTACGAGACCATCAGCTTCATTAACGAAAACTTCGATGCTGTTATCGTGGCCGCTTCTTTCGTAAAGAAAGTGCTGCACGATTCTGGCTGTGAAGTACCGGTGGTCATCTGCCCTGTCGGGGTAGATCACATCATTACCAATGAAGTGGCACCGATTACCGATATTCGTCCCGCTGCCGGGCAACGGTTCCGATTTTTGCATGTATCGTCGATGTTTGAGCGCAAAGGCCCTGACGTGCTGCTTGAGGCCTTTGCCGAGGCTTTCTCCAGCGCCGATAACGTCGAGCTGTACATCAAGACGTTCCCCAACCCGCATAACCGCGTACATGAATTGATCGCCAACCTCTCGGCTGATCGGCAAGACATGCCATCGATCGTGGTTGACGAAAGCCCTATGGACGACCAAGGCATTATCGCGTTGTATCGTTCCGCGCACACGCTGGTGCTGCCAACGCGTGGTGAAGGCTTCAACTTACCAGCGGCTGAAGCGCTGGCAATGGGGTTGCCGGTAATCGTCACCGGCTTTGGTGCGCATGTTGATTTCTGCACGCTTGGCACTGCCGAGCTGCTGCCGTTCTTGTTTGCCAAGTCGGGCAGCCACTTGGGTGCGGCTAATTCATGCTGGGTCGAACCGGACAAGCATACCTTGGCCCTCAAGATGGGCGAACTGCGCGGCAAAATCGTCGAAGGCGACGATGCACTCGAGCAGCGCCGGCGCCAGGGCATTGAACTTGTTCGCAGCATCTACACTTGGGAGCAGAGTGCGCAGGCGGTTTTAGCCAGTGCCAACTGGCTCAAACACGAAATGCCGGCGGCCGCCGCCAGCAAGACCAAACTGGTGGTGGTTTCTCCTTGGGCAACCAAATGCGGCATTGCTGAATACACTCAGGCATTGCTCAGTGAGTTCAAGCAGGACGATTACGACGTTCGCATTTACTGCGATGAGCGCACCACAGACACAACCTCCGATGTCTATCAGCCTGCCTGGAGGCTTTCCGACGCCAAATCGATGTGCAAGGTGTTGGCCAACGAGGGCTGTGCCGATGCTGATGTTGTTTTGGTGCAGCATCAGCCGAGCCTTTTCGCCCTCAATGATGAAGTTTGCGAGCGTCTGGCGCAGTTGCACGATCAGGGCAAGGTTGTGGTGCTTGAACTGCACTCTACGCAGCCGTTGATTACCGACCACCGCCTTTCCGAGAGGGCCGTACGTTCGCTGCACAAGCTTGACCGCATCATCGTCCACAAGCCTGAAGACCTGAATAACCTATTGGTGCTGGGCCTGGCCGCCAACGTCATGATGATGGCGCACGGTGTTATCTCTCCGCTCACTGACGTGCAGCCGGCGGATGTCCGCGATGAGTTGGGTATCGCTCAGGATGACCTGGTCATTTCGTGTTTCGGCTTCATTCTTGCCCACAAGGGTATCGACACGCTGATCGAGACCATTCTGCCGTTGGCGCAAGAAACAGGCCGCAATGTTCACATGCTCGGTTTGCACTCCATCCTCGATGCGCGCAGCGAACAGACACTGGATGCTTACCGGGCCAGGGCGGTTGAGCTTGGTGTGGATGACAAGATCACCTGGGTTACCGATTTCCGCCCCATCAAGGAGTGCCTGCGCCTGATGAGCGCAGCGGATTACGTGATCTTCCCCTACAAGGAAACACAAGAAAGCGCCAGCGGTGCGGTAACGATCGGCATTACCACCCTCAAGCCGGTGCTGGTGAGCCCGATCCATATCTTCTCGGACATGGCTGAAGCCACCTTGCGGATGACCGGTAGCCACGCTGCGGACATCGTGGCGTCGATCGCAGAGCTTGAACGCAACCCGGACAAGGCTCAGGCGTTGGTGGCGCGACAGGAGCGATGGATTGACGACCGCAGTTGGGAGCGGGTTTCTGCCCGCCTGAGCGCTACCGTGCAGGCACTGTTGTTCGAAAACAACCACCTCGCCCCGATTGTGGAAAAGCACCGCCGACTCAGCCCGGGAATCAGCCCGGCAGCACCGAAGAAGTTGCTGGTGGATGTGTCCGAGCTGTACTTCCGCGATGCTAAGACTGGTATTCAGCGCGTCGTGAAGCGGGTAATCAATGAATTTCAGCGCGGTGAGGGTGTTGATTACCAGGTAATCCCGGTATTTGGCGTTACCGGCAAAGGGTATAGGGTTGCAAGTGGATATCCAGGCTCCAGTGCCTATGTGGCCAGCTTGAGCGAATGCCCGATTGAGTACTCGGCGGGGGATGTGTTCCTGGGGTTGGACCTGAGCGCGCATTTGTTCCCCGAGTTTGATGGCGAGCTCGAGCGCATGCGCCGTGCAGGCGTGGGTATCCACTTTGTGGTTTATGACCTGATCCCGTTGTTGCACTCAAGGTTTGCCTACCCCGGTATTGATGGCGCCTTCAACAACTGGATGCGTTCTATCAGCCAATATGCCGATGGGGTTGTGGCGATCTCGGCTGCGGTGGCTGCTGACGTTAAAGTCTGGTTGCAGCAGCACGGTGGCGGGCGTGTGATGCCGTCCATCAGTCATTTCCACCTGGGGGCTGATATCGAAGAGGTTCAAGGCCAAGGCAGCTCTACGCTGGAAGATACGTTCATTGACCAATTGAAAGCGGTGCCCACATTCCTTATGGTGGGTACGCTTGAGCCACGCAAAGGCCATGCACAGACTTTGGCTGCGTTTGATGTGCTGTGGGCCCAGGGTGTAGAGGTGAACCTGGTGCTGGTTGGCAAGGAAGGCTGGGCCGTCGAGCAGTTGGTCCAGCACCTGCGTGCGCACCCACAATTGGGCAAGCGCTTGTTCTGGCTGCAAGGGTTGAGCGATGCCGACCTGACCGAACTCTATAGCGCCAGCTGTGCGTTGATCGCCGCCTCGGAGGCCGAAGGCTTTGGCTTGCCGTTGATTGAAGCTGCACAGCACAAACTGCCCATCATTGCGCGCGATATACCTGTGTTCCGCGAAGTGGCGGGGGAGTTTGCCTATTACTTCCAGGGCGTGTCCGCGGATGAGCTGGCTCACGCCATGAAGCAATGGCTGGAGCTGTTCCAGCAAGGTGCCCAGCCGCTTTCGGATGAGATGCCTTGGCTACATTGGAGTGAAAGTGCAGCTGAATTAAAACGCCTGGTGTTGGGTGTGACGGAAAATACTCAGCTAAAGCATAAGGCGCCTGCTCAACTGCACTGATTGCGTACGCTTGGCCATCCATGAACCCTGCAGTGCGGCGCGGCCGCACTGCAGGGTTTTTGCCATATGGCTTTGTATGAGGCACGCAGTAAACGCGCCTTTATCCGGCTACGGGTACAGCCTGGCGACGCTGGCGCAGATAGCGTTGAGCCGGGCGCTCCAGCCAGCGGTGGGTCAACAGGCTTAGCGGGATAAGGATGGAAAAGAACAGCAGCATGACCCATCCCTGGTAGAACACCGTACGTGGCAAGGCCAGCGCGTCGAAGCCTATGGCGAAGAGGATCTGCAGCGGGAAGTGGGTGAGGTAGGATGCGTAGCTGATGTCCCCCAGCCAACCCCAGTGCCGTGCCAGCCCATGCCAGCGGAAGCCCAGGGCAGCCAGCGCCGCCACTAGTAGCGGGTAGCACACGTACAGCAGCACGGTACCGTTCAGCGCGTCAGCCCTGTGAACCAACCAAACCCAGCTTGCAATACACAGGGGCACAGTGGCCACGACAGTGCCGGTATCACCTGCCCACCGCCTTAGCTGATCGAGCACGCTATAGGTGACGCCGCCAATGAAGAAGCACAGCACGCCACTGCCCAGCTTGTACACCTCAGGGTACAGGTAGCTGCCCAGCGCCAGGGCTACAACGGTCAAGGGCCATTTCCAGCGGCGGCAAAGACAGATCAGGAAAAATGCCGCATACAGCAATACTTCCACCGACACAGACCAGAACGGGGCATTGAACGACCAGCCTTTTTCCAGCCCCCAGGCAGGTACCATCAACAGGTTCAGGAGTGCGTGATACGCGTCGTTGAATGGGTAGACGAAGTAGCCGTCGCGGCCACCCGAATACGCCCATTGCAGCCCGGCAACGGCCATAAAGGTAACGATGTGTAGGGGGTATAAACGGCTGAAGCGGTCCCATGCGAAGCGCGCGGCAGGTAGCGAGCGGTCGGCCACCTCGGCGGCGAACAGCCAGTAGAACACAAAGCCGGACAAGGTAAAGAACAGTTGCACCGCCATGCCGCCATGCTGATACAACATCTTGAACTGGCTGAACAACGGCTGCAGGGTCGGGTCAAATTGTGCGGGTGTACTGCCCACATAGAAAAAGTGCTGCCAGTGCCAGAACACGACGCACAAGGCGGCAAAACCGCGCAGGACATCGAGGGTGTAAAGCCTGTTGCTGGTAGATGGGGGCATGGGATGCTGATTACCTGAGTCGCTGGGCCTTCAAGCCCGTGGTGTGCTTGAAGCGCCGATAACAGGCTGTTGAGCGCCCTGTTCACTTACTTGGCCTTTTTACGCTGGCACCCTCTTGCTCCGCTGAAAGGGGCGGCATTGTAGCCAGAATCCCTCTTCAGGAAAAGCAGATGGCGGCCATGCCATATCCGTCGGCCTGCATGGCACCGGAGCCATCCCTGTAGCAGGTCGCTCAGCACATCATGCCTAGCTCGGCCTCATCCATCAGCGCTTGAGCCAACGCGCATACACAGTGTGAAGCCCAGATCAGTTGCGGTTTGTTTTCCATCAATCCGTCCAGGGTCATGTCCCGTGTGTAGCCCATCAGCTCTGAGACCTGTTCCCGTGAGCTCTGGCATGGGATGCCGGCTTCGATGCGGAAGAGGGGGGCGACTGGTTTTGACCTTGGTAGAAGGTGGTTTTGCCGACGGTGAGTTTGGTTTCTACTGCAGGCATTGTTCAATTTCCCGAAATCGCTGCAGTCTGGGTACGGGGCACCCCGGCCATCCCCACATCAGTTGCACAAGCGCCAACGTGCAAGGATCGCAGCCTGAAAGGCGAGGCTGGTTTGCCTGCGATAGACCCCACCCGGGCGACACAATCAGTTAAGCCTCAATGAGACGTTTTTGGCTAAGTGGGCATATGTAACTGCAGCAGGTGCGGCCCAAAGCAAGGGCCGCAGCGTCTCCTGTTCATACATGGACGTCATCATCACAATCGACGCGGGGGCCTTGGGCTGCAGCAACATCGCTTGATGCACGGCGGTATCGGCGCATAGCGCGTAAACCGTGGCTGGACCAATATCTTCAAGACAAAGGGTGCTGAGGGGGGGATCAGGAGCTATTTTCAGCATGGTTACACTCCAACAATGGTTGAACTACTATCCACCTCGCTGTCAAACGGGAGGGTGGCAGCTGTACGTTGGTTGTCAGACCGAGATTGTTGGCACTCGGCGCACATGAGGGTGCCCGCACGTACAGCCGCCATAAGCGTAAGCACACGGACAACAATCTACGGCCTGCCAAAACCGGTCACTGATTTGGTAGCGACGGGTCGAGACTAAGTCTCACGATTAACGTGCGCAACGGAAAACAGGCGCAGGGAGTATCTTTGGGAAGTGGCCTACAAGGAAGGGGCAAATTCTGATTATTTGCCAGGCCATGCAGCGGTTGCTTCTTAGTGACGTGTGAAAAGCGCCACTATCGGCAAGACCCGGTTACGGCATGTGTCCAGAGACAAGGCTGCGCTACCGCAGCCCTTCTCCGCGAAAAGCGTTAGTCGAACAGCTCAGCGTCAGCCAGTGCCACCCCGAGCTGATCCTTACCAGACAAGCTCGGTGTAAAGTCGATAGGCCATTCGATGCCGACTGCCGGGTCATCCCAGGCAATGCAGCGCTCGCACTGCGGCGAGTAGAAGTCGGTGGTCTTGTAGAGGAACTCTGCGGTTTCACTCAACGTGACGAAGCCGTGCGCGAAGCCTGGTGGGATCCACAGCTGGTTCTTGTTCTCGGCCGACAGCACCGCCCCCACCCACTTACCAAAGGTAGGGGAGGAGCGACGGATATCCACCGCAACATCAAAGACCTCGCCCTGCACCACGCGTACTAGCTTGCCCTGGGCGTGAGGTGCCAGCTGGTAGTGCAGACCACGCAACACGCCTTTTACCGAGCGCGAGTGGTTGTCTTGTACAAAGTCGGGCTGCAGACCGGTCACTTCGCTGAAGACACGGCCGTTGAAGCTTTCGTAAAAGAAGCCACGTTCGTCGCCGAAAACCTTGGGGGTAAACAGGACAACTTCAGGTATGTCCATCGGAATGGCGTGCATCAGAATACCTTCTCATTCAACAAGTTTTGCAGATACTTGCCATAGCCGTTTTTCAACATGGGCTTAGCCAGGCGCTCTACTTGCTCAGCGTTGATCCAGCCTGCGCGGTAGCAAATTTCTTCAGGGCAGGCCACCTTCAAGCCCTGACGGCGCTCCATCGTGGCGATGTACTGACTAGCTTCGAGCAAGCTGTCGTGCGTACCGGTGTCGAGCCACGCATAGCCACGGCCCATGATTTCTACCTGCAACTGCTGCTGCTGCAAGTAAAGATTGTTGAGGTCGGTGATTTCCAGCTCGCCACGTGGGGAAGGCTTCAGCTCGCGAGCCAGATTGACTACCTGATTGTCATAGAAATACAGGCCGGTGACCGCATAGCTAGACTTTGGAACTGCCGGTTTTTCTTCCAGCGACAATACGCGACCGCTATCGTCAAACTCCGCTACGCCATAGCGTTCTGGGTCATGAACATGATAAGCGAATACTGAAGCACCGGATTCACGTTTATCTGCGTTCAATAGCAGTGCCTGGAAGTCATGGCCGTAGAAAATATTGTCACCGAGAACCAACGCAGAAGGGTCGTTACCGATGAAGTCAGCGCCGATGGTGAACGCTTGCGCCAAGCCATCCGGGCTTGGTTGTATTGCGTATGACAGGTTAAGGCCCCACTGGCTGCCATCGCCCAGCAGCTGTTCGAAGCGCGGGGTGTCCTGCGGGGTGGAAATGATCAGGATGTCCCGGATACCAGCGAGCAGCAGGGTGCTCAGCGGGTAGTAGATCATCGGTTTGTCATACACCGGCAGCAGCTGCTTCGAAACCGAAAGTGTGGCCGGATGCAGGCGTGTACCCGAACCGCCGGCCAGAATAATTCCTTTACGAGCCATGAGAGTCCCTATTACTGGATTTCGTCCAGCATACGTTGCACGCCTTGCTCCCAAAGCGGCATTTTGAAATTGAACGTGTTTTCCAGTTTGCCCAGTGCCAGGCGCGAGTTGCGCGGACGTGGTGCAGGTACTGGATAAGCTTCGGTGCTGATTGCGGCAACCTGATCAGCTGTCACTTTCAGCGCTACGCCAGTGCGTTGAGCATGCGCCAGCACGAACTGAGCAAAACCATGCCAAGAGGTTTCACCGGACGCTGCCAAGTGGTAAATCCCTGCCAGGTGACGGTTGTCTTGCCCATTGAAGATTTGCCGCAGGATGTGTGCAGTAACGTCGGCGATCAGGTCAGCGCCCGTGGGTGCGCCAAATTGGTCTGCTACCACGCTCAACGTCTCACGCTCCGCCGCCAGGCGCAGCATGGTCTTGGCAAAATTGTGCCCGCGCGCAGCATACACCCAGCTGGTGCGCAGTACCACGGCCTTGGCGCCGCTGGCGAGAATGGCATGCTCGCCTTCCAGCTTGGTCCGGCCGTAGACCGAAAGGGGGCCGGTAGGCGCAGTTTCCTCCCAGCGCTGACTGCCGCTGCCGTCAAATACATAATCGGTGGAATAATGAATCAACCAGGCGCCCAAAGCTGCTGTTTCACGTGCTAATACAGCAGGAGCCGCGGCATTGATCATTGCAGCCCGTGCCTGATCGCTCTCAGCTTTATCCACTGCAGTGTAGGCAGCAGCGTTGACGATCACGTCCGGCGCCAGCTGACGAATCGTAGCGGCCAAGCCGTCCAGGTTGGACAAGTCGCCACATAAGCCCTCGGCCCCCTGACGATCCAGCGCGATGACCTCACCCAGCGGCGCCAAGGCGCGCTGTAGCTCCCAGCCTACTTGCCCGTTTTTCCCCAACAGCAGGATTTTCACGCTTTATTTGCCCCGTATTGTTGTGCCACCCAGTCACGGTAGCTGCCGTCCATGACACCTTTTACCCATTTCTGGTTGGCCAAGTACCAAGCGACTGTCTTTCGAATGCCCGTCTCGAAGGTTTCGGCAGGTTTCCAGCCGAGCTCCCGCTCGATCTTGCGTGCATCGATGGCATAACGGCGGTCATGGCCTGGGCGGTCGGTTACGTAGGCGATGAGTTCTGCATACTGTTCGACAGGCTCGCCGGTCTTCTGATTGATTACCTGGCGCGATGCCGCAGGTGCCATCTCGTCGAGAAGGCTGCAGAGTGTACGCACAATGTCAATGTTGGCTTTTTCATTCCAGCCGCCAATATTGTACGTCTCGCCGAACGCACCGGCTTCTAGTACGCGACGGATGCCCGAGCAGTGATCTTCGACATACAGCCAGTCGCGGATTTGCTGGCCGTCGCCATAGACAGGCAGCGCCTTACCGGCGAGTGCGTTGACGATCATCAGCGGGATCAGTTTTTCCGGGAAGTGGAGCGGCCCGTAATTGTTGGAGCAGTTGGTAGTGAGTACCGGCATGCCGTAGGTATGGAAATACGAGCGTACCAGATGGTCGCTGGCTGCCTTGCTGGCGGAGTATGGGCTGTTCGGCGCGTACGGCGTGGTTTCGGTGAACGCCGGGTCGTTTGGCCCTAGTGTGCCGTAGACTTCGTCGGTAGAGACATGGAGGAAACGGAAGGCTTCCTTCTCTGCACCTTCCAAACTATTCCAATGCGCCCGGGCGGCTTCAAGCAAGCGAAACGTGCCCATCACGTTGGTTTCGACAAACGCTTCGGGGCCGGTGATTGAGCGGTCTACATGGGATTCCGCCGCGAAGTGAACCACGGCGCGCGGGCGGTGCTCTGCGAACAGCTTGGTCAGAAGCGCAGCATCGCAAATATTGCCTTGCACAAAGCGATGCTGAGGGTTGCCTTCCAGCGGCTGCAGGTTGGCCAGGTTGCCTGCGTAGGTCAGGGCGTCGAGGTTGAGGACGGGTTCCTCATTGTGCGCACACCATTGCAGTACGAAATTTGAGCCGATGAAGCCGGCTCCGCCTGTTACTAGAATCATAATTTGGCTCTAATTGGACAAAAAAGGTGTTGTCGTAGACAGATGACGCTGAGAAACTTCGCCCCGGCAACGCAAGGCGAGCTGCTAGCGCTGCCGGAATTAGACCACCCTGATGTCGAAAAATACACTGCTGGGTGCCGGTACTGACCGTGCCGATCTGCTCACGCTGGAAGAGGAGGAGCCGTTGCAGCGGTGGAAGGTGACCTCATGGTTGCCTAGACACAACAGGGAGTCGTCAGGTGTCCATGCAAGAAACAGTTGTTTGAGCGATGCAACTCACGGAGACTGATCTGGGTGCTGACAAGTCTAGAGGGCCTTAAGCTACCGCTATCCTGGGACTCTAGTTCGCTGGGCATGGCAGCGCGGGGTGCGCATCTGGAAGTCGGGTTCGTTTCCGGGGGTTGGAAAGTGTCATTTTTATTTGTCAGTATTCCTGAAATAGGAATTAGAGTGATGGCAGTTCTTGCATTCATGTTGAACAACCCAACAAAAATTATAATAGCCTCGGGGCTCGGCAGGTTAGACGTCATTCTTCATGTTTCAGCGGTCTGGCGCTCTTGAATATTCATAGGAAAGTGAAAAATGTCTGTTAAGGAAGGCTTGCCGAGCGTAGATGTGCAGCCGAGCATGCATGTTAAGGGAAATTCAGTGCCCGTCCCCCAGAAAAAGACTGGCTCAAGGCGATTTGTGCTGGATCTGGCTTATTATCGGAATCGATACCCAGACCTATCTTCGCTCACGGACGATGCGCTCGAACAGCATTGGCATGCGTTCGGTCATCAAGAAGGCCGTTATGCCTCGGCTTCGCACGAAAGTGGTGATGCGGAGCTTATCGCTGAAGCAGTTCTCAATGCGGCCGACAGCGCCGTTATGGTCAAGCCGGATGTTGCGAAAGTTGACCTGGATTTTTACCTGACCTTTTACCCTGACCTCAAAGCCGGCGGCGTTGAAACTCAAGCTATTGCGGAAGCACATTTCCAACGCTTCGGACGGGCGGAGGGGCGACTTCCTACTCTCGATGCCTGGGCTAAGAAGCACGAGCTTCCACTAGAGCTGTTACCGAACGGGTTCAGCCTTTCAGCAGCCATTGACCGGAGTGCCAAGCGCGGCCTTGAGGTTGAGCCACAGCGGGTCATGGGCATATTCCTGGGGCAGGATGTTATCCCTATTGATCTCGCTGAGACGCCCCAGAAAAGCCAGTTAGTGTTTTCTAAACTGGGTATGCATTACTTGTCCCGGCACAAGGTCCAGGAGGGCAGAATCCTGCTTGAAGCGGCTTTGAGCATCGCGCCGAGTGCTGAGGTATTCAACCGGCTAGGCGGTAGCTACATGGAGGATGGTCACTTCAGTATTGCCTTGCAGTACTTCAATGCTGCCGCGCAATTGCCGAATCCGCCGGTTTGGACTGCCTTCAACCAAGCGCACTGCTTGGCTAAGCTGCATCAGCTAGATGAAGCCATTCGGGTGCTTTCTGCAGGTATTGCTACCAACCCGAATCACCGTCCCCAGCAAGACGAACTCGAGCGTTTGGCCGAGCAGAAATGGCGTGATTTACACGCAAAGCTCATGACCCGAGTGGATATGCTGGACCGGGAGAGCCTGATCAATGAGGCGTACGCTTACGCGGTTGACTTGTATCGAGCGTACCTTCCTGTTTATGGTGATCTGTCGGAAGGCGCTGCACATGATTTGCCAGCACTGCCGCCCTTGGGCAATTTGAATACCGATCGTGTCTTAATTGTTGGTGACTTCCATATAGCCCAGTGCGTGCGCTACCGTATCGAGCAGAAGATCGAACAGCTGGAAGCAGTTGGCAAGCAAGTTACTGCCATAAGCTGGACTGAGCTGGACAAGAACCAAAATGCATTAGCACTGCACGATGTGGTGATCTTCTATCGAGTTCCAGCTGTAGTTCAAGTAATCAAGGCGATCGCTCAAGTCAACGCAACGGGTAAGCTCAGCCTGTACGAAATTGATGATCTGCTATTTGTTCCCGAGTACCCGCCGTCGATCGATAGCTATGGTGGCTATGTTTCACTGGCAACACACCGTGAACTCACGCGCGGCATGGCTTTGTTCAATGCCGCTGCGCGACTTTGCCGTCAGGGGATCGCATCTACTGAGCCGCTGCGTTTGGAACTTGCCAAGCTGGTGAGAGAAAAACAGTGCTGGTTGCATCGTAACGGCCTGGACAGATTGAATCAGATTCGCACGAACGACAAATCGCACAAGAAGACCATCGATATCTTCTATGGCAGCGGTACTCAAGCACACAACACCGACTTTATCGAACAGGCGCTGCCTGCGATTGAGCGTGTGCTTAGCGAGACCCCTCAGGCTCGTTTGGTCGTTGTTGGTTACCTGCGATTGCCAGTGTCATTTACCGCAAAATACGCTCAGCAGTTTACCCAGTTGCCGGCCATGGACAGTGTGCAAGGTTATTGGTCGCTGCTTGAGCAAGCGGATATCAATATTGCGGTGTTGCACGATGACAAAGTCAATGCCTGTAAAAGCGAGCTGAAATGGTTTGAAGCAGGCTGCTTCGGTATCCCATCGGTTTTGAGCAGCACAGCCAATTACCGTGACGTTGTCAAAGATGGAGAAGATGGTTTCCTGGCCACTACTGAAGAAGAATGGTATCGGGCATTAAAAAAACTCGCTGATAGCCAAGCCTTACGGCAACAGGTAGGCCAGGCCGCTCAGAAGCGGGCCCAGGACGATTACAGCCTGCAGGCGCTTGGAAGTAAACTGGCAGCTACGCTCGACGATTTCGTAAGGGGCATTCAGAAAGCCAAGCCGAGGAAGAAAATTGCGTTGGTCAACGTATTTTTCCCACCGCAGGCGATTGGTGGTGCAACGCGTGTCGTGGCTGATAACTTCTCAGAGTTCAGAAGCGCTTACGCCGAGGACCTCGATGTCTGTGTCTTCACTGCTGATGTTGAGTGCAGAGCCGCTCATCAGATGAGTGTCTACACCTATGAGGGCTGCCGGGTCTACAGGTCTACAACCCTGTGGCGTGAGCACATGGATTGGCATCCTAAAGACCCAGAGATGTATCGCCTGTTCCAAGAGTTCCTGGAGCTGGAAAAACCCGATTTGATCCACTTCCATTGCGTCCAGCGTTTGACAGCTTCGATTGTGGAAGCGGCACGAGATGCCAAAATTCCTTACATGGTCACTATTCACGATGCCTGGTGGATCTCGGATTTCCAGTTCTTGGTCGACCATAACTCAAAAGTTTATCCTGACGGGCATCCTGACCCTTACGAGCTCATAGAAATGCCAACGAATATGACGTTGGCAGATTCCATCGAGCGACGCCGCGATCTGAAAGACCTCCTTCATAGTGCTTCGAGGGTGCTGACCGTGTCGAACGCGTTCGCAGAAATTTATCGTCGAAACGGCATCCCGGAGGTAGAAGTTGTAGCTAATGGCGTCTCCAGTGATATTCCTTGGACGCAGAAAGATACCTCTTACACCAAACGGGTTGTATGCGGGCATATCGGCGGAATGTCGGAGCACAAGGGGTATTATCTGCTTAAGGAAGCAGTGCTTCAGAGTCAGCCTGAGAACCTTGAGTTTTTGATTGTTGACCATTCCAAGGAAGAGGGGTATGAACATCATTCTCAGTGGGGGAAAGTGCCAGTGACCTTTATCGGTCGCGTAAGCCAGAAAGGAATCGTAGACCTTTATGGGAAAATTGATGTCCTCTTTGCCCCATCGATGTGGCCGGAAAGCTTCGGCCTTGTAACGCGTGAAGCGGTTGCTAGCGGATGCTGGGCGGTCGCCAGTAGCATGGGAGGCATAGGCGAGGACATTGTTCCAAATAAGAATGGTTATGTCATTGAGCCTAGTACGGAAGCCTTAGTATTAACGTTAAAGCATATCAGTAGCTCAATTGCCCAACACAAGGCGGCATCCGACACAGAGGTAAGGAGAACCTCAGCGAGCCAAGCTATGGAGCTCAAGAAGCTCTACATGACCTTGAAAGATGGCGATGCAGTAGGAAGGAAGCTTATAAAATGAAAGTTACAAATATAGGGCTGTCCTCAGTCGTGATTGAATTTGCGAGCGTCAATGCTTCCAAATTTATAAATCTTAGCCAGGCGCAGCGTGAGGTGCCATTCAAATGGGTGAACGCTGGCGATCCTCAGCAGGTAGCCATTGAGGTCAATATCAGAGATTTTTCGGTCTATGAAAGTTTGCTACTGACTTCTGACGAGCATGAGTTGGAGCTAGCCGGAGCCTTCGAAAAATTTAGGCTGGATGAAAAAAAGCTCGCTGATGAGTTCTATGTTACAGGCGCCATAATCAATGCTGCTACTCGTGGCATGGAAAATAACGAATTATTTTTCGTTGCATTCAATGCCCTGGAAGTTATGCCTGTGAACAATCATTTTTACGGCGCATTAATTACTTTGATTTCCTATAAGTACCTAGAGGCCCCGGAGTATCGGGGTTGGGTGATTGGCGTTCTATTGGAGTCAAAAACAAAGTTTGACGAGGCCGTAGAATATTGTACCCCTAATACTGCGCGCTGGGGTATTTCCTCTGCGACAGCATTTGCCCTGGTGCTTCTCCTTAATGACCGTATTGAAGATGCTGAGGGGGTAATCGATTCGGCGCTGCGCAGATATGAACCCAATCTAAACCAGCTCAGCTATTGGAATTATTGTCAGTGCTTGATTCTAAAAGCGGCAATACTTGCCTTTGCTGGTAGGAGTAAAGAGTCAGGTTGGAAGTTTCTTGCTGCGTTTGATTTTTCGAGAAAAGCTATAAACGATATATTCCATTCTCGGAATGATTGGGTTCTGGGGCAGATATCGGACTGCCATGCACTCCTGAATCTCGGGGAGTTAGCGATGAAATGTGCTGCTAAAAGTTTAGGCAGGATACCTTCCGAGTCCCGGTATGCTGATATCAAGTACAGTGGAAAAATAAGCTTCGCGCCCGTATTTTCAAGGTTTCAAAGTTCGCGGTCGAAATTTAAAAGTGAGTTTTTTGACGTGACTGAAATGACGCTTAATACTTAATAGGATATTTATAGTCTACCTCCCCTTGACATGCCCCGAAAATGAAATAGCTTATTGCAGATTTGCAATAAGCTATTTCTAAATTTGTTAGCTGAGGCGATCGGTTTTTTGTATGTGAAACCGCTCGCCTCAGGCTTTGTGATGTGTATTTATGATAGTGTTGATCTAAGCTTGCAATACGGATTGGTTTTAATGGTGCCATCTTTTTTGATTAAGGACATTGATAGATAAAGTACTTGTGCGAGTCCGATAAGGTTGTAAATGTCGCCAACTATTTCTTCGTCTTCAGTGTGGTTGATCATTACGAAGCATAG
Source organism: Pseudomonas sp. 22515 (assembly GCF_052044625.1). NCBI lineage: Bacteria > Pseudomonadati > Pseudomonadota > Gammaproteobacteria > Pseudomonadales > Pseudomonadaceae > Pseudomonas > Pseudomonas sp. 22515. The sequence continues at coordinate 47,386 of NZ_JBQENN010000029.1, forward strand.
TGTTGGTTTTTTTTGTTTCAATGCTTTGTAAAAGAAGGTCTTGCCGTCTTTTTTTATGATGAGTAATTTATTTTGATATGGCGCTTTGTCGAAGAAGGTAAGGCTGGCTTCGTTCGGTTTGGAATCTTCTTCTTTTGCGAAATAGATTAGCGTTTCGTGATATTTATGTGATGAAAAAAGAGCCTCATCAGCTTCCCTGACATGAAAGCCGCCGACTTTTGTTATATCAAGAATTCCTCGTCTTAGGTAATCCTTGATGAGTCTGAATGTGTTAGTGGTACCCGATACGACAAAGCTGTCGTTTTTGAAATAATCAAATATTTTAAAAAACGATTTTTTTGCCTTCAGAGCCAACGTTAGTGCTTGCGGGGAAGGCAACCCTTCGTGGATTTTTTTGAGGAAGTAATAACCAAAAATTGAAGGATGATTACTGGAGTCAATAAACAAGAAGTTAAGATCGTAATTAAGTATGTCAGAAAGTTTTATGCTGTTTCTGAATCTTCTTTCAATTTCGGGTAAATTCCAAATAGGATGTTGGTATGTGCTGTTCTTGAAATATTTATCCTCGTTGATGTTTTTGTATTCTCTGATCAATAGGCACCAGAAAACTAGTCTTATATCATCTCTTTGAAGGATTTCTAAGCTTTCAATAGACTTATCATACATAAGCTTGTCTATTTCTGGGTTTATAAATTCTTTCTTTACAATGAAGGCGTCGTTCTCATTATGTGTCAGATGATAAGTGTTGCCGAATCTAAAGTCACCTACCATGATGAATGGATTATTTGTTCTTGAACAGCTCTTGATGCTCTCATGCCATATCGGGAGCCCACCGACCCCATGAAACTCACTATCGATTTCAAAAAAATCTCTCAGCCTTTTCCAGCGTACTACGTGCGAGGGGCCAATAATCATGTTAATATCCGATCATAAAATGTAAATATAATAATGCTAAGTAGGCATAGATGATTTATCAGGATTTGATCTGGTTTGCTAAACTCTGGTTTTCACCTATGACTGAAGCTGAATTTTAAGATAAATTTTTCGGTTGGGGCGCTGAAGTGGGAATAAAATTTACAAAGCGCAGAGGGTGCATTATATTCCCCGTAGGGCAGTGCCTGGAGTGGCGCTGCCCAATTGCAAAATAATTTAATGCGTTATCTATTCGGGATGAGTGCAAGTTTCGAGCAGAGATGAAATATTGCCTAGGGCATATATATTATTCTCATTGCACCATTGCTGCCAGTTCTTAACTTCGGACCAGTCACTCAAAAAAAGGAAATCCAAATTCGATTCGCTAGCTGCCTTGAAGTCATATTTACTGTCGCCGATGAAGAGCGCAGGAGGTGCGATATTTGAGCTGCGTAGCTCGCGAGCAATAATTTCCTCTTTAGCATCTGGGCTTCCGAATATGCCGCCATCAAACAGCTCAGCAAGCTTTCGCTGTGCAAAAACCTCACGGAGTTCGGTCTGGTCACCGCCAGAAACGATCAACCAGCGAGTATTCGGAGTTTTTGCTCGAAGCTCCCGTATGCCACTCGCTATATCGCAGCTGAGCAGGCCGCTGCTAACGTTTTCAGCATAGCGGTCTAGAAGGTGCTCTAATGAAGGTCCTTCAGCGTGTTGGGCGACTATGTGTTCTAAGAAATATGAAAACTTTTTATAGCGTGAAATCCCGCCATTAGCAACGTGGTGATCAGCGAGAGCTTGGGCGGCCATTTCGCCGTAAGGCAGCGCTGCTTCGTAGAAGGCTTGGGTTTTCACCTTATTCGAATCTAGCAGCACACCGTCGCAGTCAAAAACCAGGGTGGCGTAGTCGCCTAGATTCGATTTAATATTCTTCATAGGGTAACCAAACCTTTTTCTAGCAGGCATTCAGCGATTGTGAAGTCTTCCGGCCAGTCAATGTCATGGCTGATCAGTTTGCCCAGTGGATGAAGGTAGGGTTTACGACCAATTCGGTCATCTAGCTCCCTGTAAATAGTTGCATGAGCAAGAAATACACCACTGTTTACTTCATGTACTGGGGTGAGAGTTTGCGTTCTCGGCCATTTCTCTACGTTTCTGTCATAGTTCATGGCTTCGCCATTTTGCCAGAGGAAGCCGTGTAGCAAATTTGTGGTCATCAAGGAGTCGTACCCGTCCAGTACTTTCTCATTGTGAAGCTTTATGATTTCGTTGTAATGACTGGCGCTGAGGAATGGCGAAGTAACGTGGGTCCACAAGATATTACCTTCGCCTATCAACTCAAGCGCATGCGCCACCAACTGGTCAGTGCTGGTCTGGCTGGAAGATAGGTCTTCTCGTCGCTTATGAAGTTTGATTTTATTATTTTGAAGCGATGAGGCGTAGTCAAGGATGCTTTCATCGTTGGTGCTCAGTACGATGGAATCAACAGCGTCTGCTTGAAGCAGTTGCTTCAACTTGATTTCAATCAAGCCGAATTCGTGGCCGCCAAATGGTTTTATATTCTTATTCGGAATGCGTTCGCTGCCTTTTCGGCAGGGCAGAAAACACGTCGTTTTTTCATATTTCATTTCAGTGGCCCATAAACGCTTTGGCAGCTAATGTCATATCGAGTTGGTGTCAGGCAGAGCAACGGCGTGCTGGACGGGGTGTCTTGATACTGCCTGAAAAGCTTGTTGGTATCAGCATTTCGCGGGTCTTCGCCAGGATACCCATCGAAGCCAGCCATGAGAATGCGTTTAGCTTTGCCAGAGCTGGCGGCAGCCATGGCGTACGCTACCACTAGCGAGGTCGGGATAGTGCAATGGGTGTCCTCGAACGTGAATTTATCGGGCTGAACATTCAGGCCGAAATCAAGGACGTTTTTATTGGCGAGCGCACCCTGCACATCCATCGGCAGCATGGAGTAGGGCGTAATCAAAGGCTGAGGCAGCTCGATATGCGCCTCGCAATCGGCCAGAAGGCGGACGGGATGGCAAGCTACCCTGACATCAATCAATTCAGCAGCAATTGAGCTCTGCGTGTTCAGAGCCATCACAACCGGTTTATGCTGGCGAATGAAGTGTTCCAATGCTTGCCGGTGCGCCGCTACGCCAGGACCCGTACCTAGAAGCAATACATCTTGGCCGGCAAGAAGATCCTGCGGTGCCCACTGACCTGTGGGCGCGCCACGGTAAAAGTGTCGGGCGGCATCAAGCGTATGTACGCTGAACTTCTTGCCGCCTTCATTGCGAAGGTATTCAATGACCGCAAGAATATCTTCTTCGCCGAAGCGGGAGTCACCCAGCATTTCTTGAATATAGGTTGGGTGGATACCATATTTGCCAGCGAGGTAGTAATACGGGTTGGTCCCCCAGCCATACTTAACTTGCATGGGTTTGAAGTGCTCACGAAGAAGCGTCATCAAAGGTATCAGATTCGCTGGTTTCCGAGTGCGTGCAGCAATCTCGATAGCCAGCTCTTCGGTGCGGGCGTTGCCGGGCCCTCGGCCCATACCAGTGACTGTAGAGTCGACCCAGGTAACGCCTTCATCCATCGCGCGCAAGGTATTGGAAAGCGCCAAGCCGAGATTGTCATGGGTGTGGATCCCCAAGGCACCCTGCCACTCACTACGCAGCCACTGGATGATCTGTGCCGCATCATCAGGGGACATGCTCCCCATGCTGTCAGCAAAATACAGCACATCCAGCGGGTAGTTGTTTGCAAGTTTAGCCAGCGCTTTGATTTCGCTTTCTGAGCAGTTCGCGATCTGCATCAGGTTGAAGCCTACATCGTAGCCCCGTTCTTTGAGCCAGCTCGCCGCAGGGAGTGCTTCTGCAAACTCATGAACGTGGCAAGCAATACGCACCAGGTCAACCGGCGATTCACTCGCGGGGCTGGGGAACAGTAGCTGCAGTGCCTGCTGCCCCGCGTTTTTTCCGACCAGTTCACTGCCGTTAACCATCACTCCGATCGTCATGGAAGGGGGCAGATCCAGGGTGCTCAGGAAGGCATCAGTGGTATAAGCGCAGGCGCCGCTAAAACTGCTGTTTTTTAACGAACGAAGGCCCAACTCAATCGTTTGAATGCCAGCAGCTTGCATGGCGGTTATATACTGTGCAATCAGCGCTTCGGAGAAGTTCCAGTTATTGTAATAACCACCATCTCGAAGTGTGCAGTCCAGATGCTTCATGTCAATGTGTCCCTGTATTGATGGGTGATTGTATTGGCGCTTCAGGAAGGATCAGCCAAGTAGATATGACCATGAGTCTCACTGGATGCCAATTTTCTGGGGGCGCAATATTCTGGTTCTGGCGGCAGTGACAAGCCCCCGTACGGACCGGTCAGATAGTCCAGGCTTAATGCGGGATGGTAGTACGGATCCCTGTAGCTGACGGACCATCGTTCTGTAAACAACTGCTGCTCTCGCTGGGCGCGTGCCATTTTCTCTGGCGAGATATCTTTGCCTCGGCTGGCGGATTCGGCATGGATCAATTGCGCGAAGGCGGTCCAGACATTACGCAGGCCAAGTTCATGAATGCGCAAGCATAAATCGACATCGTTGAAGGCCACAGGAAACGCTCGTTCATCCAAGCCCTGAATTGAGTCGAACAACGACTTGCGTAGCAGCAGGCACGCCGCCGTTACCGCGCTCTGCCTCCTGGTAACCTGGTTCATCCCCAGGTACCCGGCATCTCGTTGCTCCAGGGTGTTGCCAGCATGGGCCGCGAGGCCATTGACGCCAACAACTACGCCACCATGCTGGACCATCCTGTTGGGCCACAGCAACTTGGCACCCACTGCGCCGATTCCGGGGCGCAGTGCCTGCGAAACCATTTCTTTAAGCCAGCCGCTTTCGATGATTTCGATATCGTTGTTGACTAGGCCGATCAGCTCTCCCGTGGCAGCGCTCGCCGCGCGATTGTTGATCGTGGAGTAGTTGAAGGGGTGTGGGTGCGCAAGAATCTTAACGCCGCGCTGCTTGAGTTCGGCTAGGTAGGCCAATGTCTGCGGGTCAGTCGACTGGTTGTCGACAACAATGATCTCCAGGTCAGGATAATCCGTGTTGTTCAACAGGCCTTCGATGCAGGCGTGCAGCAGCTTGTACTGGTCACGTGTGGGTACGATCAGGCTGACACGTGGCAGTTGCTCGGGGAGCGGCCAGTGAGCCCTGAGCAGAGCAGGGTAATCTGGTACGGCACTGACGTGCGCACCTGGGGCCAGGCCTTGGCATAACCACGCCACGGCGTCCTTGCGTTGCTTTGAGGGAGCAGCTTGCTCCGGGCTTGTACAGGTATCGCTAGAGCGATGGTAGAGAACCCGAGGCAGGTGCGTTACAGACCTGCCGTTTAGCTCCGTCGCTAGTGCTATACCGGCGATTAGATCGTGGCGGTTAATGGCAGACTGCTTTTTGCCTGCTTTGAGCAATGCCAAAGCCTCTTTGACAATGGCGGCAGAGAAAATTGCGCCAGTAGAGAAAATGTCTGCGCCAATGAACAGGTCAATGTCCCAAACCGGCTTGAACCATGGCTGGCTACGTTGGCCTTGTGGCCCGTCGCGGTCACAGTCGGCATAAGCCCAAGCGCAACCATCCTCCAGCAAATTGCGAAGCTGCGGCATGGCTCGGGGCGCCAGTTTGTCACCTGCAGCGATCTGGATAATGCTGTCGCAGCCGGCTGCCAGCAGTTGTTCAACTGCGGGGAGAAGGTCGGCCGAGGCAGCCTTCGCCAGTTGATGGACACTTTCAGCGTCATCGCCCAGGCTATCGAGGCTGATTTTTTCGAGAGTGGCGTCACCTTCACTTAGCAGTAACAGGCCGGGTCTGAACCTGGATGGGATGGCAGCGATAGGCTCACGCTTCTGGAAGGCGTCATACCATCGTGGATAGTGCTGCCATCCTGCGCTTTTTGGTAAGCGCGATGATTGTTCCTTCGCAACTTCTGCCACAAGGGCCTGCATTGCAGCATCGGGTTTCAGTTCAAGCTGATGCAACAAGCCTTCCAGGCCCTCCGGGCGGCAGCGCAAACGAATAGGGCTTCCCGGCAGCGACTGTCCAAGGTCATTGGTTACTTCAATGACATGCAACTTGCCATCTGCCAGTTCCCACGGCAGGTCTATCGCGAAACCGTGATCACTTGTGGCCCGATACGCGAGTGCCTGGTGGTGGGTGTTGCAAGTGACCTGGGCAACAACCCGGCTACCTTCGCGTAGCGTAACTACAACATGGCGATGCGGCGCCTGTGGATCCCAAGACCAGCCGCCGACGCGCAACCCACCCGTATGCCATACCTGTGAAGCTACGGCAGCAGTTTCTTGTGGAGGCTGGGAAGGGAGTTCAATCTCACCTTCGAGGTGGATGCCTGTATTAGCAATTTGAGCGGTTATTCGGTTGGCATCCGCCAGCAGGCTCTGGCGCAGTTGCACGGTAAAGCCATGGAAGTGATCGCCGTGTGGAGCATTGGGCTCATGTTGGTCTGCCCTGGCCAATGCGACACTGGCCCCGTCAACGAAAACTTCGATGACAGGGCGCTGATCTGGCTGCGTGATATCGATAGCCCACCCCTGCAGAACATCCCCGTAAAGTCCGTTGATGCAGCCACGAAAAGAGGAGAGCGCTACAGGTTTCTGACCCGCCGGCCGCTCGTTGAGGACGTTCTGTGTCATCAGGCTTGGCTCAGTGAAAATGGTAATTGGGTTACACAGGTCGCCCCTGCTTCAGTGCCTAGGGAATGGCAACGCGTATACAACGGCAAATCCAACTGGCTGGCAAGTTCCGGGGCAAGCCATTTTTCGCCAGGAGAAGCGGCAAGACTGACCACTGCATCACATCCGGTCGCCTTGGCAATTTCCGGCAAGCTGAAACCGTTTACCTGGGGTAGTGCCTGAACCGCACCGGTTGCAGATAAGGTTTTTAGCCACGGTGTATCTTGTTTAACCAGCAGCGTAAGCGGTAACCGCTCTCGAGTGATGCGTCTGCCAAGGCGAACCCAGGTCTGGATGATGTCTGTATCATCCAGGGCGTCGCCGATCAGCAGTATGTTGGGTTGGCTGGTTGCAGGAGTGGGCAGTTCGGCGCATGGTTGAATAACGAGGTTGGCTTGCGGGAACGCCTCGGCGAATGCGCTATGCCAGGACTGCCACGGTAAAACCACGCTTTCTGCCCGGTTGGCCAAGCGCTGCCAATCGTAGGTAGCGTCCAGGCCTTGCAGATGGCCGTCACGGTGTACGATTGTGTAAGGAATGTTCAGCAGTGAAGGCAGATCGCAGAGCTTGGAGGGGCACTGGACCTGGTGTTCGAGCACGATGCCTTTCAGTGGCAGCGTTGCTAGGTTCTGGACCAGCTCGGAGAATTCTCCAGGCATCTCGTAGTCAAGCTCCAAAGGCAAGGGGGCAAGCGGGGCTTTCAGCGTGACCCAAGTGCGATGGCTATCCCGGTGCCAGACAAGAGAGAGGGTAGAATCAGCCCCTGTGCCGTCATGAATGTGTAGCGTATTACCTGCCTCCATCGGCCATTGCGAGGCTTTTTGTTCATCGCTCTGTTGTGCGAAGCGGGCCAGTCGGGCGCGCTGTAGCGCGTCCCGGGCAGCTTTGATCGGGTCCCGCAGGCAAAACGCACTATAGCGTGCCGAAGCGCCTGGATAGCGGCGGCGCAAGATAGCGTTGTTCTGTGCGACGCGCAGTGTTTTTTCCGCCCCGAAAGAAATCCCGCCTTGATGCGCCACGAATACATTAGGCGCGCCCATGTGGCGCCAGCCAAAGCTGCGCGCACGCAGGCACCAGTCGGTTTCTTCGCCATAACCTCTGGCCAGGTAAACTTCATCCAGGTAGCCGACCTGGTTGAGCGCTGCACGCTTTATATACAGACAGAAGCCGCAGCCAGTCTCGATCTCGACGGGAGAGATGTTGGCATGTTTGGCCAGTTCATCCAGCGCTGCCTGCTCACGAGCATTGGGCATGGCATGGCTGACTTGGCTTTGTGGGAAACTCATCAGCTCGCCATTGTTTGTGAATGGCGTGACAGAGGCGATATCTGCGCTGCTGTGAGCGATGTTGCGCAAGCGGTCGAGCCAGTTGCCTTGTACCCGTGTGTCGGCATTCAGCCATACCACATCCCTGCCAGGGCTCAGTGCCATCGCACGGTTCATGGTACGGATGAAGCCCATGTTTACGGCGTTATTCACCAGCGTGATCTTGCCTTTACCGGCTAGCATTGTCAGCGCTTTCGCCAGAGCCGGCACGGGGGTGGCGTCTTCGATCACGACCAGGCGATGAGGAGTGCGGTTAAGTTTGCGAGCCTCGAGTGCGCTGTTGATGCATTCAAGTGTTTCGTGCAGCCCGTTGTAAACCGGTATCAAAACATCCACGTGCTTTTGTTCAACCTGTGTGCCTTGTTCAATAGGTGGCACAAATGAAGGCATGGCAAAAACCGGGCTGCCTACCAGGTGGGTGTTGTCGGCGAAGCGGATATGCACCTGCGCCTTGGGGTTTGGCACACTTACACGCAAGCCACCATGAGTGGTGCAAAGGCCGGCAGCGCTGAGTAAGGGGTGGGGTATGCTGGCGACGGCGTCAACGTTCACGCTGCCAGCCTCGATCTTCAAGGACGCAGGAGCCTGCAGGTTGCCAAGGTCAATGGCCCATCCCTGGATCTCTCTGTGTGCCTCCAGGTACCGCACCACACCTACCCTACGAGGGGCGTCGGCCTGCGCCGCAAGCAGCTTGATCACTTGGGCTAATTCTTTGGGCGCATTGATCTCAGGCAAGTGGGCAAGAATCATGCTGCGCAGTGTGGCGGGGGTCTCGGACTGGCTACGTGCCTGCCAAAGCAGCATACGCAAGGAGGCGTCATCGGGTAGTTTCTGCCATGCCTGCGTGAGGTATCGGGTGGCGAGCACTGCAAGCCCTTGTGCCAGCAAGGCGCGACCTACCAGTGCCTGGACATCAGCACGGTCCGGTAACAATTGGGCTGCGTTGATAAAGAATAAAAATGCCAGCTTAGGATTGTGCGCTAATGCCGCAATGCCTTTCCATACCAGTGCCTCTGGCCGGTGCTCGGCAGTTTGCATGGCGCGCTCAAGTACGCTGGCGGCATAGCCTTCATTGGAGAGGCGATGACGATGGAAAATGTCCATGAGCGTTTCTCGCCCATGGTCGAGTTGTCTGGACATAAGCTTGGCTTGGCTAAAAAAATAAAAAGAGGGGCGACCCGAAAGTCGCCCCTTTGGCATATGCCCAGCCCTAAGGCCAGACATACGCAGCGCTACAGCAGGGCTAGTTAAACTTGGCCGTGCAGTACAACAACGTTGTCGTTGTGAGCAACGGCTTCGTCGGAACCAACGATTGCCAGGGCAATGTCTGCTTGCGAAGCACCAGCTTCCAGCTGAGCAGCCCAGTGCGCCTTGCCGGCGTCATCAGCAGTACGGTCCAGAGCGGACTGGTACAGCGAATCGATGAAGTCGGAGTTGGCTTTCGACGCCGCTTCGGCAGAGCCTACGATCGCCTGGGCGATGTCGGCACGGCTAGCGCCGTTGAACAGCTGGGATACCCAGTTCTGCAGGCCAGCTTCGTCAGCTTCGCGACCCAGGGCAGCTTCGTACAGGCTTTCAACGAAGGTACCGTTCGACGCATCCAGTGCCTGAGCTTCGGCCGAAACCGAGATGGCAGCAGCTACGTCAGCCAGGCTACCGCCGTTGGCCAGCAGGTCGGTCCAGGCGCTGGAAGCGGCGTCATCAGCAGCACCGCGACCCAGCAGGGCCTGGTACAGGTCGTTAACGTCATTGGCGTTGTTAACACCCGCGAACTCGGACGAATCCAGCAGGGCATTGGCAACGTCGGTCAGCGAACCACCGTTGTTGACATAACCAGTGAAGAACTTGGCGCCTTCCTGGTCTACGTCGCGGTCCAGGATGCCTTGGTACAGGCGCAGGGCAGCAGCTTCTGCGTCGTTGTGGGCCAGGGCAACAGTTTCAACTTCTTCACCGTTGACGAAGGTCAGGAACTCAGCGTCGGTGATCGAAGCGGTTTGGTTGCCGGTCAGGTTGACGTTGAAGTTGTTGCCGACTGCGAAGGCATAGTCATCGCGCGAGCCGTCCAGCTGGACAACGTCGTAGCCAGCACCAGCGTTGACGATGTCAGCGTGGTTGCTACCGCTCAGGATGATGGTGTCATCGCCGGTACCGGTGGTGACGTTGTTATTGCCAGCGCCAGCGATAACGACATTGTCGCCGTTGCCAGTCACGATGGTGTCGTTGCCGTCGCCAGCGTCGATCAGGGTGTTCTGGTCGCCTTTGACGGTGATGACGTCGTCACCGTTGCCGGTGGTAACTACCAGGTCGATAGCCGAGGTGTCGACTGCAGCCAAGGCAGCGAAGACCTGGGCGTCAGCAGGTGCAGCGTTGGAGTTACCTTCCAGGTTGACTACCAGGTTGGCATCCGACTGCAGCACGTAGGCATTAACGCCAGCGGCTTCAGCAGCAGCCAGGTCGACGATGACCTGGTCGCCTTTAGCGCCCTCGACAGTACCTTGAACAATGCTGGCAGTGCCGGATTCCGGCAGCTGAACGGTGTTGCCATTGATGCCAGCAACTTCGACGGTCTCTACGTTATCCAGGTTCAGCAGGCTGTTGATAGCCTCGATGGTGGAGTCGGAGAGGTTGGCGCTTTCGGCGGTCAGGGTTGCCAGCAGATCGCTGCTCTGTACGGGATTATCGTATTGCATTGTGTATTCCTGTTACTTCAGGCCATCTGGCCCGCTGCAATAGTGTTCTGCTCGGTTGCAGAGTTTTCCCACGGAGACTTAAGGCGGGCAGCGTTCATCTTCGTAACGGGGGTCAAGGCGATATGCAGCGCCACCAACGGCTCGTTGCCGGTGGGGCCATGCATCATCTGATTGGCGACCAGGCGCTGTGGCTCGGCATTGCCGAACACCACCAGGCCTGTCAGTTCATAGTGTTTGCGCAATGGCCCTACCAGGCTAAAACCTACGCACAGCAGCGGCAGGCCTTGAGCACGAGCGCCGACAAAAGTGCCTGTGGAGACATTGCGGCAGGGGCCGGAGCCGGCCACCATGCAGGTATAGAGCAGATCCACGCCGACGGGCTTTTCAGCCCAATCGACGGCAAAGGATTCGATGAAGTCGTCAGTGCCCGGGAGGCCGACCCAGCCCTCGCTGGACATCACTTCACCCGCCTTTTTCAGGTGCGCTGTAAGCGTGATGGGCAGGGGCTTGGAGCTGGCCGCAATAGCCTGCGCGGGCTCTGCGGTGGCGACCACGGCGTAGGTGCGCATTATGGCGGGGGATGTGTCGATGCGGTCGATGCGCAGGTCGACGGGTTCTATCACTTCGTCGAACATATGGTATTCGGTGATCAGCACGGTGGTTACGCCACCTTTCACTCGCGCCACAATGGTGTCGCCCAGCTTGGTCAGCATGTTCTTGCTGACGCCCTCGGCGGGGAAGAAATCGATGGAGCCTTTGCCCAGTGGTGCTTGCTGCAAGGCAATGCATACGGGCTTGTCTGCCGGGGGCTGCGAGGCGTAGCGGAAGATGTACATGCCCGGTTCGAGCAGCGTAACCCGAGAGCTGATTTTCAGGCCGTCAAGGGTCTGCGAAGGCATAGACATGGCGTTGTTAAGCTCCTTTTAAACAAAAAACACTGGTAGCTAACCTGCTCAAACCCGTGCGTGCACCAAACGGCCAGTGATGGCTCCCTGCGAGTGGCGAAGATGCCGTCCGAGGGAAATGTTGTCAACCAAGATTTCTAAAAAAAATTTCATATCCGCTGGGAACTTAGCGATTCAGTCAGCACTCGACACAGGCTGCTGGGGATACCTGACCGGAACGCAAGGATTAAAGAAAATTACCTTTAAGAATCCGAAAATCAACGATTTACGAATCGTTTGAGCGCAATGTGTTTGCATGGTGCGGTTTTTTTGACGTGGCTTCAATAGCTTTTCCTGCATGGATAGCCGTTTGTCGTCTCGTGCTCACGCATGCAGAGGCTGGAAAATATCAGCAAGATTTCTCGCCAAAAATTTTATGATTCAGGCGATTGGTCACGGAACGAGTCAGCTTCCGGACAATCTGACACGCAGCTGTCCCGATGCGGATGTTACACTGCCCGCCGCTTTCGCCTACCTCAGTATGGATACCATGAGTTCACAATCCGAAAATAACCTGCAAGCTGCCCTCAAAGCTTGTAAAAGCAGCTTCCTTTCGGTCGGTTTCTTCAGCTTCTTCGTCAACACGCTGATGCTAGTGCCTACTTTGTACATGATTCAGGTTTCCGGGCGGGTCGTGCCGTCCGGCAGCACGTCAACATTGTTGATGCTGACATTGATCCTGACCGTCCTGTTGCTGACGCTAGGCTCCCTCGAATGGGTTCGGTCGCGGATCATGGTGCGTATAAGCAATAGGTTAGATGTGCTGTTGAGCAGGGATGTGTACCGAGCCAGCTTCAAGCGATCGCTTCAGAGTGGGGGGGGCGATGCTACGGCGCAGTCGTTGAATGACCTAACGTCCTTACGACAGTTTTTCACGGGAGCGGGCGTGTTCGCATTTTTCGACGCTCCGTGGTTTCCCATTTATACAGCCGTCATGTTCCTATTCCATCCATGGTTTGGTTGGATGACGTTGGCCTGTGGATCAATTTTGACCGTCTTTGCAGTGATTAATCATCGCGTGACGGGTCAGGCTCTAGCTATAGCGAACAAAGAAAACGTAGCGTCTAATGTGATCACGTCTAAGACGTTGCGTAACGCCGAAGTGATCGAGTCCATGGGTATGCTCGAAACACTCATGAACCGTTGGGCCAAGCGTCAGCGATACGTAATGATGCTGCAATCACAGGCTAGCGATAAGGGCGGGGTCGTTAGCTCTATTTCGAAAATGTTCCGTATGTGGTCGCAATCGGTGATGTTGGCTTTAGGTGCTTATCTCGTCATTAAGCATGAAATCAATCCCGGCCTGTTGATGGCAGGTTCCTTGTTGCTCGGTCGGGCGCTGTCCCCTATCGATCAAATGATCAACAGTTGGAAGGGCTTTGTCGCTGCCAAGGTGCAGTATGACCGTCTGAATAAAGTCATGGACGACCTCAATAAGGAGCCGGAGCGTATGCCGCTACCCGCCCCAGAGGGGCACATTCAGGTCGAAAACCTGATAGTCGCCCCGCCTGGCGCCAAAGCCCCGGTGCTCCGTAGTATCAGTTTCGTAGCCCCCGCCGGCTCCATCGTCGGTATCGTCGGCCCAAGCGCAGCCGGTAAGTCCACCTTGGTGCGTGCATTGATGGGCATCTGGCCGCCGCAGCACGGTGTCGTACGCCTCGATGGCGCTGATATATCCACTTGGGACAAGCAAGCCCTCGGCCCTTACGTGGGCTACCTGCCGCAGGACATCGAACTGTTCGAGGGCAGCATCAGCGAGAATATCGCACGTTTCGACAAGATCGACCCTGAGAAGGTCGTGCAGGCCGCGCAAATGGCGGGTGTGCATGAGATGATCCTGATGCTGCCTGACGGCTACGACACCGTCATCGGCAGCGACGGCGTGAACCTGTCGGGCGGCCAGCGTCAGCGAATCGGGCTGGCACGTGCCATTTACGGCAACCCGCGCCTGATCGTGCTCGACGAGCCGAACTCCAATCTCGACGATGTGGGCGAACGTGCGCTGGGCGTCGCCCTGCAGAAGCTCAAGGAAACCGGCGCGACTGTGTTCATTGTCTCTCATCGTCCCAACATCCTCACTCGGCTGGACCGCATCCTGGTCATGGCCGGTGGCTCCATTTCGCTGTATGGCGAGCGCGACCGCGTTATTGCCGAGCTGGCTGCCCAGCAAGCCAAGCTTCAGCGCGGCAGCAAGGCGGCGAGCCCTCAGGCCCCTGCTACCCCGCCAGCTGCACCCTCTGCGCCCGCGGCCGTTGCGCCTGCCGCCACCACCAGCACTGGCGCCTGAAAGGATTTCTAGATGAGCAGTAAAGCAATCACTACGTTCGACCACAATTTCGACGACCTGCCAACGTCGGATCGCGGCATCCGCCGCATCGGGCTGACCGTTGTCTTTGTCACCTTCGGCATTTTCGGCACCTGGGCGGCTTTCGCGCCTTTGAGCAACGCCGTGCACGGCACCGGCGTGGTTACGGTGCAGAACTACCGCAAGACCGTTCAGCACCTGGAGGGCGGCATCGTCAAAGAGCTGCATGCCCGCGATGGGGATCTGGTGAAGAAGGGCGATCCGCTGATTGTGCTGGATGAGTCGCAGCTCAGCGCCGAGTATGAGTCCACCCGCAACCAACTGATTGTTGCCCGTTATAAAGAGGCACGCCTGCGTGCCGAGCGTGACGGCTTGGATTCGATCCCGTCGGTGATAATGGAAGGTACCGATTCTGACCGCGCGCAAGAAGCGCTGGCCGGTGAGCAGCAGGTGTTCAAGGCCCGCCACGATTCGTTGCTGGGCGAAATCTCGGTCAACCGTGAGCGGATCCAGCAAATGCAGCAGCAGATCGCCGGTCTGAACGACATGATTCGCACCAAAGCAGGCCTGAACAAGTCGTACTCTGGCGAAATCAAACAGTTGAAGGAGTTGTTGGCCGAAGGCTTTGTTGACAACCAGCGTTTGCTGGAGCAGGAGCGCAAGCTCGACATGCTGAAGACTGAAGTGGCTGACCACCAGTCGAGCATTACCAAGACCAAACTGCAGATCGTCGAGACCGAACTGCAGATCGTGCAGTTGAAGAAGAAGTTCGATGCCGACGTGGCCAAGGAGCTGTCGGACGTTCAGGCTCAGGTATTCGACCTGCAGGAAAAAGAAGCAGCGTTGCGTGATCGCTTGTCACGGGTGGTGATCCGCGCGCCGGAAAGCGGCATGGTGCTGGACATGAAAGTGCACACCATTGGGGGCGTGGTCAGTGCAGCTACCCCTTTGCTGGATATCGTGCCAGCTCAGTCGGATCTTGTGGTTGAAGCCAAGGTGGCCCCTCGGGACATCGACCGATTGGAGTTGGGCAAGACTGCGGACGTCCGCTTCTCTGCGTTCAACCAGGCCACCACGCCGGTCATCGAAGGTAAGTTGACGCGGATCTCGGCCGACAGCCTGGTCGAAGAGCGCTCGGGGGACCAGTACTACCTGGTCCGCGTCAAGGTCACTGAAGACGGCATGAAAAAACTTGGCAACCGCAAGCTTCAACCCGGCATGCCAGCTGAAGTCCTCATCAACGCGGGCGACCGCACCATGCTGCAGTACCTGTTGAAACCAGCGCGCAACATGTTCGCTGAATCGCTGATCGAGGAATGATTGTGCTGCGTTTGTTACCTGGAGTGATGATGTGCATGGTCGCCTGGCAAGCGGTGGCTATGGAAGGGAAGGATGCCGCTGGTGAGCAGCCAAGAGGGGTTTCGGCTTCGACTTACGTGTTGGACCTGGCGGGACTGTACCGTGAGGCGCGCCTGGAGGACCCGCGGGTCCTTGCCGCTTACGCGCGTGCGCGTTCTGCCAGTGAACAGCAGCGGGCAGCGCTGGGTAGCCTGCTGCCCCAGGTGTCGGCCAATGCCAACTCCAGCCGCATCCTGCGCAAGAACGAGGCTGAGCGCGACCTCTATAACACCGAAACCTATTCGCTCAGTCTCACCCAGTACCTGTACAACAAGCCAGCCTGGGAGCGCTACCAGAAGTCCAAGAGCGTGAAGGATCAAAAAGGTCATGAAGCTGAAGACACGCTGGCAGAGGCTACAGTCGACCTCGCCAAGCGCTACTTCGTGGCGCTGGCTGCGGACGACGAGCTGGCGCTGGTGCAGGCTGAGCGCCGGGCAACCCAAAAAAACCTTGATCGCGTCAGCAGCATGTTCGAACGGCAGATGGCCAAAATCACCGACAAGCTCGACATGCAGGCACGGGTAGATTTTTTGCTTGCGCAAGAAGTGGAAGCGCGCAATCAGGTGCAAGTAAGCCGCGAGGCATTGGCCGAGATCGTCGGGCGGCCGATTACCGAGCCGCTCAGCCGTGTACGCAACGACGTGGCATTGCAGGCGCCCACCCGGCCCTTACAGAACTGGGTTACCCAAGCAGTTGAAAACAACCCGTTGCTGAAGTCTTATCAAAGCGGGGCAGAGGCAGCCAATGCAGCGGTGCGCGAGGGTAAGGGCGAGCACTATCCGCAACTGTCGTTAAGCTTGAGTGCGCAGCAGAACGACCAGGGCTATGACAATACCCAGGCGCCGCGCAGTGACAGTTATGTGGCTTCGTTTGGGGTGAAGATCCCGATCTACAGCGGTGGCTCCACTTCCGCTCGGGTGCGCGGGTTGTATGATGATCAGTTGGCAGCCGAGGAACAGCTGGAAGGGGTGCGGCGCCAGGTGGTCAAGGAAACCACCACTGCCTACCTGACTGCACAGGCCGCGGTAGAAAAAATCCGGGCTAACCGCAACGCACTGTCATCGGCACAGCATTCCAGTGTTGCGGCGCAGAAGGCGTTCACCTTCGGTGTGGTCAATGCTGTGGATGTGCTTACTGCGGTGCAGAACGAGTTCAAGGCGCGCCGGGACCTGCTGAAAACGCAGTACGACTTTATTACCAACCTATTCCTGCTCAACCGTTGGGCGGGTGAGTTGAATCAGGAAAGTGTGGATAACGTCAATGTCTGGTTGAGCCCGGTGCCTGAGACCAGCCTGCCCGGTGGCGAGGTTGCTCGCCTGGGCGCCAGTCGCTGAAAGCGAGGGGGTCTGCGCTTCAGGGGCTGAAGCGCAGCGCCAACCAGTGAAGCGCACAGTATCAATTTAGCCCCGGTCCCTTTTGCGTCCTGTTCCCATTGCGTGTCAGGCGAGGTCAAGATGGTTTGGCTTCATCGACCTTAGCGCAGGCCGACCCGGGCGGTGGCTGCTATGGGGCTATTTCAGATGCTTCCTACAAGTGCCGTGCTGGAACAGCCCTTCGACGGCACGTATCCTGATGCGCCTTTCGTGCGCGTGCCCCCACTTGCTTTGCGCACGGGGGTGCCAAGGTTATGCAATATCGGCCGGTGGCCGAACTTGCGCCGGGGTAGCCAACATCTGTTTGCGAGTCGAGTACTCCGCCCGACCTATGTATACTTCCTCGTCTAACCTTCATACGCGTGGTTGGAATTGCCCGCGTCAGGCCAAATAAACACACATGCCCGCACGGCACTATCGGAGTTGGTTAAGTCGCATGAAAGCAATCGTTACTGGGATCACTGGTCAAGACGGCGCCTACCTGGCGGAACTGCTGCTGGAGAAGGGCTACACAGTCTACGGCACCTATCGTCGTACCAGCTCGGTTAACTTCTGGCGCATCGAGGAGCTAGGGATTCACACCAATCCCAACTTGCATCTGGTCGAGTATGACCTCACCGACCTGTCTGCCAGCATCCGCCTGCTGCAAACCACCGAAGCTACCGAGGTATACAACCTGGCTGCGCAAAGCTTCGTCGGTGTGTCGTTCGAGCAGCCGCTGACCACCGCCGAAATCACGGGCCTGGGTGCAGTCAACCTGCTGGAAGCCATCCGTATCGTCAACCCGAAGGCCCGCTTCTATCAGGCGTCCACCTCCGAGATGTTCGGCAAGGTGCAAGAAATTCCACAGGTCGAAACTACCCCGTTCTACCCGCGCAGTCCCTATGGTGTGGCCAAGCTCTACGCCCACTGGATGACCATCAACTACCGCGAGTCGTACAACCTCTTTGCGACCAGCGGTATCTTGTTCAACCACGAGTCGCCACTGCGCGGCCGTGAGTTCGTGACCCGCAAAATCACCGACTCCGTCGCCAAAATCAAGCTGGGCCTGCTCGACAAGCTCGAGCTGGGTAACCTTGATGCCAAGCGTGACTGGGGCTTTGCCAAAGAGTACGTAGAAGGCATGTGGCGCATGCTGCAGGCGGACGAACCAGGCACCTTCGTACTGGCCACCAACCGTACCGAAACCGTACGCGACTTCGTTACCATGGCATTCAAAGCTGCCGGTATCGAAATCAACTGGAGCGGCAAGGACGAGGCAGAGCAGGGCACCTGCGCCGCCTCTGGCAAAGTGCTGGTTGCCATCAATCCAAAATTCTACCGCCCGGCCGAGGTGGAGTTGCTGATCGGCAACCCGGCCAAAGCCAAGGACGTTCTGGGTTGGGAGCCTAAGACAAACCTTGAAGAACTGTGCCGCATGATGGTCGAAGCCGACCTGCGTCGTAACGAAAAAGGGTTCTCGTTCTGATGCAAAAGGCTAGCAAGCGCGCGCTGATTACAGGTGTTCACGGGTTCACCGGCCGCTACATGGCAGCCGAGTTGCGGGCCGGCGGCTATGAAGTCTTCGGTACAGGCAGCCAGCCGTTGCCGGCTGCGGACTACCGCCAGGTCGATCTGACCGATGGGCAGGGCCTGCGCGCGTTGCTGGCCGAACTGCAGCCGGATGTAGTTGTGCATCTGGCTGCCATCGCTTTTGTCGGGCATGGTACCGCCGACGCGTTCTACAAGGTCAACCTGATAGGCACGCGCAACCTGCTCGAAGCCATCGCGGCCTGTGGCAAAACGCCTGAGTGCGTGTTGATCGCCAGCAGTGCCAACGTCTATGGCAACGTTTCCGAAGGGATGCTGGGCGAGCAGACCCCGCCAGCGCCGGCCAATGATTACGCGGTCAGCAAGTTGGCCATGGAATACATGGCGCGGCTGTGGTGTGACCGTTTGCCTATCGTCATCACGCGTCCTTTCAATTACACCGGTGTTGGGCAGGCAGAGAATTTCCTGCTGCCCAAGATTGTTTCGCATTTTCGCCGCAAGGCCGACACCATCGAGCTCGGCAACCTAGACGTATGGCGCGATTTCAGCGATGTACGTGCGGTCGTGCAGGCGTACCGCGGCTTGATCGAGGCACGCCCGCTGGGCCAGATAGTCAACGTCAGCTCGGGGCAAACGCATTCGCTGCGCGAGGTTATCGCCAAGTGTTCCGCCATTACCGGCCATCAGCTGGACGTGCAGGTCAACCCGGCCTTTGTCCGTGCCAACGAGGTCAAGACCTTGTGTGGCGATAATGGCAAGCTGCGCGGGTTTGTGCCGGGGTGGCATACGCCTTCGCTGGACGAAACCTTGGGTTGGATGCTTTCTGATCAATGAAGCTCATCCTTTCAGTCGAGTCGGTCCGCTTCCCGTTGACCGGCATCGGGCGCTACACCTATGAACTGGCGTCACGGCTGCAGCATGCCGAGCAAATCAGTGACCTGCGTCTATTTGCTGGCAGCAGGTTCTTGCCCGAACTGCTCAAGCCTTCGGACCAGTCCGACGCCGTGCATGGGCTCAAGCGGTTCGTGCAGAAAAATGCCCTGGCGGTTGAAGCTTATCGGCGCCTGATGCCTTTGTTGCGCAAGCGTGCGTTGCGCGGCCATGAAGACTTCATCTACCACAGCACCAATTTCTACCTGCCGCCGTTTGCAGGGCCGAGAGTGGCGACCTTTCACGACCTGTCGCCCTTTACCTGGGCTCATTGCCACACGCCGCAGATTGCCCGTTACCTTCAAAAGGAGCTCAAGCTGACCCTGGAGCGTGCTGACGCTCTGATCACGGTTTCGCACCACACGCGGAAGGAGTTGGCGGATTACTTTGGCTGGCCACTGGAGCGCATTCATGCGGTACCGCTGGCCAGTTCGCCGCAGTTCCATCCTCGGACTCCTCAGGCATTGCGTGAAACCCTTGCACGGCACGGCCTGGAGCTAGGCGGCTACAGCCTGTTCGTCGGTACCATCGAGCCGCGCAAAAACATCGAGACCTTGCTTAATGCTTACGGCCGCTTGCCACTTGCGTTGCGCCAGCGTTGGCCGTTGATCCTCAGTGGGTATCATGGCTGGCGTAGCGAGGCGATTCACAGCCGTATCGCCCAGGCACAGCAGGAAGGCTGGGCGCGCTACCTCGGCTTCGTTGCCAGTGAAGACTTGCCGCTGCTGTTTGCCGGCGCTCGGCTGTTCACCTTCCCGTCGCACTATGAAGGGTTCGGCCTGCCAGTGCTCGAGGCCATGAGCTCGGGGGTACCGGTGGTATGTTCCAACAGCTCGTCGTTGCCAGAGGTAGCGGGTTCGGCGGCGTTGATGTGCGCGCCCGATGATGTAGAAGGCCTGACCGGGTTGTTGCACCAGGGTCTCGAGGATGAAGCGTGGCGGTCTGCTGCTGTGCAGCGGGGGCTGCTGCATGCCGGTGGCTTTTCTTGGGAGCGTTGCGCTCAGGGTACAGTCGAGGTTTACAAGTCGGTCAAGGAACGATGATCAAGGTTCTGCATTTTTTTAAAACGTATTACCCGGACTCCATGGGTGGCATCGAACAGGTCATTTTTCAGATCGCCGAAGGCACCCGTGAGCACGGCGTGCAATCAGAGGTGCTATACCTCAGCCCGCGTGGGGCTGCGCGCAATGAACCGGTAGGCAGCCACCTGACTCACCGCTCCAAGCTGGACTTGCATGTCGCTTCAACGGGCTTTTCACTGTCGGTGATCAAGGATTTCGCCGAGCTGGCGGCTCAGGCCGACATTGTGCACTATCACTTCCCTTGGCCTTACATGGACCTGGTGCATTTTCTTGGGCGGCTGAACAAGCCGACTGTGGTCAGCTATCACTCCGATATCATCAAGCAAAAATGGCTGCTCAAGCTGTATCAGCCGTTGATGAGCCGTTTTCTTTCCAATGTTGACCGTATTGTTGTCTCCTCACCCAACTATGCCGCGCACAGTCAGGTGCTGACACGCTTCAAGGACAAGCTTGCAATCATTCCGTTCGGCCTGGACCGGGCGACCTATCCCAGTGCGACGGTAGAAAAGCTGGCGTACTGGCGCGCACGCATGAGCGAGCGCTTTTTCCTGTTTGTAGGCGCGTTGCGGTACTACAAGGGGCTGGATTACCTGCTACAGGCTGCGTCTATCAACCGTCTGCCGGTAGTGATCATCGGCGGTGGCTTCCTCGAAGCGCAGCTCAAGCAGCAGGCTGCTGAGCTCAGGCTTGACAATGTTCAGTTCCTGGGCAGCCTGGCAGACGATGACAGAGCGGCGCTGCTGGAGCTGTGTTATGCATTCGTATTTCCATCCCATCTGCGTTCCGAGTCGTTCGGCATTTCTCTGCTGGAAGCGGCAATGTATGGCAAGCCCCTGATTTGCTGCGAAATGGGCTCGGGTACGACCTTCATCAACCTGGCTGACCAGACCGGTTTGGTGGTGCCGCCTCGGGATGCCGCAGCGTTAGCGCAGGCCATGCAACGCTTGTGGGATGACCCTGCCATGGCACAGGCGATGGGGGCCAAGGCGTTGCAACGTTATGAGGAAGTATTTACCGCTTCGGCCATGGCCGGTGCGTATGCCGATCTCTACCGTAGCCTGTTGTAGGCAGCCAGTCTGCGTTTTCAGGCACTGCCGCAGGCGTTTCTGTTTGATCAGTCGCTCATGCGTTGTTCTATGAGGGTGGCCCTGCGCCGCGAAACGGGCACGAAGCGGCCTGTGTGAATTGAGACCGAGCCCATGGAAAGACGCACAATACTTGTTACAGGCGCTAGCGGCTTTGTCGGTGGCGCACTGTGTCGCCAGCTGGCCACCTTGGGTAGTTTCGCTATCCGGGCTGCATCGCGCGACCTTGGCGGGGCCTCCGTGGCCGGTATTCAGGCGGTGACTGTGGCGGACTTGAGCGCCACCACCGACTGGGCCCGGGCATTGTCAGGTGTCGACCTAGTGGTGCATGCCGCAGCCCGTGTACATGTAATGAAGGAAACCGCCAGCGACAGCTTGGCCGAGTTCCGTCGGGTGAATGTCGACGGCACCCTCAACCTTGCCCGCCAGGCTGCGGCGGCAGGCGTGCGGCGCTTTATTTTCATAAGCTCGATCAAGGTCAATGGCGAATCCAGCCAGCCCGGTCAGCCGCTGCGTGCCGATGATAGCCCCGCACCTCAGGACGCCTACGGCGTGTCCAAGCACGAAGCGGAGCAGGGGCTGCGCCAGCTAGCGGCCGCCACGGGCATGGAAGTGGTGGTGATACGACCGGTGCTGGTCTACGGGCCAGGCGTCAAGGCCAATTTCCACAGTATGATGCGCTGGCTGCAGCGTGGCGTACCCTTGCCGTTCGGCGCGGTTTGCAACCGTCGCAGCTTGGTCTCGTTGGCTAACCTGGTCGACCTGGTCGTTACCTGCATCGATCATCCTCGCGCTGCCAACCAAACCTTCCTGGCCAGCGACGGTGACGATGTCTCGCTCACCCAACTGCTACGTGCACTGGGCCTTGCGCTCGGGCGGCCCGCTCGGCTGTTGCCTGTCCCCGCGGGCCTGTTGCGCGGCGCTGTGCTGTTAATTGGCCGGCGAGACCTTGCCCAGCGGCTCTTTGGCACGCTGCAGGTAGACATTGAAAAAAACCGGCAATTGCTAGGCTGGTACCCCCCTTGCACATTGGAACAAGGACTGAACATGACCGCTCGATCTTTTCTGGGTGCACGCCGCCCATGATATGGCTGATTGTGCTGGCAACTGTAGCCTCGTGCTTGATGACCGCCGTGCTGCGCCGCTATGCGCTGTCCCGTAGCCTGTTGGACATCCCCAGTGCGCGTAGCTCGCATACCTTGCCAACCCCGCGAGGCGGCGGCTTGGCTTTCGTGGTCGCTTTCCTGGCTGCGTTGCTGGGCCTGGGGTGGGGCGGGTACGTTGCTCCGGCAGTGCTGACCAGTGTGTTGGGGGCGGGGGGGCTGGTTGCGCTGATAGGCTTCATGGACGACCACGGGCACATCGCCGCACGCTGGCGGCTGTTGGGGCATTTTGCGGCGGCCGCTTGGGGGCTCGCCTGGCTAGGGGGGATGCCGCCGCTCAGCGTTTTCGGCTTGTTGCTGGCGCCGGTCTGGTTGGGTAGCGCCATCGGTTTGCTGTATTTGGTATGGCTGCTCAACTTGTACAATTTCATGGACGGCATTGATGGCATCGCCAGTATCGAGGCCATCTGCGTGTGCATGGGCGGAAGCCTGCTCTACTGGCTCACTGGTCATGCCGAGGCAGCGTGGCTGCCGATATTACTGGCGGCCACTGTGGCGGGCTTCCTGTGCTGGAATTTCCCCCCCGCACGTATTTTTATGGGCGATGCCGGCAGTGGCTTTCTGGGTATCGTGCTAGGGCTGCTGGCATTAGTGGCAGGCTGGGTAAACCCGCTATTATTCTGGGGGTGGTTAATACTTTCGGGTGTATTCGTGGTTGATGCCACGTTTACCTTGGTGCGGCGCCTGCTGCGCGGTGACAAGGTTTATCAGGCGCATCGCAGCCATGCTTATCAGTATGCGGCTCGCCGGCATGGTCACCATCGACCGGTGAGCCTGGCCGTGGCGGCTATTAACCTGGTCTGGCTACTACCGGTGGCCCTGACGGTAGTGCTGTTGAACCTCGATGGCGCACTGGGAACCCTGTTCGCTTATGTGCCTCTGATATTGCTGGCAATCACCTATCAGGCTGGGGAGCAAGAATAGGATGGCCAAGCACGCAAGGCATCGTAAAGGGCTGCTTGACCCGCAGTGGGGCGCCATGCTCCGGTTGTTCAATCGAGGTCCTTTTGCGGTGAGGAGAGCCGAATGAGCGACGCAAAGAACAGCAGGGTGCGTGAGTACCTAGTTAACTTGTCCAGGCGGAAAAAGCGTCTTGTGCAAGTGTGCGCCGACGTGGTGCTGATCTGGTTGGCGTTATGGTTGTCTTTTATCGTGCGCCTGGGCATCGATGAAATGTACAACCCGGTCATCAAACACGCCTGGTTGTTCATGGTTGCCCCCCTCGTAGCCATTCCGCTGTTCATTCGTTTTGGCATGTACCGGGCGGTGATGCGCTACTTCGGCAATGATGCATTGGTGACCATTATCAAGGCCGTTACCCTGTCATCGCTCATTCTGGCTGTGGTTGTGTACTGGTACAGCAACCATCAGGTAATCGTGCCGCGCTCGATCATTTTCAACTATTGGTGGTTGAGCATGGTCATCATTGGTGGTTTACGCCTGATCATGCGCCAGTATTTCCTGGGTGACTGGTTTACCGGCGCCCATCAGATACCGTTCGCCAACCGCGATGATGGCCTGGTCAAGGTAGCCATCTATGGTGCAGGCACCGCCGGCAACCAGCTGCTGGCAGCGTTGCGCATGGGGCGGGCGATGCGCCCGGTGGCGTTCATTGATGATGACAGTGACCTTGCCAATCGGGTCATTTCCGGTTTGCAGGTGTACAAGCCCAAGCATCTGCAGCAGATGATCAAGGAAACCGGTGCACAGGAAATCCTCCTCGCCCTGCCTTCGGTATCGCGCGCCCGGCGCAAGGAGATTCTCGCCTTGCTCGAACCTTACCCGTTGCACGTGCGCAGCGTGCCGGCCTTTGCCGACCTGGCAAGTGGCCGGGTCAAAGTGGATGACATCCAAGACGTGGACATTGCTGATTTGCTTGGGCGTGACCCGGTACCCGCCAAGGAAGGGCTGCTCGAACGCTGCATCCACAAGCAAACGGTACTGGTCACCGGGGCCGGTGGCTCCATCGGCTCCGAGCTTTGCCGCCAGATCATAGGGCTTGGGCCAACGACATTGCTGCTGTTCGACCACAGCGAGTACAACCTCTACGCCATCCTCAGTGAGCTGGAGCAACGCGTTGCGCGCGAGTCGCTGCCGGTGCGACTGCTGCCCATTCTGGGGTCGGTACGCAATCAGCAGCATCTTGCCCACGTTATGTCCACTTGGCGGGTAGCCACCGTCTACCACGCGGCGGCTTACAAACATGTGCCCATGGTTGAGCACAACATGGCGGAGGGTATACTCAACAATGTGTTCGGCACGCTTTGTACCGCACAGGCTGCTTTGCAATCAGGCGTTGCCAACTTCGTGCTTATCTCGACTGACAAGGCGGTGCGCCCCACGAACGTGATGGGCGGTACCAAGCGTCTTTCCGAGTTGATTCTGCAAGCACTAAGCCGCGAGGCGGCACCCGTCATGTACGGTGACAGCAGCAAGATCGCCCGGGTGAACAAAACCCGCTTCACCATGGTGCGCTTTGGCAATGTGCTGGGCTCCTCTGGCTCGGTGATCCCGTTGTTCCACAAGCAGATCAAGGCCGGTGGCCCAATTACGGTTACCCACCCGAAGATTACCCGCTATTTCATGACTATCCCCGAAGCCGCTCAACTGGTGGTTCAGGCAGGGGCGATGGGGCAGGGCGGGGACGTATTTGTTCTCGACATGGGGGAGCCGGTAAAAATTGTTGAGCTGGCTGAGAAAATGATTCATCTCTCGGGCCTTAGCGTACGTAGCCCGGGTAACCCCAATGGTGATATCGCCATCGAGTTCACGGGGTTGCGCCCAGGTGAGAAGCTTTTTGAAGAGTTGTTGATTGGCGATGACGTTTCGCCTACCGTCCACCCGATGATCATGGTAGCGAATGAAGACTACGTCACTTGGGACGTCTTGCGTGAACGTATTGCCGTGTTACTCAATGCAGTGGCGGTGGATGACTTTGGCCGTATCCGGCAACTGTTGCGTGAACTAGTGAACGGGTATGTGCCGGAAGGAGAAATTGTCGACTGGATCTACCAACAGCAGCGGCAGGACAGTTGATGCCGCGTCCCGTTGAAGCATACCTTTTTTGTTAATGAGTTAAAGAGTGAAGATGAACCATCTTGATATCGCCAAAGAAGCCCTCGTTGCCCAGGCCCAGGCGGTCGCCAAACTAGCGGATCGTCTTGATGGTCAGTTCCAAAGCGCGGTCGATTTGATTCTTGCCTGTGAAGGGCGGACAGTAGTTTGTGGTATGGGCAAATCCGGCCTGATTGGCAAAAAAATGGTCGCTACTTTTGCCTCTACCGGTACGCCTAGCTTCTTCCTGCACCCGGCAGAAGCTTTTCACGGCGACCTGGGGATGCTCAAGCCCGTTGATGTGCTGGTGCTGATAAGTTACAGCGGAGAAACCGAAGAGCTGATCAAGCTGATTCCCAGCCTCAAGTCATTCGGCAATAAATTTATTGCGATGACCGGGAGCGGCAACTCCACTCTAGCCAAACATGCAGACATTTGGCTTGATATTTCGGTGGATCGCGAAGTTTGTCCAAATAACCTAGCGCCTACCACGTCCACATTAGCCACCATGGCCATGGGGGATGCGCTGGCAGTGGCTCTGATTACCGCGAATCAGTTCAAACCGATGGACTTTGCCCGTTACCATCCCGGCGGAAGCCTTGGTCGAAAATTGTTGACTCGCGTAGCTGACGTAATGCACTCGCCGGCACCGATTGTTTCGCCAGCGAGCAGTTTTCAAGACTGCCTGCTGATGATGACGCAAAGCCGGCTTGGCTTAGCCATGGTGATGGATGGTAATGAACTTGTCGGTATTGTAACGGATGGCGACCTGCGTCGTGCCTTGTTAAAAAATAACCAGGTTATTCATGCCTCTGTAACTGAGTTCATGACGCTGAACCCCCACACCATTCCAGCGGATTGCCGCGTGTCGGTCGCTGAAGCTTACATGCTGGAGAACAAAATCCGTGCCTTGGCGGTGGTCGACGATTGCGGGGCTATTGTTGGCGTCGTCGAGATTTTTGACGGCAATCCCGTAGCGTGAAACAGCCGGTAATTATCGTTGCCTGGGTAGGCAGCCGCTTCTTGTCCAGAAGCGGCTTTACTCACCGTCGTAGATTAGGCAATAGTCAATTGCGGGAATGATTTTACCAGATCATCCAGCGCTTTGATTTGTGCCAGGAAGGGTTCCAGCTTGTCCAATGGCAGTGCGCTCGGGCCATCACACTTGGCCTGATCAGGGTTTGGGTGGGCTTCCAGGAACAGGCCAGCCAATCCGACTCCCATGCCGGCACGTGCCAGCTCTACCACCTGCTCGCGCCGACCGCCAGAAGCCGCACCCGATGGGTCGCGATTCTGCAGGGCATGAGTGACGTCAAAGATGATCGGCAGATCTTGGCAAGTACGCTTCATGACGCCGAAGCCAAGCATGTCCACGATCAGGTTGTCGTAGCCCATGCAAGTGCCCCTGTCGCAAAGGATCAACTGGTCATTACCCGCTTCCTTGAACTTATGCACGATGTTCTGCATCTGCGAAGGGCTGAGGAATTGGGGCTTTTTGATGTTCACCGGCTTGCCGGTTTTGGCCAAGGCAACAACTAGGTCTGTTTGACGGGCGAGGAATGCCGGCAGCTGCAGCACATCGACGACTTCCGCCACCGGGGACGTTTGGTAGATTTCGTGAACGTCGGTGATTATCGGCACGCCAAATTCTGCCTTCACCTTTTCAAAGATCCGCAGCCCTTCTTCCATGCCGGGGCCACGGTAGGAATGGATCGATGAGCGGTTGGCTTTATCAAAGCTGGCTTTGAACACATACGGGATGCCCAGCTTCTGCGTGACGCGCACATATTCTGCACAGGCAGTAAGGGCCAGGTCTTCAGACTCGAGCACGTTGATGCCGCCGAATAGCACAAAAGGAGCCGAGTTGGAGCATTCGATTGTGGAGTTGATCTTGATCATTTTTTACTCGATAGGTCCTTAGGGGGCAACCCGCAGGACATGGCAAAGGGATAATAGTCAGCGCGCCCTTGCTAACCGTGGTTGTGCCGATTCTACAATTTTTCTGCTGCCTTTCGAGCATGGCGAGGCTGCCAGGCGTTTGTGAGCGGTATTTTGCGCGCATGAATGCGGCTTTTCCCTTTCTTGCGCATGGGCATTGCCTATAATGTCGCCGACGTGGAACCTGACAACGATTGATAGGTTCTGGCTTTACCCGTATCAAGGATCTTTTTGCAATGGCGTTCTACCGTACACCTCACGATGTCACTGCTCTGCCAGCCTGGAAGGCGCTTCAGCAACACCGCGAAGCCATGCAAGGCTTCAGCATGTCCGAAGCCTTTGCCGCCGATGCCAAGCGCTTCGACCAGTTTTCCCTTAGCGCTTGCGGCCTGTTCCTCGACTACTCAAAAAACCTGATCACCGAGCAAAGCCGCGACCTGCTGGTCAGCCTTGCCAATGAAGTAGGCCTGCAGGACGCCATCAAGTCGATGTTCGGTGGTGAGATCATTAACGCCTCCGAAGGCCGCCCGGTGCTGCACACCGCCTTGCGCCGGCCTGTAGGTGACAAACTCAGCGTCAACGGCGTGAACGTCATGCCGGAAGTGCACAAGGTGCTCAACCAGATTACCGAACTGGT
>NZ_JBQENN010000030.1:0-25011 GCF_052044625.1 Pseudomonas sp. 22515
CCCCGCTTCTATATAGCTACACCATCCAGGCAATCACTCAGCCTTGAGGGTAACCCGGCCAAACGACTTCTTGCCCGCCTGGCATACATGGGTAGCACCAAGGACAAACATGAAGTCCTTGTCGACCACTGCACCATCAACTTTCACCGCGCCGCCATTCAGCAAGTCTCGCGCCTGTGCCGAGTTCTTGACCAAACCAGCCCGGTTCAGCACCGCACCAATTGGCAGGTCTTCCGCCGCGGCCACTTCGATCTCCGGCAAGTCTTCCGGCAGCTCGCCTTCCTTCATACGGTTACCGGCAGCACGGTGAGCATTGGCCGCAGCCTCCTCACCGTGGAAGCGCGCCACAATTTCTTCCGCCAGCTTGATCTTGATGTCACGCGGGTTGGCGCCATTGGCAACATCGGCCCGGAACTGCTCGATTTCTTCCATCGAACGGAAGCTCAGCAGCTCGAAGTAACGCCACATCAGGGTATCCGGGATCGACACCAGCTTGCTGTACATCACCCCTGGCGCTTCCTGGATGCCGACATAGTTGCCCAGCGACTTCGACATCTTCTTCACGCCGTCGAGCCCTTCGAGCAGTGGCATGGTCACGATGTTCTGCGCTTCCTGGCCATAAGACCGCTGCAGTTCACGCCCCATCAGCAGGTTGAACTTCTGGTCGGTACCACCCAGCTCAACATCCGCCTTCAGCGCCACCGAGTCATAACCTTGCACCAGCGGGTAGAGGAACTCGTGGATGGCAATCGGCTGATTGGTGGTGTAACGCTTGTCGAAGTCATCACGCTCCAGCATGCGCGCGACGGTGTACTGCGAAGCCAGGCGAATGAAGTCGGCAGGGGTCAGCTTGTCCATCCACGTGGAGTTGAACGCGACTTCAGTCTTGGCCGGATCAAGAATCTTGAACACCTGCTGCTTGTACGTCTCGGCGTTCTCCAGCACCTGTTCGCGGGTCAGCGGCGGGCGCGTGGCGCTCTTGCCACTCGGGTCGCCGATCATGCCGGTGAAGTCACCGATCAGGAAGATGACCTGGTGGCCCAGATCCTGGAACTGGCGCAGCTTGTTGATCAGCACCGTGTGACCCAGGTGCAGGTCCGGAGCGGTCGGGTCGAAGCCGGCCTTGATGCGCAGAGGTTGGCCGCGCTTGAGCTTCTCCACCAGTTCCGACTCGACCAGTACTTCTTCCGCACCGCGCTTGATAAGCGCCAGCTGCTCTTCAACCGACTTCATAGACAAACCCGCAAGGCTCAGATTCAGGGGGAGCCAACCATACAAGATCGGCCGTCAAATACAAGTTTCGCAAAGGAATGTGACCCGAACACAGGCTTGCGGCGTCTACGCGCCCTTGCGTGAAAATGGATTTGGTTATATTTTATACAGTTATTTCATCTTCATCATGTCATTCATCTTTTCCATTTCACCTTTTTCAAAGTCACCTTGCCCATGACCAACGAACCGCCTAAAGCGCCCCCGCTTTATCCGAAGAGCCATCTGTTGGCCGCCAGCGGCATCGCCGCCCTGCTCAGCCTGGCTTTGCTGGTATTTCCTTCCAGCGAAGTGGAAGCCAAGAAAACTACCCTCAACCTCGAGCTCGAAAGCCCTGCCGAGCAGCTGAAAGACGAATCCCGCGCCGCGCCCCTGGTGCAAAGCGAAGGTGAGCAAGGCTCGCCTTTCGCCCAGATCGAAGAGGCTACCCCCGAAACCCAGAAGGCCGATCAGCAGGCCCCGGCCGCCGAACCGGTTGCCGAGGCCGCCAAGGAGCCTGGCCACCGCGAAGTCACCGTGGCCCGCGGCGATACCCTGTCCACCCTGTTCGCCAAGGTCGGCCTGCCCGCCAATGCTGTGCATGACTTGCTGGTCAGCAACAAGCAGGCCAAGCAGTTCAGCCAGCTCAAGCACGGCCAGGTCTTGCAATTCGAGCTCGACAAGGATGGCCAGCTGGCCAGTCTGCACAGCAAAGTCAGCAACCTCGAAACCATTCGCCTGACCAAAACCGCCAAGGGCTACACATTCAACCGTGAAATCAGCAAGCCGGTGATACGCACCGCCTATGCCCACGGCGTGATCAAGAGCTCGCTGTCTGCTTCCGCCCAGCGCGCCGGCCTGTCCCACAGCATGACCATGGACATGGCCCGCGTGCTGGGTTACGACATCGACTTCGCCCAGGATATTCGCCCAGGGGACGAGTTCGACGTGGTCTACGAACAGAAGGTGATGGACGGCAAGGTCGTCGGCACCGGTAACATCCTCTCTGCGCGCTTCACCAACCGCGGCAAAACCTACACTGCCGTGCGCTACACCAACAAGCAGGGCAACACTACCTACTACACCGCCGACGGCAACAGCCTGCGCAAGGCCTTCATCCGTACCCCGGTGGACTTCGCCCGCATCAGCTCGCGCTTTTCCGCCGGTCGCAAGCACCCCATCCTGAACAAGATCCGCGCCCACAAAGGCGTCGACTACGCGGCCCCACGAGGTACGCCGATCAAGGCAGCCGGTGACGGTCGCATCGAACTGGCCGGGCGCCGTGGTGGCTACGGCAATACCGTGATCATTCAGCATGGCAACCGCTACAAAACGCTGTATGGCCACATGCAGGGCTTTGCCAAAGGCATCAAGACCGGCAGTACGGTCAAACAGGGCCAGATCATTGGCTACATCGGCACTACCGGCCTGTCCACCGGACCACACCTGCACTACGAGTTCCAGGTCAACGGCGTGCACGTCGACCCGCTGAGCCAGAAGGTGCCAATGGCTGACCCGATTGCCAAGAACGAGCGTCAGCGCTTCCTGCAGCAGAGCCAGCCGCTGATTGCCCGCATGGATCAGGAAAAGGCCACCCTGCTCGCAGCGAACAAGCGCTAACCCATGGCGCTCTACCTGGGGGTGATGTCCGGTACCAGCCTCGATGGCCTGGATATCGCCCTGATCGAACAAGGCGAGCAGCTTGAACTGCTCGCCACCCACTACCTGCCCATGCCCCCGGACCTGCGCAAGGACCTGCTGGCCCTGTGCAGCAGCGGCACTGACGAGATTGCCCGTGCCGCACTGGCGGAAAACCGCTGGGCCAGCCTGGCCGGCGAAGGTATCCGCCAACTGCTGGCTCGCCAGGGACTGAAGCCCGAAGCCATTCGCGCCATTGGCAGCCACGGTCAGACCATTCGCCATGAACCGTCCCGCGGCTTTACTGTGCAGATCGGTAACCCCGCACTGCTCGCCGAGCTGACCGGCATCAGCGTGGTCGCCGACTTCCGCCGTCGCGATGTGGCTGCCGGTGGCCAGGGCGCGCCACTGGTACCGGCCTTCCACGAAACCCTGTTCAGCCAGCTTGGCCGACGCCTGGCAATCCTCAACGTAGGCGGTTTCAGCAACCTCAGCCTGATCGAGCAGGACAAGCCAGTTCATGGGTTCGATTGCGGCCCGGGGAACGTGCTGCTGGATGCCTGGATCGAGCGCGAGCACGGCCACGCCTACGATGCAGATGGCGCCTGGGCTGCCTCAGGTGTGGTTCAGCCCGGGTTGCTCAGCGCACTGATGGCTGACCCGTTCTTTGCCGGCAGCGGCCCCAAGAGTACCGGCCGCGAGGTGTTCAACCTGCCTTGGCTGGATCGCCACCTGGCCAACCTGCCGGCATACCGGGCCCAGGACGTGCAGGCGACACTGCTGGAGCTGACCGCACGCAGCATCATCGATTCGCTTGGCAAAGCCCAGCAAGGCACCGAGGCGCTGTTGGTCTGTGGTGGGGGCGCCCGCAACGGCGCGCTGATGGCCCGTCTTGGCCAGCTGCTACCGGCGGCCCGTGTCGCAAGCACTGGCGCCTATGGCGTAGACCCGGACTGGGTCGAAGCCATGGCCTTCGCCTGGCTGGCTCACTGCTGCCTGGAGGGTATCGCCGCCAACCGCCCCAGCGTCACTGCCGCCAAGGGCCTGCGCGTACTGGGTGCAATCTACCCGGCATAGCCGCTACGCCAGAAAGCAAAACGCCGCGCAATTGCGCGGCGTTTTCGTATGCCCAGCCCTTAGATCGAGAACGAAGACCCGCAACCGCAGGTGGTCGCGGCATTCGGGTTCTTGATCACGAACCGCGAACCTTCCAGGCCTTCCTGGTAGTCCACTTCGGCACCCGCCAGGTACTGGAAGCTCATCGGGTCGACCACCAGGGAAACGCCCTCGCGCTCGACAATGGTGTCATCTTCGGCCACGTCTTCATCGAAGGTGAAGCCGTACTGGAAGCCGGAGCAACCGCCACCGGTAACGAACACTCGCAGCTTCAGACGCTCATTGCCTTCCTCATTGACCAGGTTCTTCACCTTCTGGGCTGCCCCGTGGGTAAATTCCAGACCGGTAGGGGTGAAGGTTTCGACGCTCATGTTGATTCTCCCGGCGCGGTAGCCGCCATAAAACTCGATGACGCGCATTATCCGCTTTCCCGAGAAAATCGGTCAAGAATTGTGCGGCTTTAGTCGCGACCTGCAAAAAGGCCCGCACGACGCGGGCCTTTTCCACTGCTGGTGGCCTTACGGCAGCAAGCCGGCATGGGACAGGCCCATGCGTTCATCCAGCCCGAACAGGATGTTGAGGTTCTGCACCGCCTGGCCGGAGGCGCCCTTGACCAGGTTGTCGATCACCGACAGCACCACCACCAGGTCACCACCCTGCGGGCGATGAACGGCAATGCGGCAGACGTTGGCACCACGCACGCTACGGGTTTCCGGATGGCTGCCTGCTGGCATCACGTCGACGAACGGTTCATCGGCATAGCGTTTCTCGAACAGCGCCTGCAGGTCGACCGAGGTATCGACCACGTTTGCGTACAGGGTGGCGTGGATACCACGGATCATCGGCGTCAGGTGCGGCACGAACGTCAGGCCGATATCCTTGCCTGCGGCCAGGCGCAAGCCCTGGCTGATTTCTGGCAAGTGACGATGCCCCTTGACTGCATAGGCCTTCATGCTCTCGCCGGCTTCGCAGAACAGCGAGCCGACCGCGGCGCCACGGCCAGCACCGCTGACACCCGACTTGCAGTCGGCGATCAGGCGCGACGCATCGGCCAGGCCCGCTTCCAGCAGCGGCAGGAAGCCCAGCTGGGTGGCAGTCGGGTAGCAACCCGGCACAGCGATCAGACGCGCCTGGCGGATCTTCTCGCGGTTCACTTCTGGCAGGCCGTATACCGCGTCCTTGAGCAGCTCAGGCGCGCCATGGGGCTGACCGTACCACTTGCCCCACTCGACGGCATCCTGCAGGCGGAAGTCGGCAGACAGGTCGATCACCTTGGTGCCGGCCGCCAGCAGCTCACCGGCCAGGGCGTGGGCAACACCATGCGGGGTGGCGAAGAACACCACATCACAGGCCCCCAGAGCCTTGCTGTCCGGCACGCTGAACGCCAACCCGTCATAGTGGCCGCGCAGGTTCGGGTACATGTCCGCCACCGCCACGCCCGCCTCGGAGCGCGAAGTAATGACCGCCACTTCGGCCTGTGGATGCTGTGCCAGCAGACGCAACAGTTCGACGCCGGTGTAACCCGTGCCGCCGACGATACCGACCTTGATCATAACGCTTGCCCCTTATCAACGAGCCGTCTGGAAAGCGCACGATAATAGGGGCGCAGGGCGCCTGTAACAACTCTTCGGGTGACCCTTCGGGCGCTTGACCACTACTATCTGACGACCGTGATTATCTGAAGGAACTCCCTCCATGCTTTACCTATGGATCAAAGCGCTGCATATCGTCAGCGTGGTCTGCTGGTTCGCCGGCCTGTTCTACCTGCCCAGGTTGTTCGTCTACCACGCCCAGAGCCAGGACAGCATCAGCCAGGAACGCTTTGCGACCATGGAGCGCAAGCTGTACCGCGGCATCATGAATCCGGCGATGATCGCCACCTACGTTTTTGGCGCCTGGATGCTGTACCTCACCCCCGGCTGGCTGAGCCAGGGGTGGCTGCATGCCAAGCTCACCCTGGTGATCCTACTGACCGGCTACCATCACGTGTGCGGTGCCCAGCGCAAACGCTTCGCCAATGGCACCAACACCCGCAGCCACGTCTACTATCGCTGGTTCAACGAAGTGCCCGTGCTGATCCTGCTGGGTATCGTCATTCTGGTGGTGGTGAAACCGTTCTGACATAGCCACCCGCTCAAGGAGCCTTGCCATGTCGCTACCTGCCTCGCTCGAACAACGCCTGCGGCTGCCCGTGGTTGCCGCGCCGATGTTCCTCATCTCCAACCCCCAATTGGTGCTGGCCTGCTGCGCCAGCGGCGTGGTTGGCAGTTTCCCGGCACTGAACCAACGCGACAGCGCTGGCTTCAAGGCTTGGCTGGAAGAGATCGAGGCAGGCCTGGCTCAACTGCAGGCGCCAGCGCCCTACGCCGTCAACCTGATCGTCCACCCGACCAACCCGCGCCTGCAGGCCGACTTGGCCTTGTGCGTCGCACACCGTGTACCAATCGTTATCACCAGCCTGGGGGCAGTAAAGGAAGTGGTCGATGCCGTACACGGCTACGGCGGCCTGGTGCTCCACGATGTCACCACCCGCCGGCATGCCGAAAAAGCCGCCGAAGCGGGTGTCGATGGCCTTATCGCCGTCGCCGCAGGCGCAGGCGGCCATGCCGGCACCTGGAGCCCGTTCGCCCTGGCCGCAGAAATTCGCCAGTTCTTCGACAAGACCCTGCTGCTGGCTGGTTGCATTAACCACGGCCACGAAATCCTGGCCGCACAACTGCTGGGGGCGGACTTGGCGTACATGGGCACGCGCTTCATCGCCACCACAGAAAGCCAGGCTCAGGGCGCCTACAAACAGATGCTGCTGGATGCCCATGCCGCCGACATCATCCACACACCCGTGGTGTCCGGCATCCCCGCCAGCTTCCTGCGCCAGAGCCTGGAGCAGGCCGGCTACGACATGAACGCCCTCAAAGGCGGGCAGGTGCAAGGCAAGCTCAAGCCGATCGATGACGAAGCCAAGGCCTGGAAGACCGTATGGTCAGCGGGCCAGGGCGTCGGTGCAATCCATGACCTGCCCAGCGCCAGCGCATTGATCGAGCGCCTGCATGGCGAGTACCGACAAGCCCTGGAACGCTGCCAGGTTTTGCGCGCCCGCGCCTTGTAGCAAAAGGCAACACCTTGCACGGGCAAGTTGTACACTAGGCGCCCTCTTCCGCCCCCAGGAGCCTTGCATGACCCGTTACGCCATGATCACTGGTGCTTCCAGCGGCCTGGGCCTGGCCTTGGCGGAAGCGCTGGCACGGCGCGGGCGCAACCTGATCCTGGTGGCACGCCAACGAGAAACGCTGGAGCCTGTCGCCATCGAGCTGACCCAGCGTTTCGGTGTCGAGGTGCTGTTCCGCGCCTGCGACCTCAGTCAGCCGTTGCGCCTTTCAGGCTTCGTGCTAGAGCTGGAAGAAGGTGAGCGGCGTATCGATTTGCTGGTCAACTGCGCGGGCTTGCGCACCTATGGGCCGTTCCTGGCCCATGAATGGGCCGACGAACAAGATCTGCTGGAAGTCAACGTGCTGGCCCTGAGCCGCCTGTGTCACGCCATCGGTAACCTGATGGCTGTGCAGGGTGGCGGGCAGATTCTCAACGTCGCCGGCCTGGCCGGGGTGGCGCCTGGCCCATGGATGGCCGCCTATGCCGCCAGCAAGGCCTATGTGCTGAGCTTTTCCCAGGCCCTGCGCGAAGAACTCAAGCGCACCGGCATCAAGGTCTCTGTACTGTGCCCTGGCCCGGTACGTTCCGCACGCCGGCGCATTGCGCGGCTCGATGGCAAGCCGCGCTGTCTCAGCCCCGAGGAAGTGGCGCTGTACACCGTGCGGGCACTGGACAAGAACCGCGCACTGATCATGCCTGGCCGGCGCAACCGCTGGCTGGCGTTCGCACCGCGGCTGTTGCCGCGCTGGCTGGTGCGCAAGCTGGCCGGGGCCATCCACCGCCGCTATTGCCCCTTAGGCATGGAATAGCCACTGGGCGAGCGGCGCCCGGCTGAGTACACTCGGCCCGACCCTCACCATGGAGCAAGTGCTGTGGACGATCTATTCCTCAAAATCATCAACCGGGAAATCCCGGCAGATATCATCTATGAAGACGACCAGATCCTGGCCTTCAAGGACATTGCACCCGCGGCACCGGTACATTTTCTGGTCATCCCGAAAAAGCACATTCGCACCCTCAATGACCTGACCGAAGAAGACAAGGCCCTGGCTGGCCACATCCTGTTCACCGCCCAGCGCCTGGCTGTCGAACAAGGCTGCGAGGAAGGTTTCCGCGTGGTCATGAACTGCAACCCCAAAGGCGGCCAGACTGTCTACCACATCCATATGCACGTGCTTGGCCAGCGCCAGATGAACTGGCCACCGGGCTGACCCACGGCAAGCGACCCCGCCGCTATTGCGGTAAACTGTCGGGCACATTCTTGCGGAGGTGCCCGATGGCTACCGAACGTCACTACTCGCCGCTCGACCGCTTGTTGCTGCAGGCCGATACCGCCATGCGCACCTTGCTGCCTTTCAGCGGCCAACCCGCCCGGCCATCGCCGGCCATCGTCCAGCCAGACGTTGACCTGGACGAGCAACAGGCCCGCCATATTGCCGGGCTGATGCGCATCAACCATACCGGTGAAGTCTGCGCCCAGGCGTTGTACCAAGGCCAGGCCCTGACCGCCAAGCTGCCCGAAGTGCGCAAGGCCATGGAGCATGCCGCCGAGGAAGAAGTGGATCACCTGGCCTGGTGCGAACAGCGCATTCGCCAGCTGAACAGTCACCCCAGCGTGCTCAACCCTCTGTTCTACGGCATGTCGTTCGGCATCGGCGCACTGGCAGGGCTGGTCAGCGACAAGGTCAGCCTGGGCTTCGTCGCCGCTACCGAACATCAGGTGTGCAAGCACCTCGACGAGCACCTGGAGCAGCTCCCGCACGAAGATGAAAAATCCCGGGCCATTCTCGAGCAAATGCGCATCGACGAAGAACAGCACGCCGAGTCTGCACTGGAAGCCGGTGGTTATCGCTTCCCGGCCCCCGTCCGCTTTGGCATGAGCTTGCTGGCCAAGGTCATGACCAAGAGCACATACCGCATCTGAAGGCATCACCATGACGGATCGATTCGACGCCAAGGACCTGGCGCGCGCCGTGCAAGCAGGCATTCTCCAACCAGGCCAGGATCAAAGCCTGTTGGCATTCCTGCGCCAGCAACCCGCACCACGTGGCAGCTTTCAGCTGGCCCATGTTGCCTTCTACTTTGGCGCCATGCTGATCATGGCGGCCCTGGGCTGGTTGCTCACCGAGGCCTGGATGAGCCTCGGTGACGGCGCGCTGTTGATCATCGCCAGCCTCTATATCCTGTTGATCACCTTGTTCGCCCTCAATCTGCAACGCCGCGCCCAGCCCGTCGCCGCTGGCGTGCTGGCAGCAGTAGCAGTCAGCATCGTGCCGCTGGCGGTATTCGCTATCGAACGCATGCTCGGCTGGTGGCCACTGGACGATGCGCAGGCCGACTACCACCAGTACTACACCTACGTGCAGGGTGGCTGGCTGGCGATGGAAGCAGCCACGGTGCTTGCCGGGCTGCTGATGCTGCGGTTGATCCCCTACCCGTTCGTCGTCATGCCAATGTCCGTGGCCTTGTGGTTCATGTCGATGGACCTTAGCGAGTGGTTCTTCGGCTCACCGTTCAGTTGGGAGCAGCGTCGCCACGTCTCCCTGTGGTTTGGGCTGGGCTTGCTGGTGGTTATCCTCGTGATAGACGGCCGCACGCGTGAGGACTACGCTCGTTGGGGTTACCTCGCCGGGCTGGCAGCATTCTGGGGCGGGTTGACGCTGCTGGACAGCGGCAGTGAGTTGGGCAAGGCCATGTACTGTCTGATCAACATTGCGCTGATGGGCATGGCGGTGCTGCTGCGTCGGCCGGTGTTCATGGTGTTTGGTGCGCTGGGGGTGGCGGCTTATCTGGGATATCTGTCGTACGAGGTGTTTGCCCAGTCGTTGCTGTTCCCGGTGGTGCTAACCATGATCGGGGTGGGGGTTATCTGGCTTGGCCTGGTTTACCAAAAGCGCCGGGAGCGGTTGAGCCAGGCGCTAAGAAGCAGTCTTCCGCAATGGTTGCGGATGGCCCTTCCGGCCCTGCGCGACTGAAGCTCGCCCGGGCCGCAGGTGGGAGCGGGCTCACCCGCTTCCACAAGGGCTGCAAAGCGGCCCCGGAATCTCAGCCTTAACCCAGCTCTACGATTTCATACCCATGGGTAATCTCAACCCCGGCACGCTCGAGCATGATCGAAGCCGAGCAATACTTTTCCGCCGACAGCTCCACCGCCCGCTTGACCTGCGCTTCTTTCAGCCCACGCCCCTTCACCACGAAGTTCATGTGAATCTTGGTGAACACCTTCGGGTCTTCGCTGGCGCGCTCTGCCTCCAGAAATGCCTCGCAGCTTTCCACCGCCTGGCGCGACTTCTTCAGGATGCTGACCACGTCAAAGCTGCTGCAGCCACCCAGGCCCAACAGCAGCATTTCCATCGGGCGCACACCCAGGTTGCGGCCACCGGCCTCGGGCGGGCCATCCATCACGACGACATGGCCGCTCCCCGATTCGCCGAGGAACATCGCCTCACCGGCCCACTGGATACGTGCCTTCATCTACCTGGACTCCTGATTTTCGGAAAAGGGTGTCAGCTTAGACCTTGTGCGGCTGTGGGAAAAGTACGTGACGTGTCGGTTTACTACCGAAACATACCGTAGTGTCTGATAAGCTGGCGCCAAATGACTGGCGCTTTC
Organism: Pseudomonas sp. 22515; assembly: GCF_052044625.1. NCBI lineage: Bacteria > Pseudomonadati > Pseudomonadota > Gammaproteobacteria > Pseudomonadales > Pseudomonadaceae > Pseudomonas > Pseudomonas sp. 22515. The sequence continues at coordinate 10,762 of NZ_JBQENN010000030.1, forward strand.
CGCCAGCCAGCCTCTATAAAAAGCCTATGCCTCGTATCGAACAGGATTTCGTGATGGTCGCCTCTGCCCTACCCGCCAAGATCAAGAACATCGACAAACTGCTGGTGCATTGCCAGCGCCGCCGCTACACCGCCAAAAGCAACATCATCTGCGCCGGCGACCGGGCCGAAACACTGTCGTTCATCATCAAGGGTTCGGTAACCATCATCATCGAGGACGACGACGGCCATGAAATGATCATCGCCTACCTCAACCATGGCGATTTCTTTGGCGAGTTAGGCCTGTTCGAGCCCGTTGATGGCGAGCAGCAGCGCAGTGCCTGGGTACGCGCCAAGACCGAATGCGAAGTGGCCGAAATCAGCTACGAAAAGTTTCGCGAACTGGCGCGCCAGGACCCTGAAATCCTCTACGCCCTGGGCAGTCAAATGGCCCAGCGCCTGCGCAACACTACGCGCAAGGTTGGCGATTTGGCATTTTTCGACGTAACCGGGCGAGTTGCCCGTTGCCTGCTGGAACTGTGCAAGCAGCCCGACGCCATGACCCACCCCGATGGCATGCAAATCAAGATTACCCGTCAGGAAATCGGCCGAATCGTCGGTTGCTCTCGGGAAATGGTCGGCCGCGTTCTCAAGGACCTCGAGGAACGCAGCCTGGTGCAGGTCAAGGGCAAGACCATGGTGGTCTACGGTACCCGCTAGTCCTTGGGCAACTCGGCCAGCACCTTGGCGTAGGCCTGCGAAAGGCGCTCGAACCAGGGCGCTGCCGGCGCCACTTCGTGCAAGGCGATGTGCGCATCGGCGCGACAGCGTTGCTCCAGCTCACAGCACTCGTTGAAGCGGTTGACCGCCGCCACCATCGACTCACGCTCGTTGTCCAGCAGCAGCGCACCGTGCACCAACACCACCGGACGCTTGCCACCCAGGCCCTGACGCCAGCGCTGGGCGGTACCCACCAGTTTGCGGCCATTGAGGTTGACGTTGTAGCGGCCATCGCAGAAGGCCCCGTCGATTTCCCCGACTGACGCTACACCGCCCCACTCGCGCAGCACATCGCACAGCGGCAGACACAGGCGCTCGTAGGCATTTTCGATACGGCCGTGGTCGCCTTCGCTGCGCGGTGCGGCGTAGACCAGTGCAACGTTCACTGTCGAATGCGACTGAGGCACTGGCTCGCCGCCGGTTTCTCGCAGCAGCACCGGCCAGCCAGCAATAGCCAGTTCCGCGCAGGCGACCTCGAAGTTGCCCAGCCGGCTCATGCGCCGAGGCATGACCAGCGCGTGGTCGGTGGGGCGCCAGAACAGCACACCATTCTCGCGTTCGCCGCGGCAGACGGCGGCCAGCAGTTCCTGCTCGGCGTGCAGGCCTTGTTCGACGCTCAGGGCCAGGGGTTGATCGGTCATTGATCCACCTATGATGTTGATTTCAAGGGCCTCTTCGCGGTAAACCCGCGCCTACAACAGGGCGCGTCCCCGTGTAGGGGCGGGCTTGCCCGCGACGCGGCCATTACAGGTACAAAAAAGCCGGCAAAAACGCCGGCTTCATTTGATCAGTCCAGTTGCTGAACAGTCTTCTTCACCTGCTCGGGGAAGAACAGCCGCTGTAATTCCAGGCCAGGCTGCTCGGCGCGCATGAACGCCTCTCCCACCAGGAACGAGTAAACCTCGTTGATTGCCATCAGCTCCACATCGGCCCGGTTGAGAATACCGCTTTCGGTAATCGCCAGACGGTCACGCGGAATGCGCGGCAGCAGGTCAAGGGTGGTTTCCAGGCTGACTTCGAAGGTGTGCAGGTTGCGGTTGTTCACCCCAACCAGCGGTGTATCCAGGGTTTTCAGCGCGCGCTCCAGTTCATCGCCATCGTGCACTTCTACCAGCACGTCGAGGCCGACGTCCTTGGCGGTGGCCGCCAGTTCAGCCATCTTCACGTCATCCAGCGCCGACACGATCAGCAGTACGCAATCTGCGCCCAGGGCCCGGGCTTCGACGATCTGGTAAGGGTCGACCATGAAGTCCTTGCGGATCACCGGCAGCGAAACCGCCGCGCGGGCCTGCTGCAAGTACTCATCGGCACCCTGGAAATAATCGACATCGGTCAACACCGACAGGCAGGTGGCCCCGCCCTTCTCGTAGCTGACCGCGATTTCCGCTGGCACGAAGTGCTCGCGGATCACGCCCTTGCTTGGCGACGCTTTCTTGATTTCGGCAATCACCGCTGGCTGCTTGCGCTTGGCCTGCTCGATCAGCGCATTGGCGAAGCCTCGCGGGGCGTCAGCGGCCTTGGCCAGGCCCTCCAGTTCGGCGAGGCTGACGCGCGCACTGCGCTCGGCCACTTCCTGGAACTTGCGGGCAATGATCCTTTCCAGCACCGTCGGCACACTCATGCTTCGTTCTCCACCTTGAATACTGCAGTAAAGGCACCCAATTCCTGCAGCTTTTCCCAGGCCAAGCCGGTGTGCAGTACATCATGGGCCAGTTCTACACCGGCTTTCAGGCTCATAGCATGGTCAGCGGCATACAGCGCCGCGCCAGCATTAAGCACGATCATCTCGGCGGCCTTCTGACCGTTCTCGGTCTTGCGCCGGCCCAGCGCATCGCGGATCAACTCCAGCGAAGCCTGAGGGCTCTCGACAGCCAGGCCATGAAGGCTCTGGCTCTTCATGCCGAGGTCTTCCGGCTCTACCCAATATTCAGTGATTTCGTCATTTTTCAGTTCGGCGACGAAGGTGGGTGCAGCCAGGCTGAACTCGTCCAGACCATCCTTCGAGTGTACGACCAGCACATGCTTGCTCCCCAGGCGCTGCAGCACCTCAGCCAGCGGGCGGCAAAGGGTTTGCGCGAACACACCGACCACCTGGTGCTTCACTCCGGCCGGATTCGTAAGCGGGCCGAGCATATTGAACAGGGTGCGCAACCCCAGTTCTCGACGTGGGCCAGCGGCATGTTTCATGGCCGAGTGGTGACTTTGCGCGAACATGAAGCCGATGCCCAGGCTGTCGATGCAGCGTGCCACTTGAGTCGGCGTCAGGTTCAGGTAGATGCCGGCAGCTTCCAGCAGGTCGGCACTGCCGCTCTTGCCCGATACTGCGCGGTTACCATGCTTGGCCACGGGGCAACCCGCCGCCGCCAGGACGAAAGACGAAGCGGTGGACACGTTGAAGATGTTGGCGCCATCACCGCCGGTCCCGACAATATCGACGACACCATCGAGGCTTTGCAGCTCGACCTTTTCGGCCAGCTCACGCATCACCGACACCGCACCGACGATTTCGTCGATGCTTTCGCTTTTCATGCGCATGCCCATCAGGAAAGCGCCTATCTGCGCCTCGCTGCACTGACCGGTCATGATCTGGCGCATGACCTCGCGCATTTCTTCGGTAGTAAGGTCCAACTGGCCGACGATACGGCTCAACGCATTCTTGATGTCCATGTTCGATCCTTAACGGCGGCCGCCGGTCTGCTTGAGGAAGTTGGCGAACAGTTCGTGGCCCTGCTCGGTCAGGATCGACTCAGGGTGGAATTGCACCCCTTCGATATTCAGCGTCTTGTGGCGCAGGCCCATGATCTCATCGACCGAACCGTCAGCATGGGAGGTCCAGGCGGTCACTTCCAGGCAGTCGGGCAAGGTTTCACGCTTTACCACCAGCGAGTGGTAACGGGTCACGGTCAGCGGGTTGTTAAGGCTGGCGAACACGCCCAGGTCGCGGTGATATACCGGGCTGGTCTTCCCGTGCATGACCTGGCGTGCACGTACAACGTCGCCGCCAAAGGCCTGCCCGATTGACTGGTGGCCCAGGCATACACCGAGGATTGGCAACTTCCCGGCGAAATGCAGGATGGCCTCGATAGACACGCCCGCCTCGCTTGGGGTGCACGGGCCCGGGGATACGACGATGCGCTCAGGGTTGAGGGCCTCGATCTGGGCGATGGTCAATTCGTCATTGCGAATGACCTTGACCTCGGCACCCAGCTCGCCAAGGTACTGAACGACGTTGTAAGTGAATGAGTCGTAATTGTCGATCATCAGTAACATGGTGTTAAACCTCTTGAATCTACTGACTTCATGATTCGAACCTTCCTGCACCAGCCACAGGCGCGGCTTTGCCACAACGGGCGGTAAACGAGAAGGCAAACGGGGGCGGGCCGGGCGGGCCGGCAGGGGATAAAGTCAGGCGCGCCAACGCCAACGGGCGTGGGCCTTGATTACGCGCATCAAGAGTTTGCTGACGATCAACACAGGATAGGTCTCGCTCATACGTCCCGGCACAGTAGCCTACCGGGGCGACGGGCGCAATATGCCTGTAAACACGGGGAAACGAATGGACTTGGGAGCGAAGCACTACGATTTGCTAAGGTCGATGGGGTTGTCCTGATAAAAACAAAGAAAAGGATGTTCCCTGATGCGAAAAGCCCCGTTATTGCGCTTTACCCTCGCTTCACTGGCCTTGGCCTGTAGCCAGGCGTTGGCCGGCCCTTCGCCCTATTCAACCCTCATCGTGTTTGGCGACAGCCTCGCCGATGCAGGGCAGTTTCCCGACCTGAGCGGCGGTACCCCAGGCGCGCGTTTCACCAACCGCGATGCCGACGGCAACTTCGCTCCGGTGTCACCGATGATCCTCGGTGGCCGCCTGGGCGTCGCGCCTGGCGACCTGAACCCGTCGACATCCATAGGCATCCAGCCCGATGGTAATAACTGGGCAGTTGGCGGGTACACCACCCAACAGATCCTGGACTCGATCACGACAACGTCCGAGACCGTCATCCCGCCAGGAAACCCCAATGCCGGGTTGGTGCTGCGCGAGCGCCCCGGCTACCTGGCCAACGGCCTGCGCGCCGACCCAAATGCCTTGTATTACCTGACAGGTGGCGGTAACGACTTCCTGCAGGGCCTGGTGAATAGCCCGGCCGACGCCGTAGCCGCCGGCGCCCGCCTGGCTGCCAGTGCCCAAGCCCTTCAGCAAGGAGGCGCGCGCTACATCATGGTCTGGCTGCTACCTGACCTCGGCCAAACGCCCAATTTCAGCGGCACGCCACAGCAAAACCCACTGTCACTGCTCTCCGCTGCGTTCAACCAGTCACTGATCAGCCAGCTAGGGCAGATCGATGCCCAGATCATCCCACTGAACATCCCTGTGCTGTTGAGCGAGGCGCTGTCCAGCCCCAGTCAGTTCGGCCTGGCCAGCGACCAGAACCTGGTCGGCACCTGCTACAGCGGCGATAGCTGCGTGGAAAACCCGGTGTACGGGATCAACGGCACAACGCCAAACCCGACCAAACTGCTGTTCAACGACTCGGTCCACCCGACTATCGCGGGTCAGCAGCTGATTGCCGATTACGCCTACTCGATCCTCGCAGCCCCCTGGGAACTGACCCTGCTACCGGAAATGGCCCACGCCAGCCTGCGGGCTCATCAGGATGAGTTGCGCAATCAGTGGCAGACGCCTTGGCAAGCCGTTGGCCAATGGCAAGCCTTTGTCGCCAGTGGCGCTCAGGACCTGGACTTCGACGGCCAGCGCAGCGCGGCCAGCGGTGACGGCCGCGGCTACAACCTGACCGTGGGCGGCAGCTATCGCCTGAACGACGCCTGGCGCCTGGGCCTGGCCGGCGGTGCGTACCGCCAGAAGCTGGAAGCCGGCGAACAGGATTCGGACTACAAGCTGAACAGCTATATGGCCAGCGCCTTTGCCCAATACCGTCAGGACCGCTGGTGGGCCGACGCGGCGCTGACCGCCGGGCACCTGGACTATAGCGACCTCAAGCGTACCTTCGCCCTGGGCGTGAATGACCGCAGTGAAAAAGGCGACACCGACGGCGAGGCCTGGGCAATGTCCGGGCGGCTGGGCTACAACCTGGCGGCCGACACCAGCAACTGGCAGTTGGCACCTTTCATCAGTGCCGACTATGCGCGGGTGAAGGTGGATGGCTACGAAGAGAAGAGCGGGCGCTCGACGGCGCTTGGCTTCGATGACCAGGAGCGCACGTCACGTCGCCTGGGCGTGGGGCTGTTGGGCAGTGTGCAGGTACAGCCAAATACCCGGCTTTTTGCCGAGGTGGCGCAGGAGCATGAGTTCGAGGACGACCAGCAGGATGTGACAATGCACCTGACCAGCTTGCCAGCGAATGATTTCACCCTGACCGGGTATACGCCGCACAGCGACCTGACCCGGGCGAGCCTGGGTGTGAGCCATGAACTGGTGGCAGGGGTGCATTTGCGCGGGAACTACAATTGGCGCAAGAGTGATGAGTTGACGCAGCAGGGCGTTAGCGTGGGGGTTAGCGTGGACTTTTGAATTGCTGGGGGCCGCTTTGCGGCCCATTCGCGGGTGAACCCGCTTTTACGACGGCCTAGTATGCCTTAGGCTTGCGCAACACTTGTAGGAACGGGTTTACCCGCGAATACGGTGGCGGCGGCAACGGTGAACGGCAGGTAGAAATTGGCCAGCAGGCCCGGCCCTTTCGCGGGTGAACCCGCTCCTACACAACCTTGTAGGAGCGTGGTTTACCCGCGAATGGGCTGCGCAGCAGCCCCAATCAATTTATCTGGCGGAAGTCTGCTCGGCCAACGCCACCGCACGGAACATCGCCCGGCGCTTGTTGATGGTTTCTTCCCATTCCAGCGCAGGCACCGAGTCGGCAACGATGCCGCCACCGGCCTGCACATGCAGCTCGCCATCCTTGATCACCGCAGTACGAATGGCAATTGCGGTATCCATGTTGCCGTTCCAGGCAAAATAGCCGACAGCACCGCCGTAAACCCCACGCTTGACCGGTTCCAGCTCGTCGATAATCTCCATCGCGCGGATCTTGGGCGCACCCGACAAGGTGCCAGCCGGCAGAATCGCCCGCAGTGCATCCATCGCCGTCAGGCCTTCACGCAGCTGGCCGGTAACGTTGGAAACAATGTGCATCACGTTGGAGTAACGCTCGATCACCATCTTCTCGGTCAGGCGCACACTGCCGGTCGAAGACACACGGCCGACATCGTTGCGGCCCAGATCGATCAGCATCAGGTGCTCGGCAATTTCCTTGTCGTCCGACAGCAGGTCGTCTTCCAGCGCACGATCGGCCTCTTCGGTCGCACCACGCGGGCGAGTACCGGCAATCGGGCGCACGGTGACCAGGTTGTCCTCGACACGTACCAGCACTTCGGGCGAGCTGCCGACCACATGGAAGTCACCGAAGTTGAAGAAGTACATGTATGGCGTCGGGTTGAAGCAGCGTAGCGCGCGGTACAGGTCGATAGGCGCAGCCTTGAAGTCGATCGACATGCGCTGCGACGGCACCACCTGCATACAGTCCCCGGCCAGGATGTATTCCTTGATACGACCGACGGCGTTTTCGTAATCCTCGCGGGTGTAGCTGGAGCGGAACGCCGGCTCGGCCGCCTGCGGGCCGCTCAGGTCCAGGCCGCGGCGCGGGGTGATTGGCTGGCGCAAGGTTTCCAGCAAACCTTGCAGACGTGCCTGGCCCTGTTCGAAGGCCTGATCTTCAGCGGGGTCGACCAACACGATGGCGTGCATCTTGCCCGCCAGGTTGTCGAACACCACCACCGCGTCGGACACCATCAGCAGGATATCCGGTACGCCCAGCGGGTCTGGGTTGGGGCTGGCGCCCAGGCGCTTTTCTACATAACGCACGCAGTCGTAGCCAAAGTAGCCAACCAGGCCGCCATTGAAACGCGGCAGGCCGGGGATATCGGCAACTTTGTAGCGGTCCTTGAAGGTTTCAACGAATGCCAGCGGGTCTTCGACCTCGCAGCTTTCCACCTCGACGCCATCGTGCAGGATGCTGACATGGTAGCCATGCACACGCATCACGGTGCGCGATGGCAAGCCGATCATCGAGTAACGGCCCCACTTCTCGCCGCCCTGCACCGATTCGAGCAGGTACGAGTTGGGCTGGTCAGCCAGTTTCAGGTAGATCGACAGCGGCGTGTCGAAGTCGGCCAAGGTTTCACAGGCCAAGGGAATACGGTTGTAGCCGGCAGCGGCCAGGCGCAGGAATTCTTCGCGGTTCATGAGTGGTCTCGTGGCAAGCAGCAATAGGTCAGGCAAACGGACGGGCCGGCACACGCCGGCAGGCTGAAGTCAGGCGCGCCAACGCCAACGGGCCAAGGCCTTGATGACTTTCATCCAGAATTTGCCAGTAACCGCCACGGTGGACTCTCTGTCTTGTGAGGCTTGAAGGTCCGCCAACGTTATCCCAGTGGCCGGGTCTGCGCAACCGGGCAGCAATGCGCGCAGGTCGTCGATTACCAGGCTGGGGGATTCGGCGTCGATCGGCCGGCCATGGTTATAGCCGTAGGTCAGGCCCACGCATTGCACGCCAGCCGCCTTGGCCGCCTGCACGTCACTGCGCGAATCACCGACAAACAGGGACTGCTGCGGGGTGACACCGGCCATCTGCATGACGAACAGCAACGCCGCCGGGTCGGGCTTTTTCTGCGGCAAGGTGTCGCCACCAATGATCCAGCGGAAGAAATTACCGATCTTCATCTGGTCCAGCAGCGGGCCAACAAAGCGCTCAGGCTTGTTGGTGATCAGCGCCATCTCCACGCCCTGCTTGCGCAGCCAGCGCAGGGTGTCGCGCACGCCGGGGTAGACCACGGTAAGTTCGTGGCTTTCGGCATAAGCGTCCATGAACAGCGCCAGCGCCTGTTCTGCCAGCGCATCGTCCACGTCGGCATGCTCGATGCCGCCCGCCAACGCGCGGCGCACCAGCACCTGGGCGCCATTGCCAACCCAGTGGCGCACTGCCTCAAGGCCAGCAGGCGGGCGCCCCAGTTCGAGCAGCATGCGGTCCACGGCGGCGGCCAGGTCAGGCACAGAATCGATCAGGGTACCGTCCAGATCGAACATTACCAGCCTTGGCAGCGTCCCCGGGAACAGCTGCTCGAAGCCACTCATGGGCGGGCCAGGGCCAGTTCGGCGCGCATCTTGGCGATCACTTCCTGGTAGTCCGGGGCGTTGAAGATCGCCGAGCCGGCCACGAAGGTGTCGGCGCCAGCGGCAGCGATCTCGCGGATGTTGTTGACGTTCACGCCACCATCGATCTCCAGACGGATATCACGGCCACTGGCGTCGATCAGCGCACGCGCTTCGCGCAGCTTGTCGAGGGTGCCGGGGATGAACTTCTGCCCGCCGAAGCCTGGGTTGACGCTCATCAGCAGCACCATGTCGATCTTGTCCATCACATACTTCAGGGCGTCCAGGCTGGTGGCCGGGTTGAACACCAGGCCGGCCTTGCAACCACCATCCTTGATCAGCTGAAGCGAACGGTCGATGTGCTGCGTGGCTTCAGGGTGGAAGGTGATGTAGGTAGCACCCGCTTCGATAAAGTCGCCAATGATGCGGTCAACCGGGCTGACCATCAGGTGCACGTCGATCGGCGCAGTAACGCCGTACTTGCGCAGAGCGGTGCAAACCATCGGACCGATGGTCAGGTTGGGGACATAGTGATTGTCCATGACATCGAAGTGGACGATGTCTGCACCCGCAGCCAATACCTTGTCGACGTCCTCACCCAGGCGGGCAAAATCGGCAGAGAGAATGGAGGGGGCAATAGCGTAGGGCTGCATGGCGCACCTGTTGGCAGAGTCACGGTGGCGCGCATTGTAACTCAGGGAAAGCGATGAAGGCTGATTGGTATCAATTGGTGTCGACCAGCGCAACTTGTGCCGGCCTCCGCGACTTTAGCCGCGAAGAGGCCGGTACAGGCAACCCATCATCAAGCCGGCTGTTGAGTCCTCAGCTTCTCACTACGCCCACGCAACCATTCCAGGGTCAGCAGCAACAACACCGAGAACGCAATCAGCAAGGTCGCCGCCGCGGCAATGGTCGGGCTCAGGTTCTCGCGAATACCACTGAACATCTGCCGCGGCAGAGTTGCCTGTTCCGGTCCGGCGAGGAACAGCGTCACCACCACCTCGTCAAACGAGGTGGCAAAGGCAAACAGGGCGCCCGAGATGACACCGGGCGCGATCAGCGGCAGGGTCACCCGGCGGAAAGCCAGCAGAGGCGAGGCTCCCAGGCTGGCCGCCGCACGCACCAGATTATAGTTGAACCCCTGTAGCGTCGCTGACACGGTAATGATGACGAACGGCACACCCAGTACCGCATGCACCAGAATCAGCGAGGTGAAACTGTTGCCCATGCCCAGAGGGGCGAAGAACAGGTAACTGGCCACCCCGATGATCACTACCGGCACCACCATGGGCGAGATCACCAGCGCCATCACCAGCGACTTGCCGGGGAAATCGCCACGGGTCAGGCCGATGGCCGCCAACGTGCCGAACACCATGGCCAGCACCGTGGCCGCAGGGGCAACGATGATGCTGTTTTTCAACGCCCGCATCCATTCGGCCGAGCCGAAGAAGTCCTGATACCACTGCAGCGAGAAGCCCTGCAGCGGGTACACCAGGAAGCTGCCACTGTTGAACGACAGCGGCACGATCACCAGCACTGGCAAGATCAGGAACAGCAGGATCAAGCCGCAGAGAATACGCAGGCTGTAGAACCAGACCCGCTCCACGGGCGACATGTATGGGCTCAGCATGACAGGCTCCTCAGCTCAGGCGCAGACGGCTGGCGCCGACCAGCCAGCTATAGATCAGGTACAACAGCACGGTCGCCAGCAGCAACAGCCCGCCCAGTGCGGTGGCCATGCCCCAGTTGATGCTGGTGTTGGTGTAGAAGGCGACGAAGTAGCTGACCATCTGGTCGTTGGGGCTACCCAGCAGCGCCGGGGTGATGTAGTAACCGATGGCCAGGATGAACACCAACAGGCAACCGGCGCCAACACCGGCGTAAGTCTGCGGGAAGTACACCCGCCAGAAACTGGCGAACGGGTGGCAGCCCAGCGAGATCGCCGCACGCATGTAGCTCGGGGAAATACCCTTCATCACGCTGTACAGCGGCAGGATCATGAACGGCAGCAGGATGTGCACCATCGAGATGTAGACACCTGTGCGGTTGAACACCAGCTCCAGCGGCTGGTCGATGATGCCCATGGCCATCAGCGCGCTGTTGATCAGCCCGCCCGACTGCAGCAGCACGATCCAGGCCGCCACCCGCACCAGGATCGATGTCCAGAAAGGCAACAGCACAAGAATCATCAGCAGGTTGCTCTGCCGGGTCGGCAGGTTGGCCAACAAGTAGGCCAGTGGGTAGGCCAGTACCAGGCAGATAGTGGTAATCACCACCCCCATCCACAGGGTACGGACAAAAATGTCCAGGTAAATGGCCTGGTCCGGGGTGGCCTTGGCCAGCTCACCAAGGTCATCGATGCGATGGTCCACCGAGGCCAACAGGTAGAAAGAAGTCACCGAACTGGTATTGCGGCGGATCGCCTGCCAATAAGCCGGGTCACCCCAACGCTCGTCGACAGCCTGCAACGCATCCTTATAAGAGGCAGGCTCAGCCTTGAAGGGCAGTGCACGGGCAGTCTTGGTCAACAAGCTGCGGTAACCGGCCAGCTCCATGTTCAAGCGTTTGGAAAGGTCACCAAGGGTCTGGTTCTTGCGCGACTCGGCCAAATCCTGGCTCAGCGCCTTGTAAACGTCCTCGCCTGGCAGGCTTTTGCCATCCCACTGGCTGATGACTTCCACCGTGCGCGGCAGGCCGCCGACCACTTCAGGGTTGCCGACGCTCTTGTACAGCAGCGCCGCAATCGGCACCAGGAACACCAGCAGAAGAAACAGCGCCAGCGGCGCGATCAACGCCTGCGCCTTCCAGCGGTTGACCCGCTCGGCGTGTTTGAGGCGCTGCTTGAGACTTGAACCCGCGCCTTCGTTGAGGGGCACTGCAATGGCCATGGCGAACTCCGCAATACAGGCTGAATTGGGGGCCGCTTTGCGGCCCCACACACTGGACGTTTACTTCTTCGCCGCCCAGGCGTTGAAGCGTTGCTCCAGCTGCTCGCTGTTGTCGGCCCAGAACGCCACGTCGATCTGCACCTGGTTGGCAATGTTCTCAGGCGTGGTCGGCATGTCTTTCTTCACTTCGTCCGACAGCAGGCTCACGGCCTTGGAGTTGGCCGGGCCATAGGCGATGTTTTCGGAGTAGATCTTCTGCTGCTCGGGCTTGACGCTGTAGGCGATGAACTTCTTCGCCTCTTCGACGTTTTTGGCGCCTTTAGGAATTGCCCATGCATCGAAGTCGTAGATGCCGCCGTTCCACACCACCTTGAGGTTGCTCTCTTTCTGCACAGCGGCAATACGGCCGTTGTAGGCAGAGCTCATGACCACGTCGCCAGAGGCCAGGAACTGCGGTGGCTGTGCACCCGCTTCCCACCACTGGATGCTGGGCTTGAGTTCGTCGAGTTTCTTGAAGGCGCGGTCCTGGCCTTCCTTGGTTGCGAGCACTTTGTAGACGTCCTTGGGCGCAACGCCGTCGGCCATCAGTGCAAATTCCATTGTGTACTTGGCGCCCTTGCGCAGGCCGCGCTTGCCCGGGAACTGCTTGGTGTCCCAGAAATCGGCCCAGCTGGTGGGGGCGGTCTTGAGCTTGTCGGCGTTGTAGGCCATGACCGTGGACCAGACGAAGAAGCCCACGCCGCAAGGCTGAATGGCACCAGGCACGTAGTCGGCCTCATTGCCGAACAGGGCTGGGTCGAGCTCTTCGAACATGCCCTCGTCGCAGCCGCGCGCCAGCTCTGGCGACTCAACCTCTACCAGGTTCCACGACACACTCTTGGTGTCGACCATCGCCTTGACCTTGGCCATTTCGCCGTTGTACTCACCCGCGACAATCTTGCCATTACCCGCTTTTTCCCAGGGTTCGTAGAACGCTTTGACCTGGGCAGCCTTGTTGGCGCCCCCGAACGAGATCACGGTGAGGTCTGCGGCCATGGCCTGGCCAGCGGTGAACAGCCCCAAAGCCAGGGCGGTCAGTTTCAACTGCTTGCGCATTATTATTCTCTCCACAGTACAGGGTTGGTGAAGCAATCCATCAATGGGCTTCGGCAATCGGATCGAGCGCGCGGGCGTGCTCCACCTCCCAGCCCAGCGGTACCACATCGCCCACGGCCAACGCCGGGTCGAGCTCGGCAATAGGCTGCTTCACGAAGAAGTCGCCTTTGCCGCAAACCTCCAGACGCACCCGCACGTGGTCGCCCAGGTAAATGAATTCGGCCACCCGGCCAGAGAACCGGTTCACGCAGCTTTCACTGTGGCCGTTCAGACGCACGCGCTCCGGGCGTATCGACAGGGTCACCGGCTCGCCGGCCTGGCCGACATTCACCGCCAGCGCCTCGACCCGCTCGCCGCGAGGCAACTGCACCTGGCAACGTTTGCCATCGCTGGCCAGCAGGGTGCCGCTAATGCGGTTGTTCTCGCCGATGAAGTTGGCGACGAAGGTGTTGCAAGGCTCTTCGTACAGCGTGCGCGGGTCGGCGATCTGCTGGATTTCGCCCTGGTGGAACACCGCCACGCGGTCAGACATGGTCAGCGCTTCGCCCTGGTCGTGGGTCACGTACACCACGGTCACACCCAGGCGCTGGTGAATGTGCTTGATCTCCATCTGCATGTGTTCGCGCAGCTGCTTGTCCAGCGCGCCAAGTGGCTCGTCCATCAGCACCAGTTGCGGCTCGAACACCAATGCCCGGGCCAGCGCCACACGCTGCTGCTGGCCGCCAGACAGCTGGCCGGGGTAGCGTTTGGCGAAAGCGTCGAGCTGGACCATGTTCAGCACACGTTTGACCCGCTCGCTGATGTCGGTCTTGCTCAGGTTGCGCACGGTCAGCGGAAAGGCCAGGTTCTCAGCCACGGTCATGTGCGGAAACAGCGCGTAGTTCTGGAACACCATGCCGATATCACGCTTGTGCGGCGGCACGTTGTTGATCGAGCGGCCGCCAAGCTGGATTTCACCGGCGGTGGGGGTCTCGAAGCCCGCCAGCATCATCAGGCTGGTGGTCTTGCCCGAGCCGGACGGGCCAAGCAGGGTGAGGAACTCGCCCTTGCGGATATCCAGGTTGAGGTCTTTGACGATCAGCGACTCGCCGTCGTAGCTCTTCTGCACACCACGGAAGCTGACCAGCGTTTCGCCGGTTGCAGCGTTCGACTTCGCCTCGCTCATGCCTGCACCTTCTTGTTGGATGACTGCGTAGGCAAAAGAGTAGAAGAGACGCAAGCGCCCGAAAATCGGGGGTACTGAGAGAATGCCATCATCCGGATGGAAGATTTGTTGTAGGGATCGCCCTACAAGGATGGCGGGATTGGAATGCCCTTGCGAGCCAACCACGAAACCTGTGGGAGCGGG
>NZ_JBQENN010000030.1:25051-74237 GCF_052044625.1 Pseudomonas sp. 22515
GCCCGTTCGCGGGCATGCCCGCTCCCACAGAGGATTCGGGAAGTTTCGGGCACCCGTATGTCGCAATCAGACCAGCTTGTGCTCCATGGCGTACTTCACCAGCTCCGCCAGCGAGTTCACTTTCAACTTCTGCATCAGGCGTGCCTTGTGGGTGCTGATGGTCTTGCTCGACAGCGCCAACTGCTGGGCGATGTCGTTGACGTTGGCGCCTTGGGCCAGGCGCTCGAACACTGAAAACTCGCGCTCCGAGAGCAGTGTGTGCAACGGCCGGGATTCGGTGAGGCCTACTTCGAACACCATGCGGTCGGCCAGCGACGGGTCGATATAACGCCCGCCACCGGCCACCCGACGAATCGCTGTCAACAACAACGCCGGATCACTGTCTTTGGTGGCATAGCCCGCCGCACCGGCCTTCAGCGCCCGCGCCGCCATCTGTGCCTCATCGTGCATCGACAACATCAGGATCGCTGGAGCATCGTGCAGCGCACGGATACGCGGGATCGCCTCCAGGCCGTTCACACCCGGCATCGAGATATCCAGCAGTACCACCTCGCACGGTGTGTGGCGCAGGGTTTCGAGCAACTGCTCGCCATTACCGGCCTCCCCCGCCACTTGCATGTCCTTGGCCAGGCCAATCAACTGCTTGATGCCTTCACGGACAATGGTGTGGTCTTCGGCCACCAGTACTCGAATCACGATTGCTCTCCTACTCCAACGGAATGGCCACGCTCAGGCTGGTGCCTTCGCCCGGCTCGCTTTCCAGCGTCATGCTCCCCCCCAGCATCAGCACCCGCTCGCGCACACCCACCAGGCCAAATGAGGAGGGCCGGGTCTGCTCGCGGCAAAAGCCTTGGCCATCATCACTGACCGTCATGCGCAACTGTCCGCCCTCACGTACCAGCTCAATCTCTACGCTGTGCGCCTGGGCGTGACGCATCACATTGGTCAGCGCTTCCTGGAGGATACGAAACAGCCCGGTGGCCTTGGCATCACTCAATGCTGGCAGATTATCGGGTACTTGCACCAGACAGGGGATTTGCGTGCGTGCCTCGAAACGCCGCGCCTGCCATTCGATGGCCGAGGCAATGCCGGCATCGAGGATCGGCGGACGCAAGGCAGTGGCGACATCGCGTACCAACTGGAACAACTGGGCAATCAGGCGTTTCATGCTCGCCAGCCGATCATTCAGGCCAGGGTCCAGCTCGGCATAGGCCAGCTCGCACATCGACACTTCCAGCTTGAGCACGGTCAGCATCTGCCCCAGCTCATCATGCACTTCCCGGGCGATACGGGCTTTTTCTTCTTCACGCACGCTCTCCAGGTGGGCCGAGAGTTCGCGCAGCTGCTCCTGGGACTTTGCCAGCGCCAGCTCGGCCCGCTTGCCCTGTGTGATGTCCCAGACTACACCGTCCCACACCACCTGGCCGTTGCCCAGATGCCGGGCGCTGGCCTTGATATCGGCCCAGCGCTGTTCGCCCTGCCGGGTGAGGATGCGCCCTTGCCAGGACCAGTCCTGGTCGCTGGCCAGGGCCAGGTCCTGAACCCGGTGATAATCAGCACGGTCCTCGGGGTGCACCAGGTTGCGCAGGCCCATCTGCGGGTGCTGGATCTCGCTGGGTGCATAACCTACCAAAGCCTCGCTACCCTCACTGATATAGGGGAACTCCAGATCGCCCTCGGCCGGGTCACGTTCCAGGCGAAACACCAACCCTGGTACGTTGCCAGCAATGCCCTTGAGCCGCGCCTCGCTTTCGCGAAGGGCCGCCAGGGCACGGTGGCGTTCGGTGACATCGGCGAGGTAGACCACCAGATATTCGGAATCACGAAAGCGCAGAAAGCTCAGCGACAGCTCCACGGGTAGCAAACTTTGATCAGCCCGCCGGCATTGCGTCTCAAACTGACCGACACCCCCCGCCCCTGTCCGCGCCCCCTTCCACAGCTCCAGCCAACGGTCCATGTTCAGGCTCGGCTCGAAGTCGCTCAGCGGCCGCTCCAGCAACGCCCCTTCGCTGTAGCCCAACATGCGCTCGGCGGCATGGTTGGCGTAACGCACATGGCTATCCCAGTTGACCCAGAGGATACCCACGGTGCTCTGATCGATGGCGAACTGGCTCAGGCGCAACGCCTCTTCGCGCACCTGGCGCTCAACAAGGCTTTCCCGCGCGGCCAACAGGCTGCGCTCCAGCTGACGTTGCTGACGGCGTTGCCACACCAGCGTGGCCAAGGCACACAACAGCAACAGACCGAACAGCAAGGCCATGTTCTGCCAGAAGCCCGGCGACTCGCTCAGGCGCGGGTACTTCGGCTGCAACCAGCGTTGATGCAGTTGTTCCAGCTCCTTGGCCGGCACGGCCTGCAAGCCACGTTCAAGTACATCGGCCAGCAGCGGCCAGTCGCGCCGCGAACCGATACGCAACAGCTGCGGCAGGCCAATATCGCCGACCACCGCCAGCTCACCGAACTCGCTCTCGCGCGACAGGCGGCTGAGCTGCGCTTCATCCAGCACGGCGAAACTGGCCTGGCCGCCTACCACCAGTTGCAAGGCCTCACGATCGTCGGGCACCCCCTGCAGGTTGAGGTTGCCGTAGTTGCCGCGCAGGTAATCCGCCAGCGGGCTGGGCATGCGCACCGCCACGCGTTGCTCGGCTTCAAGCTTTTCCAGCTCCACGGCCATGGCCCCGGTGCGCGGCCCCACCACCAGCTGTGGCACGCGCATGTACGGGTCGCTAAATAGCCACAGGCGCAGGCTGGCCGGCGTCTGGGTAAGGCCAGGGGCGAAGTCGATTTCGCCGCTTTGCAGGGCATGTTCCAAACTGGCTTGGTCACTGAAGTTACGCCAGGTGAGGTCCAGCCGCAGCGCCTGCGCCAGGCTGTTCACCAGCTCCACATTGGCCCCGTACAGTTGCTGCAGACGCCGGTCGAACTGGGCGTAGGGCGCCTGCAACACCAAGCCGACACGCAGGCTGCGGTGGGTGTCCAGCCACTGCTGCTGGTCAGGCTCCAGCACCACAGAGGGCAGCGCCTCGGGCTTGGCCCAGGCAATCAAGGGCAGCCACAAGCAGCCGATAACCAACAGGCGACGCACTCGCTTCATCTATACGCTCGACTTGGCAAAGACGGTCATGCAGCATGGCCGTCACGGGCAAATACTATTAGGCTGCCGGTTTCATTCTGGCCTTGGGTTGACTCATGTCCACACTTTATCGCACGACGCTGGCAATGTGCTGCCTGGCCTCGGTCCTTCCACTCGGCGCCCTGGCCGCAGATGCCGAAAAACCACCTACAAATACCATGGCACCGGCTGCCGAGGCCCCACGCCCACCCTTGCTGGAACGCAGCCAGGAGGATGCACTGGCGCTGGAGCGGCTGCTGCCCAAGGCTGAGCAGCAGACCCTGCAGGCCGGTACCGACAGCTTCCTGGCCCTGTGGAAGCCGGCAAACGACAACGATCCGCAAGGGGCAGTGATCATTGTCCCCGGTGCAGGCGAAACGGCCGACTGGCCAAATGCAGTCGGCCCACTGCGGCAAAAATTCCCTGATATCGGCTGGCACAGCCTGAGCATCAGCCTGCCCGACCTGCTCGCAGACAGCCCGCAAGCACGGGTCGAAGCCACACCACCGGCAGCGCCTGCGCCAGAAAAAGGCGAAAGCGCACCGGTCAAGGACGTGCCGGCCGACGCCAACGCCAACGTGGCCCAAGCCACCGCGGCCGATGCCGACACAGCAGAAAGCACCGATGCCGAACAAGCCAGCGAGCAGGCCGACCCGGCAGATGCCGAACGCATCTTCGCCCGCCTGGATGCCGCCGTGGCGTTCGCCCAACAACACAATGCCCGCAGCATCGTACTGATCGGCCATGGTAGCGGTGCATATTGGGCGGCGCGCTACCTGAGCGAGAAACAGCCACCGCAGGTACAAAAACTGGTGATGGTCGCTGCACAGACCCCTGCACGGGTGGAGCAGGACCTGGAAAGCCTGGCCCCAACCTTGAAGGTACCCACGGCCGATATCTACTACGCCACCCGCAGCGCTGACCGCAACGCAGCCCAGCAACGGCTGCAGGCCAGCAAGCGGCAGAAGGATAGCCAGTACCGACAATTGTCATTGATTGCCATGCCAGCAAACAAAGCGGCGGAACAAGAGCAACTGTTCCGCCGGGTGCGGGGGTGGATGAGCCCTCAGGGCTGAGTCAGGCTTGATCCTTGTGGCGGGGCGTCAAAGGCCGCGCCGCTTGCGGATCATGGCATAGGCCTGGTGCAACTCACGGGTACGCGCGGTTGCTTCACGCACCTGCGCCTCGCTGGCACCAGTACCCGCCAGCTTGTCCGGGTGATGCCGACTGACAAGCCGACGATACGCCTGCTTGACCTTATCGGTGTCGGTGTCTGCGTCCACCGCCAGCAAGCGCAACGCTGCCGCGTAGGTCATGGGCACGCTTTCTGCGCCCGTGGCCTTGCGCGGCTCGTACTCCAGCGACATGGCCTGCACCTGGCGTCGGCTCATGCCCAGCTTCTGCCCCCAGTCCAGCAGCAACTCACGCTCCTTGTTGCCCATCTTGCCGTCAGCCCACACCATGCGCCAACACGCCCGCAAGGTACCTTCCGCCGCGTGGGGCTGCTGACTGATGCGCCGCAGGTGCCCGCCAAGCCGGTCCTTGCCCGCCTTGCCACGGTTGAACGCATTGATGGCGCGCAGCCGGGCTGCCTCGGCCAGGTCCAGGCGCACCATCTCCTGACGCGCCTGCTGGATATGCTGCTCGGCTACCCGGCCATCGCACTTGGCCAAGCGCCCAAGCATCACGAACAACAACTCGTCGTCGCGTAATGCAGGGCGCCCACCCAGGCGTTCGCGCATGTCTTCCCAGCCTTGCAAGCGCAGCCGGCGGTCAATGGCCTGCCCAAGCAACGCACCGAGCAAGGCACCCGGTATGCTCGCAACGGCAAAACCGGCACTCACACCAATCACCGTGCCTGGCCACCACATGTCAGGCGCGCTCGCCAATCAGAGACTCAGCCTCGGCCAGGCGTTCAAGCGTGCCAACATCCACCCAGTGCCCACGGTAGTGTTCGCCAGATACCTTGCCGGCCGCCATCGCCTGGCGCAGCAACGGTGCCAGCTTGAAGGCACCCGCCTGGCAACCTTCGAACAGCGCCGGGTGCAGCACCGAAATGCCGCTGAAGGTCAGCGTGCCTGGCGCGTCATCGCCGTCAACGACCTGCTCGCCCATCAGGCGGAAGTCACCGCGGCCGTGATGGCCAGGGTTGTCGACCAGCACCAGGTGAGCCAGGCCTTGCAGGGGAGCCTGCAGACGCGCGAAGTCGTAGTCGGTCCACACATCGCCATTCACCAGCAGGAACGGCGCATCACCCAACAAAGGCAAGGCCTTGAAGATGCCGCCGCCGGTTTCCAGCGGTTCACCTTCAGGTGAATAGCGGATGCTCAGGCCGAAGCGGCTACCGTCGCCCAGATGGTCCTCGATCTGCTGGCCAAGCCAGGCATGGTTGATCACCACTTCGGTCACGCCCGCTGCCGCCAGGGCGCGCAGGTGGTACTCGATCAGCGGCTGGCCGGCGACCGGGACCAACGGTTTTGGGGTGTGCAGGGTCAGCGGGCGCATACGCTCGCCCTTCCCCGCAGCCAGGATCATGGCCTTCATGCACGCGCTCCGGCCTGCAACTCGGCAATCAGCTCACCCAGCTCCGCCAATTCGGGCCGGCGACCGATCACTTCATTTATATAGGCGAAGAAACGCGGCACGTCGCCCAGGTAACGCGGCTTGCCGTCGCGGTGGCAGATACGGGCGAAGATACCGATCACCTTCAGGTGCCGCTGCACGCCCATCAGGTCACTGGCGCGGTGGAAGGCTTCGAACTCGGCGTGCACCGGGATGCCAGCCGCCTGCGCCTGCTGCCAGTAGTCGCTCAGCCAGCCTTCGACCCGCGCCTGCGGCCAGCTGACAAAGGCGTCCTTGAACAGGCAGGTAATGTCGTAGGTGACCGGGCCGTATACCGCATCCTGAAAGTCCAGCACACCAGGGTTGGGGGTGCTCTGCATCAGGTTGCGCGGCATGTAGTCACGGTGTACCAACACCTTGGGTTGCGCCAGGGCGCTGTCGATCAGCAACTGGCTGACGCGCTGCCAGGTGGCCTTCTGTGCATCGGTGAAGGTCAGGCCCAGCTCACGCCCCACGTACCATTCGGGGAACAGTTCCACTTCACGGCGCAGCAGGGCGTCGTCGTAGCTGGGCAGCGGCGCGTCCATCGGCAAACGCTGGAACTTCAGAAGGGCATCGATGGCGTCGGCGAACAGGCCATCGGCGTTGTCGGCATTGATGATGTCAAGGTATGTCTGAGTGCCCAGATCCCCAAGCAACAAAAAGCCGCGTTCCAGGTCCTGGGCGTGGATCAGCGGCACATGGACGTCAGCGCTGGCCAGCAGGTGGTCGATGGCGACGAACGGTCGGCAGTTTTCCTGCGGGGGGGGCGCATCCATGATCACGAAACTGTGGCCAGCGCCCTGCCAGCGGAAATAGCGGCGGAAGCTGGCGTCGCTGCTGGCAGCGGTCAAGCTGCCTGCAGGCACCTCGCCCCAGGCGTTGTCACGGAAAAGATCATTGAGCTGTTCATCGAGCCAGACCGTCAGTTGTTGCAGGCGTACATCGTGTTCAGGCATTGCAAGGGTCTCCGACGGCCCTAGCCGTCAAGCGGGTCATGCTTTATTATCCAGCATCTTTTTCAGACCATCGAGAGGCGTGCGGCCCCACACGCGGGCAGATGGCACGCAGGAAGCCCGGACTAATAAGATGGCATTGAAATCCCCCGCGTTTCGTAGAAAGTTTCCGTTGCTGGTAACCGGCGGTCTGCTGGCCCTGCAACCTCTGGCCACCTCATACGTAGTGGCAGCCGAACAGTTCGACTGCCAAGTGTCCGCCGCCGGTGGTTGGGACTGCAAGCCCAAAACCCCAGTCAACAACTTGCCACCGCGCCCGGTGCACGAAGGTGCAGCCGTCAGCTCCGGTACCGAAGCGGCGGGCGAAGCCGAAACTGCGGACCGGCCCGTGCTGGTTACCGAGGCCAAGGGCCGTGGTCTGAAGTCGCGCAGCGAAGACTACAGCCACCTGGACTGGGTTCCGCGTGAAAAGCTCACCGCCGCGCAGCTGGCTGAAACCGGCCCGTACTGCGGTGGCGCGTATATCGAGCCAACCCGCCCGGGCATGGCCGACACCACGCCGAAGGACGAGTCGCCAACCTACATCAATGCCAAGGTATCCAAGTACCAGCAGGAGCAGCAGGTCGCTACCCTCGCCGGTGACGTGGTGATGCGCCAGGGCAGCATGCAGGCCGAAGCCGACGAGGCCAACCTCTACCAGGCCGAAAACCGTGGCGAGCTCAAGGGCAACGTCAAGATCCGTGACAACGGTTCGCTGGTGGTCGGTGACGAGGCCCAGATCCAGCTCGACACTGGCGAAGCCCAGGTCGACAACGCCGAATACGTGATGCACAAGTCGCACATCCGCGGCAGTGCCCTGTACGCCAAGCGTGGCGAAAACGCCATCATCCGCCTCAAAGACGGTACGTACACCACCTGCGAACCGGGTAGCAACGCCTGGCAGCTGAAGGGCAACAACATCACCCTGAACCCGGCCACCGGTTTCGGTACTGCGACCAACGTTACGCTACGGGTCAAGGATTTCCCGGTGTTCTATACACCGTACATCTACTTCCCGATTGACGACCGTCGCCAGTCCGGTTTCCTGCCGCCCTCGTTCAGCACCAGCAGCGACACCGGCTTCATGCTGGTCACGCCGTACTACTTCAACCTGGCGCCTAACTACGACGCCACGTTGTACCCGCGTTACATGGCCAAGCGCGGCCTGCTGATGGAAGGCGAGTTCCGCTACCTGACACCTTCCAGCGAAGGCCAGTTCGGCGGCGCCTACCTGAACGACAAGAACGACGACCGCAAAGATCAGACGGATTACGAAGATCAGCGCTGGATGGTCAACTGGCAGCACAAGGGTGGCCTGGACGAACGCCTGATGACCGAGGTGGACTACACCGACATCAGCGACCCGTTCTACTTCCAGGACCTGGAATCTGACCAGATTGGCGTGGAAAGCCGCGACTTCCTGAATCAGCAGGGTGCATTGACCTACCGGGGCGATAGCTACACCGCACGGCTGAATGTACATGCCTACGAGGCGGCGACCATTTCGCAGATCACGCCTTATGATCGACTGCCGCAGATTACCCTCAATGGCGTACTGCCTTATCAGCCAGGGGGGTTGAACTTCGCTTACGAAACCGAGGCCGCGCGCTTCGAACGTGACTTGAAGAACGACACCGTGTTCGACAAGGACGGCAACCTGGACCTCACAGCAGGGCCCGATGGTCGTCGGCTTGACGAAAATATTCAAGGTATCGAGCGGGCCAACGGCACGCGCCTGAATGTCGCGCCGTCAATCAGCTATCCAATGACAGCCAGCTATGGGTTCCTCACACCCAAGCTGAAATATGCCTACACCCAGTACGATCTTGATCTGGACAGCAAAGGCAAAGCCGATGCAATCGCCTTGCAAACCGCCAATCCAGACGCGTACGGAAGCTACGACAGCTCTGTTAGCCGCGACGTGCCAATCTTCAGCGTCGACAGCGGCCTGTACTTCGACCGCAACACCTCGCTGTTTGGCAACAATTACCGTCAAACCCTCGAACCGCGCATGTTCTACCTCTATGTTCCGTACAAGGACCAGAAGGACATCCCGCTGTTCGATACCGGCGAAACCCTGTTCAGCTACGATTCGCTGTTCCGCGACAACCGCTTCAGCGGCACTGACCGTATCGGCGACGAAAACAAACTGTCGCTGGGCGTGACCACCCGCTGGATCGAAGACAACGGCTTCGAGCGCCAGAACTTCAGCATCGGCCAGGCCTACTACTTCAAAGACCGCAAGGTCCAGCTGCCAGGCATCGACTACCGCACCCGCAAGGACGCGCAGTCCGATGTATCGCCATACGCTCTGGTGTACAACTACTACTTCAACCGCGACTGGCGCTTCAATTCGGACTTCAACTGGGACCCGGACAGCCGCAGCACCCGCTCGGGCAGCGCGATGTTCCACTACCAGCCTGAAGACAACCCGAACAAGATCGTCAACCTCGGTTATCGCTACCGTAACGACACCATTGCCTACGACTCGACCACGGGTACCTGGAAAGTGGGCGGCGGTGACTATGGCACCCCGGGCGATCCGAACTACATCAAGGATTACTACAAGATCCAGCAGCACGACTTCTCGGTCATCTGGCCGATCGTGCCGCAATGGAACGTTATCGCTCGCTGGCAGCATGACTACAACCGCAACCGCACCCTGGAAGCCATGGGTGGTTTCGAATACGACAACTGCTGCTGGAAGCTGCGCCTGATCAACCGTTACTGGATCGACTACGACGATTTCAGCCAGGCCCTTCCACAGAACGAAAAAGGCGACCACGGTGTCTTCCTTCAGATCGTCCTGAAAGGCCTCGGCGGCGTAGTTGGCAACAAGGTCGAGTCTTTCCTCGACCAAGGCATTCAAGGTTACCGTGAACGTGAAGACCAAGCTTATTGATCGTCTGCGCCCAGTGTTGCTGGGCGTCGCTTTGCTGAGTGGCGCGGTGCATGCCGCGGTGCAACCTCTTGATCGCGTGGTGGCTATCGTCGACAACGACGTGGTCATGCAAAGCCAGCTGGACCAGCGTGTCCATGAGGTCCAGCAAACCATCGCCAAGCGCGGCGGCGGCGTGCCGCCGACCAGCGCCCTGGAACAGCAGGTCCTGGAGCGCCTGATCGTCGAGAACCTGCAGCTGCAGATCGGCGAGCGCTCTGGCATCCGCATCACCGACGAAGAGCTGAACCAGGCCATTGGCACCATTGCCCAGCGCAATGGCATGTCGCTGGACCAGTTCCGCGCGGCGCTGGCCCGTGACGGCCTGTCGTTCGACGACGCTCGCGAGCAGGTCAAGCGCGAGATGATCATCAGCCGCGTGCGCCAACGCCGCGTTGCCGAACGCATTCAGGTGTCCGAGCAGGAAGTGAAGAACTTCCTGGCCTCGGACCTGGGCAAGATGCAGATGTCGGAAGAGTACCGCCTGGCCAACATCCTCATCCCGACCCCGGAAGCCGCCAACTCGGACGATATCCAGAAGGCTGCGCGCAAGGTCGGTGACGTTTACCAGCAACTGCGCCAGGGTGCTGACTTCGGCCAGATGGCGATTGCCAACTCGGCCAGCGAAAACGCCCTGGAAGGCGGCGAGATGGGCTGGCGTAAAGCCGGTCAGCTGCCACCCGACTTCGCCAAGATGCTCAGCAGCATGCCGGTGGGCGAAATTACCCAGCCTATTCGCATCCCCAACGGCTTCATCATCCTCAAGCTCGAGGAGAAGCGCGGCGGCAGCGAGAACGTTCTGCGTGACGAAGTGCATGTGCGCCACATCCTGATCAAGCCAAGCGAGATCCGCAGCGAGGCGGCCACCCAGCAGTTGGCCGAGCGTCTGTACGATCGGATCAAGAACGGCGAAGACTTCGGCGAACTGGCCAAGAGCTTCTCGGAAGACCCGGGTTCGGCACTCAACGGCGGCGACCTCAACTGGGTCGATCCGAACAGCCTGGTACCGGAGTTCCGTGAACAGATGGCCAATGCCCAGCAAGGCGTGGTGACCAAACCGTTCAAGACCCAGTACGGCTGGCACGTTCTGGAAGTGCTGGGCCGCCGCGCCACCGACAGCACCGAGCAGGCTCGCGAACAGCAGGCCCTGAGCGTACTGCGCAACCGTAAGTACGACGAAGAGCTGCAAACCTGGCTGCGCCAGATCCGCGACGAAGCCTACGTTGAAATCAAGCTGCCTGGCGCTGACCAGGCCGCCCAGTGAAGCCCCTGCGCTTCGCCGTCACCCCCGGCGAGCCGGCCGGCATAGGCCCCGACCTGTGCCTGCTGCTCGCCGCAGACGCCCAGCCCCACCCCCTGATCGCCATCACCAGCCGTGACCTGCTCGCCGAGCGGGCCACGCAGCTGGGGCTGGCCGTCAGCCTGCTGCCGGTAGCCCCGGGCCAATGGCCTGACCTCCCGGCACCCGCAGGTAGCCTGTACGTCTGGGATACCCCCTTGGCGGCTCCGGTGGTGCCAAGCCAGCTCGACAAGGCCAACGCAGCGTTCGTGCTGGAAACCCTGACCCGCGCTGGCCAAGGTTGCCTGGACGGCCACTTCGCCGGGATGATCACGGCCCCGGTTCACAAGGGTGTGATCAACGAAAGCGGTATCGCCTTTTCCGGGCATACCGAATTCCTTGCCGAACTGACCCGCACCGCACAAGTGGTAATGATGCTGGCCACCCGCGGCCTGCGCGTGGCCCTGGTGACCACGCACCTGCCACTGCGTGATGTTGCCGACGCTATCACTGCAGAGCGCGTTGAACGTGTAACCCGTATCCTGCATGCCGACATGCGCGACAAGTTCGGCATTGCCAACCCGCGTATCCTCGTGTGCGGCCTCAACCCGCACGCGGGCGAGGGCGGCCACCTGGGCCGCGAAGAAATCGACATCATCGAGCCGACCTTGGCCCGCCTGCGCACCGAAGGCATGGACCTGCGCGGGCCGCTGCCAGCCGATACCCTGTTTACCCCCAAATATCTGGAGCACTGCGATGCGGTGCTGGCGATGTACCACGACCAGGGCCTTCCCGTACTCAAGTACAAAGGCTTCGGCGCAGCAGTGAACGTGACCCTGGGCCTGCCAATCATCCGCACGTCGGTTGACCACGGCACCGCCCTGGACCTGGCCGGCACTGGCAAAGTCGACACCGGCAGCCTGCGCGTCGCACTGGAAACCGCCTACCAGATGGCCGAGAACCGACCATGAACGAGCAATACCAACACCGGGCGCGCAAGCGCTTCGGCCAGAACTTCCTGCACGACGCCGGTATCATCGACCGCATCCTGCGTGCCATCAACGCCAAGGCCGGCGAACACCTGCTGGAAATCGGCCCGGGCCAGGGCGCCCTGACCGAAGGCCTGCTGGGCAGTGGCGCACAGCTGGACGTGGTGGAGTTGGACAAAGACCTGGTGCCGATCCTGCAGCACAAGTTCGCTGATCGCAGCAACTTCCGCCTGCACCAGGGTGACGCCCTGAAGTTCGACTTCAACCAGCTGGGCGTGCCGCCGCGCAGCCTCAAGGTGGTTGGCAACCTGCCCTACAACATCTCCACCCCGCTGATCTTCCACCTGCTCAGCCACGCCGGGCTGATCCGCGACATGCATTTCATGCTGCAAAAGGAAGTGGTCGAGCGCATGGCCGCCGGCCCTGGCGGCGGTGACTGGGGGCGCTTGTCGATCATGGTGCAGTACCACTGCCGCGTGGAGCACCTGTTCAATGTCGGCCCTGGAGCCTTCAACCCACCCCCGAAAGTGGATTCGGCAATCGTCCGCCTGGTGCCGCACGAAGTGCTGCCGTTCCCGGCCAAGGACCACCTGCTGCTGGAGCGTGTCGTTCGCGAAGCGTTCAACCAGCGCCGCAAGACGCTGCGCAACACCATGAAAGGCCTGCTGGACAGCGCCGCCATCGAGGCTGCAGGCGTTGATGGCAGCCTGCGCCCTGAACAGCTCGACCTGGCAGCCTTCGTGCGCCTGGCAGACCAGCTGGCGGATCAGCAACAAGCCTGATTTAGCCTGTACCGGCCGCTTCGCGGGCCACAAGGGATCGCACAACCCTCAAATCCTGTGCGACCCCTTGTAGGAGCGGGTTTACCCGCGAAGCGGCCGGCACAGACAACACACCCCCCCAAGCCCGATCACCGCTGGCCCTCCCCCCTCCCAATGGCCTAGACTGCATTATTGCGTCAGTTCGCCCAAGGCCCTTGCATGTCCGACCCCCGCTATCAAATCGACGTCAGCGTCGTGACCCGCTACCTGAAAGAACAATCCGACCCCGAAAACAGTCGCTTCGCTTTCGCCTACACCATTACCGTGCAGAACAACGGCTCGCTCAGTGCCAAGTTGCTGTCGCGCCACTGGCTGATCACCAACGGTGACGGCGAGGTTGAGGAAGTACGCGGCGCCGGCGTGGTCGGCCAGCAACCCAACATCGACCCTGGTCAGAGCCACACTTACAGCAGTGGTGCCGTCATCAGCACCCGCGTTGGCACCATGCAGGGCAGCTACCAGATGTTCGCCGAAGACGGTAAGCGCTTCGACGCCGAGATTGCCCCCTTCCGGCTGGCAGTGCCCGGAGCGCTGCACTGATGGCCACCTACGCCGTCGGTGACCTGCAGGGCTGCCTGCAGCCACTCAAATGCCTGCTCGATCGCGTCAGTTTCAACCCCGCCGTCGACCGCCTGTGGCTGGTCGGCGACCTGGTCAACCGCGGCCCCGAGTCACTGGAAACCCTGCGCTTCCTGTACTCGATCCGTCATTCACTGGTCTGCGTGCTGGGCAACCATGACCTGCACCTGCTGGCCGCCTGGCACAACGTCGAGCGCCTCAAGAAAAGCGACACACTGCGCGAGATCATCGAAGCGCCGGACGCCGACCAGCTGTTCGACTGGCTGCGCCAGCAGAAGCTGCTGCATTACGACGAGCCCCGCGGCATCGCCCTGGTTCATGCCGGCATACCGCCACAATGGACCCTTGGCAAAGCCCTGGAGCTCGCTGCCGAGGTCGAGGAAGTGCTGCGTGACGACAACCGCCTGCAGCTGTACCTCGACGGCATGTATGGCAACGAGCCGAACAAGTGGAGCAAGAACCTCGCCGGCGTCGAACGCCTGCGGGTCATCACCAACTACTTCACCCGCATGCGCTTCTGCACGGCCGATGGCAAACTCGACCTCAAGAGCAAGGAAGGCCTGGGTAGCGCGCCCAAAGGCTACAAAGCCTGGTACGCGCACAAGGACCGCCGCTCACGCCATGTGAAGATCATCTTTGGCCATTGGGCCGCTCTGCAGGGTGAGGTCACCGAGCCCGACGTCATCGCCCTGGACACTGGCTGCGTATGGGGCGGCGCCATGACCCTGTACAACGTCGACAGCGGCGAATACCACCGCTGCGACTGCGCCGACGACGGCACCCTGCGCCAGCCGGCACAACCCACTACACTCAACGACCACACCTGAAGGAAGTAGTACCCATGAGCGAATTCAAGCGCATCCCTCCTGAGCAGGCCTTGGAGCTTCGCAAGAAAGAAGGTGCGGTCGTCGTCGACATTCGCGACCCACAGGCCTTCGCCGCCGGCCACATCACCGGCGCCCGGCACCTGGATAACCACTCGGTCGCCGATTTCATCCGCAACGCCGACCTCGACGCGCCAACCCTGGTGGTCTGCTATCACGGCAATTCCAGCCAAAGCGCTGCCGCCTACCTGGTAGGCCAGGGTTTCTCCGACGTGTACAGCGTGGACGGCGGCTTCGAACTGTGGCGTGCGACCTACCCGGCCGAGACCGCCCAAGGCAGCACTGAATAATTTTTTTAATTTTTCCTGCAGCCCGCGCCCCGTGCGGGCTTGCGGCTTATCTGACGAACGGTCATTCGTAACTTCTGCCCTCCTCGCCCCTTGACCTTGCAGATAACCAACTACGCTTAAGCTCAGGCCATCCAAAAAAGGGGAGAGCCGGTACACCGGCGTGCGGGTCATCGGTAGCGTTACAGGGTGTTCTGGGGGGTATACAGCAATCGGCCAACCCGGTTGCATGCCAGCATCAGCTGACTGATCCGGCGTCGTCTCCACGTATCGAGCGAGGTGACGTCATGAGTATTTTTAGCCACTTCCAACAACGTTTCGAGTCTACGCGCCAGGAAGAACTCTCGCTGCAGGAGTACCTCGAGCTGTGCAAAGAGGATCGCAGTGCCTACGCATCGGCGGCCGAACGGCTGTTGCTGGCCATCGGTGAGCCAGAACTGATCGACACCTCTACCAACTCCAGGCTGTCGCGCATCTTCTCCAACAAGGTTATCCGCCGCTATCCGGCCTTTGCCGACTTCCATGGCATGGAAGAGTGCATCGACCAGATCGTGTCGTACTTCCGCCACGCCGCCCAAGGCCTGGAAGAGAAGAAACAGATCCTCTATCTGCTGGGCCCGGTAGGCGGCGGCAAGTCCTCGCTGGCGGAAAAACTCAAGCAGCTGATGGAAAAGGTGCCGTTCTACGCGATCAAGGGCTCGCCGGTATTCGAGTCACCTCTGGGCTTGTTCAATGCCACCGAAGATGGGGCCATTCTCGAGGAAGAGTTCGGCATCCCACGGCGCTACCTCAATACCATCATGTCGCCTTGGGCCACCAAGCGCCTGCAGGAGTTTGGCGGGGACATCTCCAAGTTCAAGGTGGTGAAGCTGTACCCGTCGATTCTTAACCAGATCGCCATTGCCAAGACCGAACCCGGCGATGAAAACAACCAGGACATCTCGGCCCTGGTCGGCAAGGTCGATATCCGCAAACTTGAGGAATACCCACAGAACGACGCCGATGCTTATAGCTACTCGGGCGCGCTGTGCCGGGCCAACCAGGGCCTGATGGAATTCGTCGAAATGTTCAAGGCGCCGATCAAGGTCCTGCACCCCTTGCTCACCGCCACCCAGGAAGGCAACTACAACAGTACTGAAGGCCTTGGGGCGATTCCCTATACCGGGATTCTGCTGGCGCACTCCAACGAATCGGAGTGGCACACCTTCCGTAACAACAAGAACAACGAAGCGTTCATCGACAGGATCTATATCGTCAAGGTGCCGTACTGCCTGCGGGTCAGCGATGAAATAAAGATCTACGACAAACTGCTGGTCAACAGCTCGCTGTCCAAGGCCCACTGTGCGCCCGATACGCTCAAGATGCTGGCTCAGTTCACGGTGCTTTCCCGCCTGAAAGAGCCAGAGAACTCCAATATCTATTCCAAGATGCGCGTTTACGACGGGGAAAACCTCAAGGACACCGATCCAAAGGCCAAGTCGATCCAGGAATACCGGGACTCTGCGGGTGTCGACGAAGGCATGAACGGCCTGTCGACGCGCTTCGCCTTCAAGATCCTGTCCAAGGTGTTCAACTTCGACCCACACGAAATTGCCGCCAACCCGGTGCACCTGCTGTATGTCCTCGAACAGCAGATCGAACAGGAACAATTCCCGGCTGAAGTGCGCGAACGCTATCTGCGCTACCTGAAGGAATACCTGGCACCGCGCTACATCGAGTTTATCGGCAAGGAAATCCAGACCGCCTACCTGGAGTCCTACAGCGAATACGGCCAGAACATCTTCGACCGCTACGTGTTGTATGCAGACTTCTGGATCCAGGATCAGGAATACCGCGACCCGGAAACCGGCGAAATTCTCAACCGCATTGCGCTCAACGAGGAACTGGAAAAGATCGAGAAACCGGCTGGCATCAGCAACCCGAAAGACTTCCGCAACGAGATCGTCAACTTCGTACTGCGCGCACGCGCTAACAACAATGGCAAGAATCCAAGCTGGCTGAGTTATGAAAAGCTGCGGGTCGTGATCGAGAAGAAAATGTTCTCCAACACCGAAGACCTGCTGCCGGTCATCAGCTTCAACGCCAAGGCCAGCAAAGAGGACCAGAAGAAACACAACGACTTCGTCACCCGGATGGTGGAGCGTGGCTATACCGACAAACAGGTGCGCCTGCTGTCGGAATGGTACCTGCGGGTCAGGAAATCGCAATAAAGCGGCAAGCTACGAGCCGCAAGCTGCAAGCTGCCTGGCGTTGGCATTGCTGCCCGCGTCACAGCTTGCAGCGGCGGTGGCTGCTCTTTCTTGCAGCTTGAAGCTTGTGGCTTGCAGCTTGTGGGTTGCAGCTGCATCCAGTCACCGGAGGGACCATGAGCTACGTTATAGACCGACGCCTGAACGGCAAGAACAAGAGCACGGTCAACCGCCAGCGCTTCCTGCGGCGGTACCGCGAACATATCAAGAAGGCCGTCGAAGAGGCGGTGAGCCGCCGTTCCATCATGGATATGGAACACGGCGAGCAGATCAGTATTCCCGGGCGCGACATCGACGAACCCGTCTTGCATCATGGTCGCGGGGGCAAACAGACCATCGTGCATCCTGGCAACAAAGAGTTCACTGCCGGTGAACACATCCCACGGCCGCAAGGCGGTGGAGGCGGTGGCGGTCGCGGCAAGGCCGGCAATTCCGGCGAGGGCATGGACGAGTTCGTCTTCCAGATCACCCAGGAAGAATTTCTCGAATTCATGTTCGAAGACCTCGAGTTACCCAACCTGGTCAAACGTCACCTGACTGGCGCCGATACCTTCAAGACTGTTCGCGCCGGCATCGCCAACGAAGGCAACCCGTCACGCATCAACATCGTGCGCACCCTGCGCTCGGCCCATGCCCGGCGTATCGCCCTGACCGGCAGCAGCCGCGCCCTGCTGCGCGAAGCACAAAAGGAACTCGATCGCCTGCGGGTCGAAGAGCCAGATAATTTCACCGATATCCAGGAAGTCGAACAGGAAATCGAGCGCCTGAAGGCACGTATCAACCGCCTGCCCTTCCTCGACACCTTCGACCTCAAGTACAACCTGCTGGTCAAGCAACCCAACCCCAGCTCGAAGGCAGTGATGTTCTGCCTGATGGACGTATCCGGCTCGATGACCCAGGCCACCAAGGACATCGCAAAGCGCTTCTTCATCCTGCTGTACCTGTTCCTCAAGCGTAACTACGAGCGCATCGAAGTCGTGTTCATTCGCCACCACACCAGTGCTCGGGAAGTCGATGAAGAAGAGTTCTTCTACTCGCGGGAAACCGGCGGCACCATCGTCTCCAGTGCCCTCAAGCTGATGCAGGAGATCATGGCCGAGCGCTACCCGGCCAGCGACTGGAACATCTATGCCGCGCAGGCTTCTGATGGCGACAACTGGAACGACGACTCGCCCATCTGCCGCGACATCCTCTCCAAACAGATCATGCCGCATGTGCAGTACTACACTTACGTTGAGATCACCCCCCGTGAACACCAGGCGCTGTGGTATGAATACGAGCGTATCGGAGATGCTTTCCCCGACACGTTCGCCCAGCAGCAGTTGGTATCGGCCGGCGATATCTACCCGGTCTTCCGTGAACTCTTCCAGCGCAGGTTAGCCACATGACCGCCAGAGCACAGAGACGCCAACCCATTTCCACTGGGTCCGAGTGGACGTTCGAGCTGATCCAGACCTACGACCGGGAAATCAGCCGCTTGGCCGAGCGTTACGCCCTGGACACCTACCCCAACCAGATCGAGGTCATCACTGCCGAACAGATGATGGACGCCTACGCCTCGGTCGGCATGCCGCTGGGCTACCACCACTGGTCCTACGGCAAGCAGTTCCTCAGTACGGAAAAGTCCTACAGCCGCGGCCAGATGGGCCTGGCCTACGAGATCGTGATCAACTCCGACCCTTGTATCGCCTACCTGATGGAAGAAAACACCATGTGCATGCAGGCACTGGTGATTGCGCACGCGTGCTACGGCCATAACAGTTTTTTCAAAGGCAATTACCTGTTCCGTACCTGGACTGACGCCAGTTCGATCATCGACTATCTGGTGTTCGCCAAGCAGTACATCGCCCAGTGCGAGGAGCGCCACGGTATCGATGCTGTGGAGGACTTGATCGACTCCTGCCATGCCCTGATGAACTACGGTGTCGACCGCTACAAACGGCCTTACCCTATTTCTGCCGAAGAAGAGCGGCGCCGGCAACAGGAGCGCGAAGAGCACCTTCAGCGTCAGATCAACGACCTTTGGCGGACAATTCCGAAAAACGCCGAAAAGGGTAACGACCGCGATGAGGGGCGCTTCCCCGCCGAACCGCAGGAAAACATCCTGTATTTCATCGAGAAGAACGCCCCGCTGCTTGAACCCTGGCAGCGTGAAGTAGTGCGCATCGTGCGCAAGATCGCCCAGTACTTCTACCCGCAGCGCCAGACCCAGGTGATGAACGAAGGCTGGGCAACCTTCTGGCACTACACCCTGATGAACGACCTGTACGACGAGGGGCTGATTACCGAAGGCTTCATGATGGAGTTCTTGCAGTCGCACACCAGCGTGGTGTTCCAGCCCGGCTTCGACAGCCCGTACTACAGCGGCATCAACCCCTACGCGCTGGGCTTTGCGATGTACACCGACATCCGCCGCATGTGCGAAAACCCCACCGAAGAAGATCGCCACTGGTTCCCCGACATTGCCGGCAGTGACTGGCTTTCTACCATCAAGTTCGCCATGAGCAGCTTCAAGGACGAGAGCTTCCTCCTGCAGTATCTGTCGCCCAAGGTGATGCGCGACCTCAAGTTGTTCAGCATCCTCGATGACGACCAGCGCGACGACCTGCTGGTGCCCGCCATCCATGATGAGGCCGGCTACCGGGTGATTCGTGAGCAGCTGGCAGCGCAGTACAACCTGGGCAACCGTGAACCGAACGTACAGATCTGGAGCGTCGACCGCCGCGGAGACCGCTCGCTGACCCTGCGACACCAGCAACACAACCGCAAACCGCTGGGCGACTCGACCGACGAAGTGCTCAAGCACCTGCATCGCCTGTGGGGCTTCGATATCCACCTGGAGACCGTGCAAGGCGAGCAAGTGATGAGTACTCACCACATGCCGCCGCGCGGCGAGCATAGCGAAAGCGCCGATTACGGTCGCATGGACCTGGCCGTTATCCACCACCTCTGATGCAACCCCATGACCGCCGACGGGTTATCCTGTCGGCAGTTATGGAGAGCTGCACATGCACATCTACAAAGTTGGCGGCGCCGTGCGCGACCGCCTGCTCGGCCGCCCTGTCAGCGATATCGACTGGCTGGTGGTGGGCGCCACCGTCGAAGAAATGCTCGCCAAGGGCTATCGGCCGGTGGGTGCCGATTTCCCGGTGTTCCTGCACCCGAAAACCGGCGAGGAATACGCCCTGGCGCGCACCGAGCGCAAGAGTGGGCGAGGCTACGGCGGGTTCACCTTTCACGCCAGCCCCGACGTAACCCTGGAAGAGGACCTGATCCGTCGCGACCTCACCATCAATGCGATGGCCGAGGATGAGGCCGGCACGGTATACGACCCCTACCAAGGCAAGCAAGACCTGGATAAACGCCTGCTACGCCATGTTTCCCCGGCATTCGCCGAAGATCCTTTGCGTGTGCTGCGTGTTGCACGCTTTGCTGCCCGTTACGCACCACTGGGGTTCCGGGTTGCCGATGAAACCTTGGCGCTGATGCGTCAGATCAGCGCCTCGGGCGAACTGCAGGCACTCACTGCCGAGCGCAGCTGGAAGGAAATCGAGCGCGCGCTGATGGAAGTGCAACCGCAGGTGTTCTTCAAGGTGCTGAGCGCGTGCGGGGCCCTGCAGGAGCTGCTGCCAGAGCTCGATGACAGCTCCCGGACATTGGCGGCGCTCGAGCAGGCAGCGGTGCACGAACAACCGCTGCACGTGCGCTGGGCCTGCCTGTTGCGGGGGTTGTCACCGACATCAATCAAAGCCGTCAACCAGCGCCTGAAGGCACCGCGTGAGTGCCAGGAACTGGCCATGCTGACAGGGGAATGCCTGGCGCAGGGCAATCAGGCGCTCGAACTGCCTGCCACGGCACTGCTGGAGCTGTTGCAGAAGTTCGATGTGTACCGACGGCCGCAGCGATTTGAGGATTTTTTGGTCGTTTGCGAGATGGCGGCGCGGGGCGATGGCGAGCAGGGTTACCCACAGGCCGATTACCTGCGAGGCGCAGCAGCGGCGGCGCGAGCGGTGGATGTGAAGCCGTTGGTGCAAGCCGGGCTGACGGGTCAGGCACTGGGCGAAGCACTCAAAGGTGAACGGCTGAAAGCGCTCGAAGCTTACCAGCGCGGTTAGACCTACCGGCCTCTTCGCGGGTAAACCCGCCCCTACAGGGGCACACATCGAGGGTTGGGCACAGCCCGTTGTAGGAGCGGGTTTACCCGCGAAAGGGCCAGACCTGCTGGCCAATTTCCACCCGCGGTTCACCGTCGCAGCCGCCACCGTATTCGCGGGTAAACCCGCGAAGAGGCCGATACAGGCTTAAGCGGGCGTCAACTGCAACCCGCGCCACTCAAAGGCGACCGGGGCCAGCACCTGATCGATCTGCGCTTCCTGCCACAGCTGCGCCATGCGCTTGCCCACCCCCGGATGCACCAGGTCGGGTGCCAGCAACGACAGCGGCCACAGCACAAAAGCGTTCTTCAGGATCTCGGCACGGGGCAATACCAGCCCATCGAAGGTACCGTGCAAATCGTCATACATCAGCACGTCGATATCCAGCGGCAACCCTTTGCGGTCCGGGGCATAGCGGCCATTGTCGGCCTCGATGAACTTCAGCCGGCGGTCCAGCTCGATCAACGGCAACGCGGTTTGCCCGGTCACCACGAAGTTGATGAACGGCCCGCTCTTGATGCCCACCGCCTGGCTTTCGAATGCCGGCGAACAGCGCATGTCGGTCAGGATGCCAGCCAACGCATCGAGCCCGGCGCACAAATGCGCCTCACGGTCGATATTGCTGCCCAGGCCCAGGTAAACCGTGCTCAAAGACATCCGCGCTCGATCTCCACGCCTACACCACCACGGGCCGCCGGCACCGCGCCCGGCTTGGTCAGCTTCAAGCGCACCCAAGGGATGTGGAACTCGTCCATCAGGGTGGCCACCAGGCGCTCGGCAAATGTTTCAACCAGCTCGAAACGGGCCTGTTCGGCAAACGCCTGGATGCGCGCCGACACACTGGCGTAATCCAGCGCCAGGTTCAGGTCGTCTCCGGCGGCGGCCGGGCGGTTGTCCCAGGCAAAGCTCAGGTCCAGGCGCAAGCACTGGCGAATATCCCGCTCCCAGTCATAGGCACCGATAACGGTATCGACTTCCAGGCCTTCGATGAACACTCTGTCCAAGCACTTCTCTCCACAGCACGACAAGGGCGACTGGCGCCGTTAGAATCAGGGCGTCCTCGCCCGGAATAGTTAGCATGTTTTGGTTACTGGCGTTGCTCGCCTACCTGCTCGGCTCGCTGTCCTTCGCCATTGTTCTCAGCCGCCTCTCGGGCAGCCCGGACCCGCGTTCCAGCGGCTCAGGCAATGCCGGCGCCACCAACATGCTACGCCTGGCAGGCCGTAAACTGGCGATCCTGACCCTGCTTGGCGACCTGTGCAAGGGCCTTTTGCCGGTATTGCTCGCCCGCGTTGCCGGGCTGGACCTGCACGCGCAGGCCTGGGTCGGCATATGCGCGGTGCTGGGCCATCTGTTCCCCCTGTACTTCCGTTTCAAGGGCGGCAAGGGCGTGGCGACGGCTGCCGGCATGCTCATGGGCCTGTATTTCCCGGCCGCGCTGCTGGCCATCGGCGCCTGGCTGCTGACCTTCTACCTCACGCGCACCAGCTCACTGGCCGCGCTGATTGCCACGCCACTCACCTTGCCATTGCTGGCCTGGCGCGAGCCCGAAGCCCTGCTGCCGATCAGCGTACTGACTGTGATGATCGTGTGGCGCCACCGCAACAACCTGCGCGACTTGTTTGCAGGGCGCGAACGGCATTTCTGAACCTTCGACGCGCTGCCTTACAGCGGCGGCAACTGTTCCATCGGCCAGCGTGCCTGCACGCTGATCGCCAGGTCTTGCTGCTGCCCGGCCAGCAGGCGTTGGCAACCGGCGTAGGCGATCATCGCACCATTGTCGGTACAGAATTGCGGGCGCGCGTAGTACACGTTGCCCTTGATGCTACCGAGCATGTCCTCCAGGGACGCGCGCAGGGCCTTGTTGGCACTCACGCCACCCGCGATGACCAGCCGCTTGAGGCCGGTCTGCTTGAGCGCCCGCTTGCACTTGATGGTCAAAGTCTCCACCACCGCCTGCTGGAATGCCAGGGACAGGTCGCAACGGGTTTGCTCACTGTCGTCGCCAGCATTCTTGCATTGCTGCCAAGTGTTCAGGGCGAAGGTCTTGAGGCCACTGAAGCTGAATTCCAGGCCTGGCCGATCGGTCATTGGCCGCGGGAAGACGAAGCGCCCGGCCACACCTTGTTCGGCCAGACGCGCAATTTCCGGACCGCCTGGGTAATTGAGGCCGATCAGCTTGGCGGTCTTGTCGAACGCTTCACCGGCAGCATCGTCCAGGCTCTCGCCCAACAGTTCGTACTGACCGATGCCATCGACCCGAACCAGCTGGGTATGGCCACCGGAAACCAACAAAGCGACGAACGGAAACGCTGGCGGGTTTTCTTCCAGCATGGGTGCCAGCAGGTGCCCCTCCATGTGGTGCACACCGATCGCCGGGATGTCCCAGGCAAAGGCCAGCGCCTGGGCGCAGGAAGCGCCGACCAGCAAGGCACCGACCAGGCCGGGACCCGCGGTGTAGGCGATGGCGTCGATTTCGGTGGCAACGCAGCCTGCCTCGTCCAGCACCTGGCGGATGAGCGGCAGCATTCGCTTGACGTGATCACGCGAGGCAAGCTCGGGCACCACGCCGCCGAAGACGCGGTGCAGGTCGATCTGGCTGAACAGTGCGTCGGCCAACAAACCGCGTTCACTGTCGTATAATGCGACGCCGGTTTCGTCGCAGGATGTTTCCAATCCCAGTACTAGCATGGGCTCGTCCCTTGTGGGGGCTGAATTCGAAGCCGCGCATGATAGTCCCCGTGTCGGGTGCCGACCAGCGGTTTTCGATCAGAGGCTTTGCATTCCGGCTTGCTAAGGGTTAACATCCGCAACCCTTGAAAACCGACGTTCTCCAGCACACCTTTGTTTTGCCAGGAGCACGTCTACCCCGGTAATGAATTAAGGTAGCCCTGGATGCCAGCCGTCAAAGTTAAAGAGAACGAACCCTTCGACGTAGCTCTGCGTCGTTTCAAGCGCTCCTGCGAAAAAGCCGGTGTACTGGCTGAAGTTCGTAGCCGCGAGTTTTACGAGAAGCCGACCGCAGAGCGTAAGCGCAAAGCAGCTGCTGCTGTTAAGCGTCACGCCAAGAAAGTTCAGCGCGAACAGCGCCGCGCCGTTCGTCTGTACTAATACAGACGTTCAACGCAAAGCTTCTGCCCTGCCCGGCTAACCCCCGGGCGATGGCAGTGGTCGTTTCAAACTTGAGCAGCTAGCTCAAGGCCCTGCACAAGCTTCATGCGAACTGCATCATGGGCAACCTGCCTGAAACGTCAGAGCTGGTCCTCCTTGCTGTATGACCAGGCGTGCACGTCCGACTGACGAGCCCTTAGGGGCTGGCGACGAGCACACATTCCCTCGCACTTCCCCAAGCAGCACTCGCCCCCTTCGGCGCGTGAGCGATTAGACTTGCCAGTTGCCAGATAACGAGACTGCCATGGCCGGGCTGATTCCCCAGAGTTTCATTGACGACCTGATCAACCGCCTCGACATCGTCGACGTGGTGAGTTCGCGCGTCCAGCTGAAAAAAACCGGCAAGAACTACTCGGCCTGCTGCCCGTTCCACAAAGAAAAAACCCCGTCCTTCACGGTCAGCCCAGACAAGCAGTTCTACTACTGCTTCGGCTGTGGCGCCGGAGGCAACGCCTTGGGCTTTGTCATGGACCACGACAACCTGGACTTCCCCCAGGCCGTCGAGGAACTGGCACGCGCCGCTGGCATGGAAGTCCCCCGCGAGCAAGGCCGCCGTGACCAGAAGCCGCGCCAGCCCACTGACTCGCCACTGTACCCGCTACTGGACGCCGCCTCGGAGTTTTACCGCCAGGCCCTGCGCAGCCACCCGTCACGCAAGGCAGCGGTGGACTACCTCAAGAGCCGCGGCCTGTCCGGGGAAATTGCCCGCGACTTCGGCCTGGGCTTTGCCCCGCCCGGCTGGGACAACCTGCTCAAGCACCTGGGTGCCGACACCCTGCAGCAGAAGGTGATGATCGATGCCGGCCTGCTGATCGAGAACGCCGAGAGCGGCAAGCGCTACGACCGCTTCCGCGACCGGGTGATGTTCCCGATACGTGACAGCCGCGGGCGCATCATCGCCTTCGGTGGCCGAGTGCTCGGCGACGACAAGCCCAAGTACCTGAACTCCCCGGAAACCCCGGTGTTCCACAAGGGACAGGAGCTGTACGGGCTGTACGAGGCGCGCAAGCACAACCGCAACCTCGACGAGATCATCGTCGTCGAGGGCTACATGGACGTCATTGCCCTGGCCCAGCAAGGCCTGCGCAATGCCGTGGCCACCCTTGGCACCGCCACCAGCGAAGAGCACCTCAAGCGCCTGTTCCGCGTGGTGCCCAGCGTGCTGTTCTGTTTTGACGGCGACCAGGCTGGGCGCAAGGCGGCCTGGCGCGCACTGGAATCGACATTGTCGAACCTGCAGGACGGCCGTCGCGCGCGCTTCCTGTTCCTGCCCGAAGGCGAAGACCCCGACAGCCTGGTGCGTGCCGAAGGTACCGACGCCTTCATGGCCCGTATCAACCAGCACGCCCAACCGCTGGCCGACTACTTCTTCGAGCAACTTGGCGTCGAAGCCGACCCGCGCTCACTGGAAGGCAAGGCGCATATGGCGACCTTGGCCGCACCGTTGATCGAAAAGATCCCCGGCGCCAACCTGCGTCAGCTGATGCGCAACCGCCTGAAGGAAATCACCGGCCTCGACCCGCAGCAGGTCGAGCAGCTGGCGCAACAAGCGCCGGCGACCAGCAGCATGCCGGACTACGACCCTGGCTACGACTACGACGCCATGGCCAGCTACACCCCCGACTACGGCGACATGCCACAGCACGACTATGCCCCCGTTCATCAGGAGCAGGCATGGAAGCCCAACAAGGGTGGTAGCAAGAAGCCGTGGAGTGACAAACCCTGGGACAAGAACCGCAAGAGCAGCAAGCCCTGGCAGCAACGCGACGAAGCACCTCCCCGCGTGCCAGCACCGGTCGAGCCGCCCACCCTGGCCGCGCTGCGCACCCTGCTGCACCACCCACTGCTGGCAGGCAAGGTGGAGGATGCCAGCCACTTCGCCGACGAAGAACACCTGTACAGCCAGCTGCTGGTGGCGCTGATCGAAGCCGCGCAGAAAAATCCTGGGCTAAGCTCAATGCAGTTGATCGCACGTTGGCATGGCACCGAACAGGGCCGCCTGCTGCGAGCCCTGGCGGAAAAGGAATGGCTTATCGTGGCCGACAACCTTGAACAACAGTTTTTCGACACTATAACTAGCTTGTCCGCCCGCCAACGCGAGCGCAGCCTGGAACAACTGCTCAGGAAATCACGTCAAAGCGAATTGACCAGCGAGGAAAAAACCCAGCTCCTCGCCCTGCTGAGCCGAAATGTTCCCGCACAAACGCCGACCTCATCTGGCGCGTGAGGCCCATGCTCGGGTATAATCCTCGGCTTGTTTTTTGCCCGCCAAGACCTTCAGTGGATAGGGTGTTATGTCCGGAAAAGCGCAACAGCAGTCTCGTATCAAAGAGTTGATCACCCGCGGTCGTGAGCAGGGCTACCTGACTTACGCGGAGGTCAACGACCACCTGCCTGAGGATATTTCAGATCCGGAACAGGTGGAAGACATCATCCGCATGATCAACGACATGGGGATCAACGTATTCGAGAGTGCTCCGGATGCGGATGCCCTTCTGTTGGCGGAAGCCGACACCGATGAAGCCGCGGCCGAAGAAGCCGCTGCTGCATTGGCGGCAGTTGAAACCGATATCGGCCGCACGACCGACCCGGTGCGCATGTATATGCGCGAAATGGGTACTGTCGAGCTGCTGACCCGCGAAGGCGAGATCGAAATCGCCAAGCGTATCGAGGAAGGCATTCGTGAAGTCATGGGCGCTATCGCCCACTTCCCGGGCACTGTCGACTACATTCTCGGCGAATATGATCGCGTCACCACCGAGGGTGGCCGCCTGTCGGACGTTCTCAGCGGTTACATCGACCCTGACGACAACATTGCCGCGCCAACCGAAGAAGTGCCGATCCCAGGCGCCAAGGCCGCTGCGGCGAAGGAAGAGTCCGACGACGACGAAGAAGAATCCGAAAGCGGTGACGACGAGGAAGAGGCCGAGAGCGGCCCGGACCCGGTAGTCGCAGCCCAACGCTTCGGTGCGGTATCCGATCAGCTTCAGGCGACCTCCAAGGTCCTGAAGAAAAATGGTCGTAACCACAAGGAAAGCATCGAGGCCCTGCAGGCCCTGGCTGACCTGTTCATGCCGATCAAGCTGGTACCGAAGCAGTTCGAGGTACTGGTCGAGCGTGTACGTGATGCCCTGAACCGTCTGCGGCAGCAAGAACGCGCCATCATGCAGCTCTGCGTACGTGACGCCCGCATGCCGCGAGCCGACTTCCTGCGCATGTTCCCAAGCAACGAAACCGACCAGACCTGGAGCGGTGACCTGGCCAAGCGCAACACCAAGTGGGCTGCCGCCCTGGGTGAAAAGAACGCTGCCATCGTCGCTTGCCAACAGAAGCTGATCGACCTTGAGACCGAAACCGGCCTGACCGTTGCCGAGATCAAGGAAATCAACCGTCGCATGTCGATCGGTGAAGCCAAGGCCCGCCGCGCCAAGAAAGAAATGGTCGAGGCGAACCTGCGTCTGGTGATTTCCATCGCCAAGAAGTACACCAACCGTGGCCTGCAGTTCCTCGACCTGATCCAGGAAGGCAACATCGGCCTGATGAAAGCGGTGGACAAGTTCGAATACCGTCGCGGCTACAAGTTCTCGACCTATGCCACCTGGTGGATCCGTCAGGCGATCACCCGTTCGATCGCCGACCAGGCACGCACCATCCGGATTCCGGTGCACATGATCGAGACGATCAACAAGCTCAACCGTATTTCCCGCCAAATGCTGCAGGAAATGGGTCGCGAACCGACTCCGGAAGAGCTGGGCGAGCGCATGGAAATGCCTGAGGACAAAATCCGCAAGGTACTGAAGATCGCCAAAGAACCGATCTCCATGGAAACCCCGATCGGTGACGACGAAGATTCGCACCTGGGCGACTTCATCGAGGACTCGACCATGCAGTCCCCGATCGACGTAGCCACGGTCGAAAGCCTCAAGGAAGCCACCCGTGACGTGCTCTCGGGCCTGACCGCACGTGAAGCCAAGGTGCTGCGCATGCGTTTCGGTATCGACATGAACACCGACCACACCCTTGAAGAGGTGGGCAAGCAGTTTGACGTAACGCGTGAGCGGATCCGTCAGATCGAAGCGAAGGCGTTGCGCAAGCTGCGCCACCCGACTCGCAGCGAGCACCTGCGCTCCTTCCTCGACGAGTGATGACAAAACCCCGGCCCAGGCCGGGGTTTTTCTTTAGTGGCCCGAGACATAAAGCCCGCCTTCCGTTGCACACCTGCAGCAATGCCCGTCTACACTCGACTGCAGACCACCTGAGTGCGAGGCTGCCATGTCCTTGAAGCCGGCCATTCTGTTGCTGATCCTGATTTTGTGGAACACAACGGCCGGCGCCCTGACCCTGACAGATGAGGAGAACGCCTGGCTGGCTGCCCACCCGCAGCTGAAACTGGGTGTAGACGCCTCTTGGCCACCGTTCGAGTTTCGCGACCAGGAGGGCCGGTACCAGGGATTGGCCGCCGACTACATCGCCATGATCCAGCAGCGCCT
The DNA here is from genome assembly GCF_052044625.1 of Pseudomonas sp. 22515. NCBI lineage: Bacteria > Pseudomonadati > Pseudomonadota > Gammaproteobacteria > Pseudomonadales > Pseudomonadaceae > Pseudomonas > Pseudomonas sp. 22515. The sequence continues at coordinate 53,601 of NZ_JBQENN010000030.1, forward strand.
GGGCGTGACGTTCAAACCGGTCGAACCCAGCAGCTGGACCGAGGTGCTGGCGCAGGCGCGGGAAAGCCGTATCGACCTGCTGCCCGGCATCATGTCCACCCCCGAACGCCAAGGCTTCCTGGCTTTCACTCGCCCGTACCTCGACTTCCCCATTGTCATCCTCGCGCACAAAGGCGGCGCGCAACCGCGCAAGCTGGCTGACCTGTACGGCCTGAAAGTTGCCGTGGTCGAGAACTACGCCCCGCACGAGTTGCTGCGTACCCACCACCCGGACCTCAACCTGGTTGCCCTGCCAAACGTCAGCTCCACGCTGCAAGCCCTGGCTACCGACCAAGTGGATGCCGTGGTCGGCGACCTCGCTTCCAGTATCTGGAGCCTGCGCCAACTCAAGCTCGACGGCCTCTACGTCAGCGGCGAAACGCCCTACCGCTACCAGTTGGCGATGGCCGTTCCCCGCGACAAGAGCGTGCTGGTCGGCATTCTCGACAAAGTGATGGCCGACATGAGCAGCAGCGAAATCAGCCAGATCCAGCAGCACTGGGTGGGCAATGTGGTCGACCAGCGAATGTTCTGGTCCGACCTGCTGGTGTATGGCCTGCCAACGGTGCTGTTGCTGATGGCTGTGCTGGCAGTGGTCATTCGCATCAACCGCCGGCTCAGCTCGGAAATTTCCCGGCGCATCGCCCTTGAGCAAGAACTGCGCAGCAGCGAGTACCACTACCGCGGCCTGGTCGAGAGCCTGTCAGCCATCGCCTGGGAAGCCGATGCCAACGACTTCACCTACAGCTACGTTTCACCCCATGCCGAAGATCTGCTCGGCTACCCATTGAGTGACTGGCTCAGGCCCGGTTTCTGGCGCAGTATCCTGCACCCGGAGGACGCGCTCTGGGCCCAGGCCTACTGCGACAGCGAGACCGCAGCGGGGCGCGACCACAGCCTGGACTACCGGGTGATCCGGGCTGACGGTCAGCCCCTTTGGATACGCAACATCGTCAGTATGATCGAGCACGGCCACCAGCCAGTGATGCGCGGGCTGATGATCGACATCAGCGAAACCAAGCGCACGGAGGACGCCCTGCGTCTGTCCGAACAGAAGTTCGCCTCGGTATTCCAGCAGTGCCCCGATATCTTGCTGATCGCTCGCCACAGCGATGGCTGCCTGCTGGAGGTGAACGAGGCTTTCGAAGAGCAGATCGGACTGCCCCCAGACCAGGTCATAGGCCGCACTGCCACCGACCTTGACCTGTGGGGCGTAGAGGGCAGTGGCCCGCTCCTGCTTCAAAGGTTGCACCAAGGGGGTATCCGTAACCTGGAAATGAGCTTCCGCCGCAGCAACGGCCAACTGTTCACCGGCCTGACTTCGGCTGAAACCTTCGAACTGGACGGCACACCCGCGCTGGTAGTGGCGGTACGCGACATCAGCCAGCTCAAGGAGACCCAGCAGCAGCTTCAAACTTCTGAAGAAAAGTTCGCAAAGGCCTTCCACGCTTCGCCCGACGGCCTGCTGCTGTCGCGCCAGAGCGACGGTTTGCTGCTGGAGGTGAACGAAGGCTTCTGCCGCCTCACCGGCTACGACCTCAACCCAACCATCGACCAGACCTCGCTGGACCTGGGTATCTGGGTCGACCTCAACGAGCGCAAACGCCTGGTCGACCAGCTCAACCGTGACGGCTTCGTGCGCGACTTCACCTGCCATATCCGCCGCAGCGACGGGCAGATCCGACTGTGCGAGCTGTCCGCCCGGCCCCTGCCGATTACCGGCGTCGACTGCATGCTGACCATCGCTCGCGACATCACCGAGCGTCACCTGATGCAAGAAAAACTGCAGCTGGCCGCCACGGTGTTCGAGAACACTGCCGAAGGGGTGCTGATTACCGACATTGACCAGCGCATCAGTGCCGTCAACCGCGCCTTCAGCGAAATCACCGGCTACAGCGAGATCGAGGCCCTCGGCCAGACCCCGCGCCTGCTCGCCTCTGGCCAGCACGACAGCGCTTTCTATCTGGCCATGTGGCACCAGCTTACCGCCGAGGGCCACTGGCAGGGCGAAATCTACAACAAGCGCAAGAACGGCGAACTTTACCCAAGCTGGCTGACCATCAGCGCCGTGCGCAACAGCGACCGCGAGATCACGCACTTCGTGGCGGTTTTTGCAGACATCTCCAGCATCAAGCACGCCCAGGCCAAACTCGACTATCAGGCCCACCACGACCCGCTGACCGGCTTGCCCAATCGCACCTTGTTCGAAAACCGGCTGCAGGGCGTACTCACCTGCGCGCAGGTGTCCAACCGCCAGGGCGCAGTGCTGTTCCTGGACCTCGACCGCTTCAAGCACATCAACGACAGCCTTGGCCACCCGGTCGGCGACCTGCTGCTCAAGGGCATCGCCCAGCGCCTGAAAGAGCAGGTACGCGACGTTGACACCGTAGCCCGCCTGGGTGGCGACGAATTCATCATTCTGCTGCCCGGCTTGCACAAGCCCAGTGACGCCAGCACTATCGCCAACAAACTACTGGCCTGCTTCAACGCACCGTTCCAGGCCGGCGAGCATGAGTTTTTCACCAGCGCCAGCATCGGCATCAGTCTTTACCCACAGGATGGCACTGACGTCTCCACACTGATCCGCAACGCCGACGCCGCCATGTACCGCTCCAAAGCCAAAGGCCGCAACCGCGTAGAAGCCTACACCCGCGACCTCACCGCCCAGGCCAGCGAGCGCATCGCCCTGGAGCATGAGCTGCGCCGGGCCGTCGAACGCAACGAAATGAGCCTGTGCTTCCAGCCCAAGCTCAGCCTGAAGACCCAGAGCCTGGTGGGTGCCGAAGCGCTGATCCGCTGGAGCCACCCGACCTTTGGTGAGGTACCGCCGGAACACTTCATCCACTTGGCGGAAGAGAACGGCACTATCCTGCAGCTCGGCGACTGGGTACTGGAGCAAGCCTGCCGGCAGATGCAGGCCTGGAAGCAGCACTACGAACCCTTCGGCCCGCTGTCGATCAACCTTGCCGGCGCCCAGCTGCGCCACCCACACCTGGCACGGCGCATCGAACAATTGCTCAAGCACTACCAGCTGAGGGCCGGTGACCTGCAGCTGGAAATCACCGAGAACTTCATCATGAGCCAGGCAGAGGAGGCCTTGGCCGTGCTGTACCAACTGAAGAAACTGGGTGTACAGCTAGCCATCGACGACTTTGGCACCGGCTATTCGTCGCTGAGCTACCTGAAGCGCCTGCCGCTGGACATCCTCAAGATCGACAAGTCGTTCATCCGCGGCCTGCCCGACGATCCACACGACGCCGCCATTGCCCGGGCGATCATTGCCCTGGGCCGCAGCATGCAGTTGACCATCATTGCCGAAGGCGTGGAGAACCAGGCCCAGCAACGTTTTCTGGCGGCCGAGGGCTGCGAGCAGATCCAGGGCTACATCGTCAGCCTCCCGCTACCGCCAGAGGAATTCGCGGCCGCGTTTCTTCGCATAGCACTATCGGATCTTTCAGATGGCACAGGTGCGAAACCCTCGTTATAATCCGCCCACTTACTGAGGGCCTATAGCTCAGTTGGTTAGAGCAGAGGACTCATAATCCTTTGGTCCACGGTTCGAGTCCGTGTGGGCCCACCAGCTTAGAAGCCGCGCACTGCGCGGCTTTTTCATGCCCGCAAGAAATAAATGTTCGGGGCGTGTACATCCAGCGCAGCGGCGCCGAGCGCATGACCTTGGAAGTGGCGCTGAAACACCATCTCAGCGAAATCAGCCCCACCAAGAAGCCGATCACCCAGCACGCCGATAATCGCGGAAAGGTGCCCTATCGATACTTCAAGCCAAACACCCTAGCTTGAGGATCAGACAATGAGCCGAATATGCTCGCTAATCGGCTCACAAATGAGCAAGCCTATGAATGACCTGGGCCTGCCCCGTGACAACGGACGCCAAGAAGCTGGCTACAGAGCCAACTGCCTCAAGCCTTTTGCGTATTCGTTCGGCGTGCTCATCACTGGCGCGGCGCCTGGGGATAAACGAAGAAGGCCGCACCACTGCACGATCCAGTCCATCGGGCGAGGCCATCAACCATGGGCAACCCCATAAGAACCCTCCCAGCCTGCTCCACCACCCCCTCTGCCAACGTCCGCAAATGTACCGCTGTTGGTTAATCCCCTCCCGGACGCATCTCGACCTGCCGTGGGTTGTAGAAGGTCATGCCAGGCGGAATATCCCGCGTAACCAACGACATCGCGCCAATCACCACGTCATCGCCAATGTCGATGCGATCAGCAACGATGCAACTGTTGGCGCCCATGCTCACGTTGTCACCAATGCGCAGTGCGTACTCCTGCAACCCCAGGGTCTTGATGCCGATCGAGCAGTTCTGCCGGATGAAGAAATTGCGCCCGATGCTGACGTACCGGGTAATCACCACCCCCGGCAGGTGCGCGATGCGCAGGCCGGGGGCAATCTGGGCGCCGATGTCGATGTCCACCCCATACTTGAGGTTGAGCCGCTGTTGCATGCGCCGGGCGTGACGCCGGGCAAGGCCGCCGCGGGCGTCGAGGTACTGGGCCAGGCGATAGGCGAAGAGGAAACGCAGTTTGTTGTCCTTGCGTGCGCGGCGCAGCACGTTGAACAGCAGGCTGATCGGGCGTCCGGGCCTTTTCTTGTTGGAGACTTCCAGTCGCCAGCATTCGAGCAGGTGGTCGAGGTTCACGCTGAGGTTCCCGTTGAACTAGCACTTCATCATGCCGAATTAGTGTCGAAGACGCAGCCTTCGGACATGCGCGGCCGTTCTAACCCAAAGTGCCAAGCCGACGCCGTCAACGGTGATCGACTGTACCTGGCCTTGCCCTGATTGGCACAGGCTGGCTAGGCTAGCGGGCCAACCGTAGAGACTCGCCATGTCGGACTCCCGCTCCATTACGCTGGATGAAATCGATCGCCAGCTGATCGCCCTGCTGCAGATCAACGCCCGCGAAAGCGTCGCCACCCTCGCCCGCCAGTTGGGCATCGCCCGCACTACCGTCAATTCGCGCCTGGAGCGGCTGGAGAAAAACAAGGTTATCTCCGGCTATGGCGTACGCCTGGGCCAGAGTGTGATAGGCGGCGGGTTGCAGGCGTATGTCGGGATCAAGGTGCAGCCACGCTCCGGCAAGGACGTGGTGCGGCGCCTGAGTGCCATGGGCCAGGTGCAGCAGCTGTGTGCGGTAAGCGGCGAATTCGACTATGTGGCCTGGCTGCGTACGGACTCGCCCGAGCAGCTGGATCAGTTGCTCGACCAGATTGGCAGTGTCGACGGGGTGGAGAAAACCACCACGTCGATCATTCTCAGCAGCAAGGTGGACCGTGGACAGCCGCTTTGAACGGACTGGCGCTCGGGTGGGGTTATCGATGAGGCCGGTTGTAGGAGCGGGTTTACCCGCGAATGGGGCAGAGAATCTACCGACGCATTCGCGGGTGAACCCGCTCCTACAAAGGGCCAGGGCGGCTTGTGAAGTACCTCGACCGCCTGCCTCGTCTTAATGAACATAAGCTTAATCATTACGACGAAACTAACTACATTCAGACAACACTCTGCACCTTAATAACGAACACCTCACTCCCTAAAATGACCGCCAGGCATCTCCTATACTCAGGCTCCGCTCCTCGCGCAGCCTCTCTGGCAAGGTCATTTCATGAAAAAGAAGAACCGCCACCCCGCCGACGGCAAGAAGCCGATCACCATTTTCGGCCCGGACTTCCCTTTTGCTTTCGACGACTGGCTGGAACACCCGGCAGGCCTGGGCAGCATTCCGGCTGAGCGCCATGGGGAAGAGGTGGCCATTGTCGGTGCCGGTATCGCCGGCCTGGTAGCGGCCTACGAGCTGATGAAGCTGGGCCTCAAGCCGGTGGTGTACGAGGCGTCCAAGCTGGGCGGCCGGCTGCGCTCGCAAGCCTTCAATGGCACTGACGGGATCGTTGCCGAGCTGGGTGGCATGCGCTTCCCGGTGTCGTCCACCGCCTTCTACCACTACGTCGACAAGCTGGGCCTGGAAACCAAGCCCTTCCCCAACCCGCTGACCCCGGCTTCGGGCAGCACGGTGATCGACCTGGAAGGCCAGACCTACTACGCCGAGAAGCCCACCGACCTGCCACAACTGTTTCATGAGGTAGCCGACGCCTGGGCCGATGCGCTGGAGAGCGGTGCGCAGTTCGCCGATATCCAGCAGGCCATCCGCGACCGTGATGTACCGCGCCTGAAGGAACTTTGGAACAAGCTGGTGCCGCTGTGGGACGACCGCACCTTCTATGACTTCGTCGCCACCTCGCGCTCTTTTGCCAAGCTGAGCTTCCAGCACCGCGAAGTGTTCGGCCAGGTCGGTTTCGGCACCGGCGGTTGGGACTCGGACTTCCCCAACTCGATGCTGGAAATCTTCCGCGTGGTGATGACCAACTGCGACGACCACCAGCACCTGGTGGTCGGGGGCGTGGAACAAGTGCCACAAGGCATCTGGCGCCACGTACCGGAACGCTGCGTGCATTGGCCAGAGGGCACCAGCCTGAGCACGCTGCATGGCGGCGCACCGCGTACCGGGGTCAAGCGCATTGCCCGCGCCGCTGATGGCCGCCTGGCGGTCACCGACAACTGGGGCGATACCCGCCACTACAGCGCAGTACTCGCCACCTGCCAGACCTGGTTGCTGACCACCCAGATCGACTGCGAAGAATCGCTGTTCTCGCAAAAGATGTGGATGGCCCTGGACCGTACCCGCTACATGCAATCGGCGAAAACCTTCGTCATGGTCGACCGCCCGTTCTGGAAGGACAAGGACCCGGAAACCGGCCGTGACCTGCTGAGCATGACCCTCACCGATCGCCTCACCCGCGGCACTTACCTGTTCGACAACGGCAACGACAAGCCCGGGGTGATCTGCCTGTCATACTCGTGGATGAGCGACGCGCTGAAAATGCTGCCGCACCCGGTGGAGAAACGCGTACAACTGGCCCTGGATGCGCTGAAGAAGATCTACCCGAAGACCGATATCGCCGGCCACATCATCGGCGACCCGATCACGGTTTCCTGGGAGGCCGACCCGTACTTCCTCGGCGCCTTCAAAGGCGCGCTTCCGGGCCATTACCGCTACAACCAGCGCATGTACGCGCACTTCATGCAGCAGGACATGCCGGCGGAGCAGCGCGGTATCTTCATTGCCGGTGACGACGTGTCATGGACCCCCGCCTGGGTTGAAGGCGCGGTGCAGACGTCGCTGAATGCAGTGTGGGGTATCATGAACCACTTTGGTGGCCACACCCACCCCGACAACCCGGGCCCGGGCGATGTGTTCAACGAAATCGGCCCGATCGCCCTGGCGGATTGAGACAAGGAGGCATCATGCGCATCGCTCTGTACCAGGGCGCACCCAAGCCACTGGATGTGCCCGGCAACCTGCAACGGCTGCGCCACCAGGCGCAGCTGGCAGCCGAACGCGGCGCACAGTTGCTGGTGTGCCCGGAGATGTTCCTGACCGGCTACAACATCGGCCTGGCCCAGGTCGAGCGCCTGGCCGAGGCCGCCGATGGCCCGGCAGCCATGACCGTGGTAGAGATCGCCCAGGCGCACCGCATCACCATTGTCTATGGCTACCCGGAGCGCGGTGACGACGGGGCGATCTACAACAGCGTGCAGTTGATCGATGCGCATGGCCGCAGCCTGAGCAATTACCGCAAGACGCACCTGTTCGGTGAACTGGACCGCTCGATGTTCAGCCCAGGTGCCGACCACTTCCCGGTGGTGGAACTGGAAGGCTGGAAGGTTGGCCTGCTGATCTGCTACGACATCGAGTTCCCGGAGAACGCCCGACGCCTGGCGCTGGATGGCGCCGAGCTGATCCTGGTGCCGACGGCGAACATGACGCCGTACGACTTTACCTGCCAGGTGACCGTGAGAGCGAGGGCACAGGAAAACCAGTGCTACCTGGTATATGCCAACTACTGCGGTGCGGAAGACGAGATCGAGTATTGCGGGCAGAGCAGCATCATCGGCCCGGATGGCAGCTTGCTGGCCATGGCCGGGCGGGATGAGTGCCAGTTGTTGGCCGAGCTTGAGCATGAGCGGGTGGTACAGGGGCGCACGGCGTTTCCCTACCTGACCGATTTGCGCCAGGAGCTGCACCTGCGTAAAGGCTGACAGGGGCCGCTATGCGGCCCATTCGCGGGCACGCCCGCTCCCACGGGATCTGCGCTGCCTTTCATACCGGCGCCCTACCCGCGAAAAGGCCGGGCCTGCGAACAAATCGGTTAGCATGGAGCGCAGCCACCGGAGCCCCCATGCCTGACGCCATCCGCCAACTCACCCTCGCCAACGGCTTGCAATTGACCCTGCGCCACGCCCCGCGCCTCAAGCGCTCGGCCGCCGCACTGCGGGTGCACGCGGGCAGCCACGACGCGCCTGCCAAATGGCCCGGTCTGGCGCACTTCCTCGAACACCTGTTCTTCCTCGGTACCCCGCGCTTCCCGCTGGAAGACGGCCTGATGCGCTACGTGCAAGCCCTGGGCGGTCAGGTCAACGCCAGCACCCGGGAACGCGCCACCGACTTTTTCTTCGAGGTGCCCCCCAACACGCTCGGTGGCGGTCTCGAGCGCCTGTGCCAAATGCTGGCAGAACCGGATCTGGGCATCGAACGCCAACGCCGTGAACGCGAAGTGATCCATGCCGAATTCATCGCCTGGTCGCGCAATCCATCGGCACAACAGCAGTTCGCCTTGCTGCAGTCAGTGTCAGCCAAGCATCCACTGGGCGCTTTTCATGCTGGCAATCGATACACCCTGGCCTTGCACGATGCGGCCTTCCAGCAAGCGCTTGCGGGCTTTCATCAGCGCTTCTACCAAGGCGGCCAGATCTGCCTGAGCCTTTGCGGTCCGCAGCCGCTGGATGAACTTGAACGCCTTGCCCGGCAGCAGGCCGAACTGTTCGCCGCAGGTGAGCGCGTGCCGCAAGTGCTGCCGCCGCCACTGCCAGCAATGGCTAGCGCTTTGACCTTCACGCACCAAAGCCTCCCCAGCGGTGCCGAGCACGCCCTGGAACTGCTGATCGCTTACCTGGAGGACAGCCGCCCAGGTACCTGGCTGGGCGCGCTTCGCGAGCGTGGCTGGCTACAACGTTTCACGGCCGAAAGGTTGTATGCGTTCGCCGGTCAGCTGCTGTGGCACCTTGACCTGAAGCTCAGTGCCGACGCTTGCCCGGACGAAGCCAGCGCCCTGCTGCAAGGTTGGTTCAGGTTCATCCGCCAGGCCGACCGCGAACAGTTGAACCACCAATTCGGCCTGTTGCAGCACAGCCGTGCGCACAGTGCCAGCGCGCTCGAGCTGGCACGCCGGGACAGCACAGGCCAGCCGTTCGCCAAGCTGGATGCCCAAGGGTTGCAGGCGCTTGGCGCCCTGCTGGAAAGCCTGCCAGGTGGCGACCATGGCGATTGGCAGCTTTTACCAGTCGACCCATTGCTGAAGGCTGACCTGCCCCATGCCAAGGCGCAGCCGCTGCCGGCAGCGCTGAAGATCAGTGACCAGCTCCCGCCGGCGCGCCAATACGCTGCGCTGTACCTGCGCTGGTATGTACCTTCGCCTTTGCGCCAGCAGCTACAGCGTGTGCTGGAACTGGCACTGGCACCACTGCAGGAACGCTGTGACCGCGCCTCCGTGCAACTGCAGTACAGCAGCGCCGGAGAATACTGGCAGTTGCGCTGCGCCGGCCTGCCAGCAGCAGTGCTGCGGGCAGTGGAACAAGCCTTGGCCTTGATGCTCAAGCCACCTGCCCGTTGCTGGCTGCCCGACACGGCGCAGCCCCCGGCCCTGATCCCCATCAGGGCACTGCTCAAGCAACTGCCAGACGCGGTACGGGGTAGCCTGCCCGCAGCGGTGCCTGCCTGCACGCTGACCCAGCAGCAGCTCGACAGCCTGTGGCTGCACACCGAGTGGCATGGCATGGCTGCAGGTTTCGAGGATACCGCGCTAAACGCCTTGGGCGCCGCGCTGTTGCAGTGCCCTGGGCAAGGCTCGCGGCCGGGGCCCTTGCCATCATGGGCCAACCACCGCTGGCAGCATGCCCACGTGCAAGGCAGCGAACATGCCCTGCTGCTGTTCTGCCCGTTGCCGGCAGCAAAAGAGGCCGCAGGCCGCCTGTTAGCCCAATTGCTGCAAGGGCCGGTTTACCAGCGCCTGCGGGTAGACTTGCAACTCGGCTACGCGGTGTTCAGCGCCTTTCGTCAGGTCGAGGGGGTCGGTGGGCTGCTGTTCGGTGTGCAGTCCCCCAACACCGGTCAGGCACAGGTGCTCGACCACCTGCTCAGCCTGCTGCGCCATGGCGTCACCCTTGACCCGGCCGCTCGCCAGGCGTTGGCCGGGCAATTCGACGAACCCGCCATGGCCAATGCCGATGTCGCCGAATGGGCGTGGCAGACACACTTGGGCACACAAGCCGATAGGCTGGATGTACTGCGCAGGTCTATCCTGACTACGCGGCAGACGGATCTGGACCACCTGCTGAGCGACCTGCTCGACCCAGGTTCCGCTTGGCTATGTTTGGCCAACGCTGCCGCGCCAGACACTTCCTGGCTGGGTGAAGATCGATGATTATTACGCGAACTGCAACGGCGCTTCTCGAATAATTAACCTTCCGGTTCAAATTTTTCTTGTAAGATAGCGCAATCCCGTTTTCACGGAACTGCCAACGCATGGCGGTACCCAAGTAGTAGCTGAACAACCCAACCCTCATTCGGAAGGAGTAATTCCATGTGGACCAAACCTGCATACACTGACCTGCGTATCGGCTTCGAAGTCACCATGTACTTCGCTAACCGCTAAGCCGGGCTTAGGGTTTCACGCCTCGGCCTGCCGGGGCGTTTTCGTTTTTCAGATCCGGTTTCTGCATAGAGAGTGGCCATGTACATCCAGGTTCTCGGCTCCGCCGCCGGTGGCGGGTTCCCGCAGTGGAACTGCAACTGCGTCAACTGCAAGGGCTACCGTGATGGCACCCTGAAAGCCACGGCGCGCACCCAGTCATCCATCGCCCTGTCCGACGACGGTGTGCACTGGATATTGTGCAATGCCTCGCCCGACATCCGCGCCCAACTGCAGGCCTTTGCGCCGATGCAGCCGGCCCGGGCACTGCGCGACACCGGTATCAACGCCATCGTCCTGCTGGACAGCCAGATTGACCACACCACCGGCCTGCTCAGCCTGCGCGAAGGCTGCCCACATCAGGTGTGGTGCACGGACATGGTCCACCAGGACCTGACCACCGGTTTCCCGCTGTTCAACATGCTCAGCCACTGGAACGGTGGCTTGCAGTGGAACCGTATCGAGCTGGAAGGCAGCTTCGTGATCGACGCCTGCCCCAACCTCAAGTTCACCCCCTTCCCCCTGCGCAGCGCCGCGCCGCCCTACTCCCCGCACCGCTTCGACCCGCACCCGGGCGATAACCTGGGTTTGATGGTCGAAGACACCCGCACCGGCGGCAAGCTGTTCTACGCCCCGGGCCTGGGCCAGGTAGACGAAAAGCTGCTGGCGATGATGCACGGTGCCGACTGCCTGCTGGTCGACGGCACCCTGTGGGAAGACGACGAAATGCAGCGCCGTGGCGTGGGCACCCGCACCGGCCGCGAGATGGGTCACCTGGCCCAGAACGGCCCTGGCGGCATGCTGGAAGTGCTCGACGGCTTCCCGCGCCAGCGCAAGGTACTTATCCACATCAACAACACCAACCCGATTCTCGACGAAGACTCACCCGAGCGCGCCGAAGTCCTGCGCCGAGGCGTCGAAGTTGCCTTCGATGGCATGAGCATCGCGTTGTAAAACAGTCTGTGAGGCGACACCAGACCCTGTGGGAGCGGGCATGCCCGCGAAAAAGCCAACACGGTCCATGACACCGGCTTCGCCGGTGTTCGCGGGCACGCCCGCTCCCACAAGGGAGAGGGATGTGCCCGGCCAGATAATCGTTCTACAGGAGCCAGCCGAATGAGCGACGCACTGCCAATGTCCCCTGCCGAATTCGAGCAGGCCCTGCGCGCCAAGGGCGCCTATTACCACATCCATCACCCGTACCACGTGGCGATGTACCAGGGGCGCGCCACCCGCGAGCAGATCCAGGGCTGGGTAGCCAACCGCTTCTACTACCAGGTCAACATCCCGATGAAGGATGCCGCAATCCTGGCCAACTGCCCGGACCGCGAAGTGCGCCGCGAGTGGATCCAGCGCCTGCTCGACCACGATGGTGCGCCCGGCGAGGATGGCGGCATCGAAGCCTGGCTGCGCCTGGGCCAGGCTGTCGGGCTGGACCCGGACCAATTGCGCTCGCAAGAACTGGTATTGCCTGGCGTGCGCTTTGCCGTGGACGCCTACGTCAACTTTGCCCGCCGCGCCAGCTGGCAGGAAGCCGCCAGCAGTTCGCTGACCGAGCTGTTCGCCCCGCAAATCCACCAGTCACGCCTGGACAGCTGGCCGCAGCACTACCCGTGGATCGACCCCGCCGGCTATGAGTATTTCCGTACCCGCCTGGGCCAGGCTCGACGCGATGTGGAACACGGCCTGGCGATTACCCTGCAGCACTACACCACCCGTGCGGGCCAGGAGCGTATGCTGGAGATACTGCAGTTCAAGCTGGATATCCTCTGGAGTATGCTCGATGCCATGAGCATGGCCTACGAACTGAACCGCCCACCCTATCACTCCGTCACCCAGGAACGGGTGTGGCACAAGGGAATCACCCTATGAGTTTCGACCGTAACCAAGTGCCGAACTGGCGCCCCGGCTACCGCTTCCAGTACGAGCCGGCGCAAAAGGGCCATGTGTTGCTGTACCCCGAAGGCATGATCAAGCTCAACGACAGCGCGAGCCTGATCGGTGGCCTGATCGACGGCCAGCGTGACGTGGCAGCCATCATCAGCGAACTCGAACAGCAATTCCCCGATGTCCCGGAAGTGGCCGATGACATCGAGCAGTTCATGGAGGTGGCCCGTGCCGAACACTGGATCGTCCTCGCCTGAGTTGCCACCTACGCCCGAGGTCGGCCTGCCGCTGTGGCTGCTGGCCGAGCTGACCTACCGCTGCCCGCTGCAGTGCCCGTATTGCTCCAACCCGCTGGACTTCGCCGCCCAGGGCCAGGAGCTGAGCACCGAACAGTGGTTCAAGGTCATGGCTGAAGCGCGGGAAATGGGTGCCGCACAAATCGGCTTTTCCGGCGGTGAACCGCTGGTACGCCAGGACCTTGCCCAGCTGATCGCAGAGGCCCGCCGCCTGGGTTACTACACCAACCTGATCACCTCGGGCATTGGGCTGAACGAGGCGCGCATCGCCGACTTCAAAAAGGCTGGCCTGGACCATATCCAGATCAGCTTCCAGGCCAGCGACGAGCAGGTCAACAACCTGCTGGCCGGCTCGAAAAAGGCTTTTGCACAGAAGCTGGAAATGGCCCGCGCGGTAAAAGCCCATGGCTACCCGATGGTGCTCAACTTCGTCACCCATCGGCACAACATCGACAAGATCGACCGCATCATCGAGTTGTGCATTGCCCTTGAGGCCGACTTTGTCGAACTCGCCACGTGCCAGTTCTATGGCTGGGCGCACCTCAACCGCCTTGGGCTGCTGCCAACCCGCGCGCAGCTCGAGCGGGCAGAACGTATCACCAACGAATACCGGGACAAGCTCAAGGCCGAGGGCAACCCGTGCAAGCTGATTTTCGTTACCCCTGACTACTACGAAGAGCGCCCCAAGGCCTGCATGAACGGTTGGGGCAACCTGTTCCTCACCATCACCCCGGACGGTACCGCCTTGCCCTGCCACGGCGCCCGCCAGCTGCCCGTGCAGTTTCCGAATGTACGCGACCACGACTTGCACCATATCTGGTATGAGTCGTTCGGTTTCAACCGCTTCCGTGGCTATGAGTGGATGCGCGAACCTTGCCGCTCCTGCGACGAGAAAGAAAAGGACTTCGGCGGCTGTCGCTGCCAGGCCTTCATGCTGACCGGCGATGCCAGCAACGCAGACCCGGTGTGCGCCAAATCGACCGAGCACGGCATCATCCTCAAGGCCCGCGAGGAGGCAGAAACCGCCCAGCTCGCGATCGAACAGATGACCTTCCGCAATGATCGAAACTCCCGTGTCATCGCCCGCGGCTGAGTTCAGCGCGGCCCAGGCGGTTGCCGCCGGCACCGACTTCGCTGAACTCAAGGTCAGTGCCGACGGGCTGTTCTGGAACGAATTCCGCCCGGCCGATGGAGCGTGCCGTATCTGGCACTGGCTGCACTACCAGGCCCGTTGCCTGACCCCGGACGGCTTCAGCGTACGCAGCCGGGTTTATGAGTATGGCGGCGGCAGCTTCTGCCTGGGTGGCGACGGGCTGGTGTTCGTCAACGAAAAGGACCAGCAGGTCTACACCCAGCCGCTGGACGATTCGCTACCGCGTGCGCTGACTCACGATGTCAGCTGCCGCTATGGCGATGTGCAGTGGCACGACGGCCAGGTACTGGCCGTCGAAGAGCGCCATGCCGAGCAAGTAGAGCACCGCCTGATCGCTTTGGGTGACAGCAGCCGCGAGGTGCTCGCCGAGGGCGCCGACTTCTATGCCTCGCCTGCTGTCAGTGCCGATGGCCAGCGCCTGGCGTGGATCGAATGGGACCGCCCGGCGCAGCCCTGGACCGTCACCCGGCTGATGTATCGCGCGCGCGATGCCAGCGGCCACTGGGGGCCGGCGCAATGTGTAGCCGCCGCAGAAGAATCGCTGCAACAACCACGCTTCGATGCCGAAGGTCGGCTCTACTGCCTGTCCGACCGCAATGGTTTCTGGCAACCCTGGGGTGAGGTCGATGGCCAATGGCAGGCGTTGCCTGCCGCACCGGCAGACCATGCTGCTGCGCCTTGGCAATTGGGCACCTGTACCTGGTTGGCACTGGGCCCGCAAAGCTACCTGGCCAGCTGGTTCGAAGACGGCTTCGGGCAATTGGGGCTGCGTGGTGAAGATGGCCGTATGGAGCGTTTCGCCAGTGCCTACACACGCTTTCGCAGCCTGGCCATGGACAGCGAACACCTGTATGCCATCGCCGCGTCGCCCATCAGCCCCCCGGCAGTCATTGCCATTGACCGCAGCAACCATGAAGTACGCGTGCTGGCCGGTGGTGCCGAAATGCTGCCGGCAGGGCAAATCAGCCTGCCGCAGCCGATCCATTACGACAGTGGCGGCGAGCAGGCCCATGGTTTCTTCTACCCGCCAGCGCAGCCGCAAGGCGCCGCACCGCTGGTGGTGTTCATCCACGGCGGGCCAACCTCAGCCTGTTATCCCGTGCTCGACCCGCGTATCCAGTATTGGTCCCAGCGCGGCTTTGCCGTGGCCGACCTCAACTACCGGGGCAGCACCGGCTATGGTCGGGAATACCGCCAGGCACTGCACCAGCGCTGGGGCGAGAGCGATGTGGCCGATGCCTGCGCGGTAGTCGAATACCTGGCAGCTCAGGGCGTGGTCGACAAACGCAAGGCGTTCATCCGCGGCGGCAGCGCCGGGGGCTACACCACCCTGTGCGCTTTGGCGTTCCAAGACGTGTTTCGCGCCGGCGCCAGCCTGTACGGGGTCAGCGACCCGATAGCCCTCGGCCATGCCACCCACAAGTTCGAGGGTGATTATCTGGACTGGTTGATCGGCGACCCGCAGCGGGACGCTGACCGCTATCGCCAGCGCACGCCGCTGCTGCATGCAGAGCGCATCAAGGTGCCGGTGATTTTCTTCCAGGGTGAGCTGGATGCAGTGGTGGTGCCGGAACAGACGCGGTCCATGCTGGCAGCGCTGCAGGCCAACGGGATCGACGCTGAAGGGCACTTTTATGCGGGAGAGCGGCACGGGTTCCGCAAGGCGGAGAACCTGGCGCATGCCTTGGAAGAAGAGTGGAAATTTTATTGCCGGGTGTTGGCGCAATAGTTCCAGACGCCCCGAGCAGGAGCAACCTTGTGCTGCTCCTGTAGGGGCCAATCTCTGCCTGTATCAACGCTTGGCGATGATATACACCGCATGCACGATCCCCGGAATGTACCCCAGCAGGGTCAGCAGGATATTAAGCCAGAACGCCCCACCAAACCCGACCTGCAGGAACACCCCCAGCGGCGGCAGAATGATGGCGATGATGATGCGGATAAAGTCCATGCGAGTCTCTCCTTAAGGGTTACATCAAAGACTAGCTGCCCGCCTTAGAGGTTCCACAGGCAAAAAAAAACGCCCCGGGCCGAATGAAACAGGCCAGGGGCGATGCGCAGGAACGCCAGACGGTTCGTTGAATTCTTTGCCAGGCCGCTACGCCGGCACTTCGCGACGGGCCTGCTGCTGGGCATGCAGGCGGGCGAAAGCGCGCGCCAGGCGCAGCAGCATTTCGTCGATGTTGCCTTTGCTCACAGTCAGCGCCGGTGAAAAGCGCACTACATCCGCTTGCGGCGCGTTGAGCAGCAGGCCTTCGTGCAGGGCCGCAGCCACCAGTTCGCGGGCCAGGTTTTCTTTCAGTTGCAGGGCCCATAGCAGCCCGTGACCGCGCACTTCACCCTGACCATAGCGCCCGGTCAGGCGGCTCAGGCCTTCACGCAGGTGACGACCGTTGTCCTGTACCTGGGCTAAAAAGCCAGGTTCCAGCACGCTGTCCAGCACTGCCAGGCCGGCGGCGCACATCAGCGCGTTGCCGTGATGGCTGCCTTCCAGCTCACCAGGCTCGGCGCAGCATGCCTTGCCCCTTGCCAACAAGGCGGCCAGCGGCACGCCGCCCCCCAGGCCCTTGCCCAAGGTGATGATGTCGGCGCGCACGCCATAGAGCTCCTCGGCCAGCAGCGCACCACAGCGACCAATACCGGTCTGCACCTCATCAAGGATCAGCAGGATGCCCAGTTCGCGGCAGAGCGTTTCCACGCCCTTGAGGTATTCCTGAGTAGCGGGAATAACGCCCGCCTCACCCTGTATCGGCTCGAGCATGATTGCCACGGTGCGTGAATCCACCTCAGCGTGCAGCGCCGCGAGGTCATTGAACGGCACCTTGCTGAAACCCGGCAGGCCAGGTTCGCAGCGATTGCACGGCAACGGGTCGGACGCGGACAGCGCGCCGAGGCTACGGCCATGGCAGGCTTGGCTGGCAGTAATGATGTGATAGGCGCCGTTGCGGTGCAGTTGGCCCCACTTACGCGCCAGCTTGATCGCCCCTTCACAGGCCTCGGCACCGCTGTTAAGCAGGTAGGCCTGGTCACTGCCGGTACTCTGACACAGCCGGTTGACCAGCCCCAGCAGGCCACGGTTGTGGAAGCCCGAGCCCGGGTTGATCAACGCCTGAGCCTGGTTGCCCAACGCTTTGACCAGCACGCTGGGGCTGTGGCCTAAACTGTTGACCGCACCGCCCTGAGTGAAGTCCAGGTAGGCATGCCCTTCGTTGTCCCACAACCACGAGCCCTGGCCACGCACGAATACCTGCGCTGCACGTTCGGCGCCGGGCATCAGGCGCTCGGGCGACAGCTCAGACGCGTGCGGCACGATCACCGGCGCACGCTTGGGCTCGGCGGCGGCAGGAGCCGAGCGGCGCAGGTTGAACAGGTTCATCAAGGGCTCCAACCAATCACGGTAAAGGGCAGCCACGGTGCGGTCTTGGTGCCGGCACTCGATATTTTGCCTTTCCTATCAAAAGTGTTTTTCATCCGGGGTAACAATCGACAGAATCATCGCTGTAACCCTTTGGAATACGGCGATAGACTAGGCTTCAGCAGGGTTTTCGACCATTTCGTTTTTCCAGCATTTTCGATAAGTGTTACTTATGGATTTCCGCCAACTGCGTTATTTCGTCGCGGTGTACGAAGAAGGCCACGTAGGGCGTGCCGCCGAGCGCCTGTCGCTGTCACAGCCGGCGCTTTCCCAGCAGATTCGCCAGTTGGAACACAGCCTCGACCTGAGCCTGTTCGAGCGCAGCAACAAACGCTTGCTGCCGACCCTGGCCGCCCACACCTTGTACAACCATGCCCTGCCGTTGCTCGACGGCCTGCAGCGTGCCCATGAGGCTATGCGCAACTTCAAGGGCCAGTCGCTGCGCACCTTGGCTATCGGTGTATTGCAGACCGTGCGGCCAAGCCTGATACCGCAGCTGCTTGAACGGCTGCGCAAGGCTCAACCTCACCTGGTCGTGCAGATTTACGAGTTGTCAGGGTTAGAGATCGAACGGCGCCTGCTCAATGGCAACCTGGACATCGGCATCAGCTACTTGCCGCCGCGCCAGCCAGGGCTGCATGGCCTGCTGTTGTACGAAGATGAGCTGCAACTGGTCATACCCGATACCCACCCGCTGAAGGACTTCAAGAAGGTGTCCATCCGTCAGGCCGCCGAATTGCCCATGCTGATGCTGGGCGAAGAGTTCCAGATCCGCCAGATCTGGCAGGCGCAGCTGGCCAGCCAAGGCCGACGGCCGCAGGTGCAGGCAGAGATGAACAATATGGCAGGGATTCTCGATAGCCTCGCGCACACGGCGCTGGCTACCATTCTGCCGGGGCGCGCCAAGGAGGCCGCCGAAGATGATCAGGGGCTGCTGTGGAAGCCGTTGAGCGAGCCGCGCGTGCCATTGAAGGTTGGCCTGGTATTTCGCGATGCCCAGCGCCAGCAGGCCTCTGTAGAGCTGCTGCGCACATTGCTTGAGGAAGAGACGGACGCCCGCCTGCTGGGGGCATCACCGCTGGATGTGCTGGCCTAAAACACGCAATTGAGTAGGAGGCGGGTTCACACCCGCCGTCCTCTCACACCACCGTGCGTACGGTTCCGTACACGGCGGTTCAAGCTATGCGGCTAAGCCGGTTGATCGTATCCAGTATCGAGACCAGTCCGAGTCGATCCCATAGTTTCTTCGGCAGCGCCTGATTCATATGTGGCGCCCCCGAGTTCCACCATGGGCCTCGGCCGTTATAGGCCGATTTACAGGCACGCTCCTCGCTTAAGCCCAGACGCATCAGGTTGCGCGCCCTCGTAGAGGGCTGTTTCCATTGGCGCCAAATGGCACAGCGGAGTTTGTGCCTGATCCAGCCATCCAGCTCCTCAAGTGGCCGCTTGCTCTGGCTGAGCTTGAAGTAACCCGCCCAACCTCGTAGTACGGGGTTTATCCGCTCGATGGTGTTTGCCATCTTGCGGCCCCGCGCGCCGCATAGCAGCTCTGCGAGCCGGTCGCGCAGGCGACTCAGGCTCACCGTTGCCACCCGCAACCTTGGCTGCTGATGCCAGCTCATCCCATAACCCAAGTAATCACACTTCCAGGCTCTCGCGACTCGACTCTTCTTCTGATTCACCGTCAGTTTCAAACGTTGACTCAGGAAGCGCTCGACACTAGCCAGTACCCGTTCGCCAGCCCGAGGACTGCGCACATAAATGTTCGCGTCATCGGCATAGCGCACGAAGCGATGGCCCCGCCGCTCCAGTTCGCGGTCAAATTCATCGAGCAGGATATTCGACAGCAGCGGCGAGAGCGGGCCGCCTTGCGGCGTCCCTTCCTGCCGTGGACTGACGACACCGCCTGACATGACTCCCGCTTCAAGGTAGCGACGGATAAGCCTAAGTACGCACTTATCTTTGACCCGGCGCTCGATACAGGCCATGAGGATGTCGTGGTTGACCCGATCAAAAAACTTCTCCAGATCGACTTCCACGCACCACCGGTGCCCCGATGCCACATGGGCACGGGCCATCTCGACAGCTTGATGCGCGCTCCTGCCCGGACGGAAGCCGTAGCTAAAATCCGAGAACAAAGGATCGAAGAATGGCGTGAGTTGTTGCAGCAATGCCTGCTGGATCAGGCGATCCACGACGCTGGGAATTCCCAGTTGCCGCGTGCCGCCCTGCGGCTTGAGAATTTCAACCGCACGTACGGCTTGGGGATGGTATTCACCGGCCAGCAATCTGCCTTTGAGGATTGGCCAATACTGATTCACATAGCCTGCAAGGTCGGCGACCGTCATGCCATCGGCACCCGGCGCTCCCTTATTGCTGACTACGCGCTTATACGCACGTCTGAGGTTGGCCGGTGCGAGCACCCGCTCCATCAGCGTGTCCGGCTCTGCGTTCGTCCACGCCGATGACGCCGTCGATACCTTTGCGCTGTCAGGCATCATCCTCGGCTTCTGGCCGGGATTCGGAGTGACAGATTCCGTTTTAGGAAATTTCTGCATTGCGGCTACCAACGAGACAGTGACGCCTACTGGCGGCATAACCTGTTCGGCCCTTGGTGACGCGGTTAACCGCCACTTACTACGGCCTCGGCTGACTTCTGCACGCTCATCCCGTCGCCTCTCGACGCTCGGTAGCACCAAGGCAAGCGTACAGATCTCCCAGGGTAATTCGCGTGACCTTCCTGCTTATGCCTGTCGGATTTACGTCGCAGCGTTCCGTGCAAGTATTGGGCTTTGACGATTATGGCCGTCTTGCCCCGCTGCGCCGCCTGATCCGCTTCCTGTTCGTCAGGCCAGCATTTTGCCTCGGGCTTCCTTCAGATTCGTAGTCGCCCACGACACCCTTGCCTCTGGCTAACACTTCCCCTTGCCGGGTGTGTAGAGGACTTTCACCCCCAAGTCACCAGCGAGGCCACCACAGCCAAGCTGGTTGCGCTATCGCGCAACGCGCCATGCCTGGCGCACCA